>JAUMBO010000159.1:0-15647 GCA_032119635.1 Solirubrobacterales bacterium
GTGGTTGTAGACCGCGACCGCGAGCGAGCGCTTGGCCGAGGACTGACCGATCACGTAGTCGTCGAGGACGGCGTTGATCTCCTCCGGTCGGGGGAGCCGCTCGAGGTCGAGACCCGGTACGGAGGCGGTCGGCTCGACCATCTCCTCGTCGATGATCTCGTTGCAGAGGTCGATGCATTCGTCGCAGATGTAGACGCCGGGGCCGGCAATCAGCTTCTTCACCTGGCGCTGGGACTTGCCGCAGAAACTGCAGAGCAACTGCTCGTTCGAATCGCTACCTCTGGCCACCGGCCCTACCCCTCTCTGGTGCTTCGCAGGTCATCGTCTTCCTAGGTCGAGAAAGGCCGGGACCCAAACTAGCAACGGGCAACTCCCGGCCTGCGGCCTTTCTTTCCCATCGGGGTCCGGCTCCCTCCCGTCGGGAAGGATCTTTCGCCCGGGCCTTCCGGTCGGTACCGTGCCCTCGATGGCGATCGAGATCGAGAGGATAGGAAACGAGGGACTGGCCGCGGTCGAGCCGCTGTTCGTCGCCTACCAGCGCTTCTACGAGGTCGAAGAGATCGATCTCGACAGGAACCGGCGATTCCTCCACCGGTTCACGGACTCCGACGACGAAGGCTGGCTGTTCGGTGCCTTCGAAGATGGAGAGATCCTTGGCTTCACCTGCCTGCACCGCTCCAAGAGCTCGCTCCGGGCTGCCGATACCGTCCTGATGTACGACCTCTTCGTCCTTCCGGAGGCACGGGGCAAGGGAGCTGGACGAGCCCTGATCGAAAAGGCACTGGAAGTCGCCCGTGAAAGCGGTGGGGCCTGCCTCGAATGGTCGACCGCGCCCGATAACGCCACCGCCCAGCGCCTCTACGACTCGGTCCCGGGCGCCGAGAAGTCGACCTGGATCGAGTACGAGGTCGAGATCTGAGTCAGGGCCCGGCCGAAACACCGGTCCTGCAACGCAGGTCCCTGGCAAAAGAAAACGGACCGCCGCCCCGGGGGCGACGGTCCGTCATGAATCTCTGCGCCAGCTCGTAGCCGGCAGTGAGCGACGGCCTTACTGGCGCTCGCCCGGGTCGATTTCCTCGACAACGTCCACCTGCTCGACCTGCTCCACCTGCTCGATGCCGGCAGTCGGGCCACCGCCAGGGACGACCTGGCCGCCCTTCACCTCGACCAGGTTGAAGTAGAGGACCGAGACGATGATCGAGAGGTACGGGTAGACGGCCACCAGGAGAATGATCCCGCCGATGATCCCCAGAACTGGCGTGATAGCGGCCAGCAGGCTGATGATCAGGGCAAGAACGATGTAGGCCACGACCAGCAGGACACCGACGCCGAGAATCCGCATCCGGTTGCCCCTGGTCAACTCGGAGCTCCTCGACATCGAGTCGAACACTCCCTTTTCCTCGACCATCATCGAGGGAGTGGAGACGATCCACATCAGGGTCAGGATGATTCCGGGAATGACCAGCAGGATGAAGCCGATGAAGGTCAGGATCCCGACCACGATCGAAAGCAGGATCAGCGAGATCAGGCGGGGCCAGACCAGACCGAAGAGTTCGCCGACCGAGGCATCGACCACCCCGTCTGACTCGACGTCCTCGACGATCTTGACGATCGTCCCTGCCAGCCAGACGCCGGCGACGAGCTGGACGATCCCGGCGATCAAGTTGATCAACGCTCCACCGTTGTCCGCGAGGGCGGTCAGGACCGCCACCGGAATCATCAGGATCAGGGCGACGATCCAGACCGTCCCGAATGCCTGCTTGTAGATCTCGCCAGTTCGGCTGAAGACGCCCCCGATGTCGAGCTTGCCCTCCGCGGTAACCGCTTCGTTCACTTTCTTCTCCTCCGTTTGCGAATCATCTTGGGGAAGACCCCCATTCCTGCGCTTCGGCACCCCACCGGCCCTTCCTTCACCGGGTTGGTGCCTCTCAGCACATGCCGAAGCTACTCCGGATCGCAGACGCCGGGGTGAAAGGGACCGGGGAATGGCGCAAATAGCGTGATTCCGGAAGCTGTCGAACGGTTTCGGCGGGCCCGAACCGGCCCGTCACGCCGCGAGCCTTGCCTGCTCAGTGGTGCTCGATGACCCGGTCCACGATGCCGTAGTCCCGGGCTTCCTCGGCGCTCATGAAGTAGTCGCGCTCGGTGTCCTTGGTGACCTTCTCGAGGTCCTGCTTCGTGTGCTGGGCAAGGATCTTGTCCAGCCGGCCACGGGTGTCGATGATCTCGTTGGCGTGGATCTCGATGTCCGTCGCCTGGCCCTGGAAGCCGGATGACACCTGGTGGATGAGGATCTTCGAGTTCGGCAGGGACATCCGCTTCCCCTCTGCCCCGCCGGCCAGCAGCAGGGCACCCATGCTCATCGCGATCCCGACGCAGATCGTCTGCACGTCGGGCTTGATGAACTGCATCGTGTCGTAAATAGCGAGGCCCGCATAGACGGAACCGCCGGGCGAGTTGATGTAGAGGCTGATGTCCTTCTCGGGGTCGTCGGACTCGAGATGGAGCAGCTGGGCGACGATCAGGTTGGCTACCTCGTCGTCGACCCCGGACCCGAGGAAGATGATCCGTTCGTTGAGAAGCCGGGAGTAGATGTCGAACGAACGCTCGCCGCGCGAGGTCTGTTCGACCACCATCGGAACAAGTGGACTCATGGGGACGAGTCTATATCGGTGACGCGCCGGGCGACTGGCCGCACCGGCGACCGGTCAGCGGGGGTCACCCGGAGTCCAGAGCTTCTTCTCCTGGCCGGAGGCCTCTTCGACCTCGTCCCGGGCGCCCTCGTCGTCGCCTGACTCGCCTGGAACCGGAGTGGCGACCGGAACGGGGGTTGTTGCCTCCACGAGCCGGTCGATCGCCTTGCGGATCCTGATGTCCTCCCGGATCGGGCCGTCCCGACCGTCCCGGGCGAGTCGCTCGAGCAACTTCTCGGGAGTGGTCCGCTCCCGTTCGGCAACCGGTCCGAGCTCCTCCAGGATCTCGTCATCTTCGACCTCGATCCCCTCGGCCTCCGCCACGGCAACCACTGCGGCCTCGCGCCGGATCTCCCGTTCGGCGTCCGGCAGCGACTCCTCGATCACCTCTTCTCTCGTCTTGCCCTGCATCTGGAGCCAGGAGTCGGGGTTCATGCCGCTTCCGGCGATCTGGCGCTCGACCCTCTCCCACCGCTCCTTCGCCCGGTCCCGAGCCAGTTCCTCGGGCACCTCGACCGTCGCCCCCTCGGCCACGGCGTCGACCACGTTGACCCGGAAGTCCTGGTCGGCCCGCTCGGCGAGGGCCTCCGAGAGCCGTTCGGCGATATCCGCCCGTAGCTCGGCGATCGTCTCGAACTCCGAGATCGAGGCGGCGAGTTCGTCGTCGGCTTCGGGCATCACCTTCTCCCGTACCTCCGACACCGAGACCGAGAAGACGGCCTCCTTCCCGGCCAGGTTTTCGGCTCCGTAGTCCTCGGGGAAGGTCACTTCGACCTCCACTTGGCCGCCCCCCTCGGCTCCAACGAGCTGCTCCTCGAAGCCCGGAATCAGGCGTCCGGCGCCAATTTCGATCACCTCGCCAGTCGCGCTTCCACCCTCGAACTCCTCGCCGTCGAGTCGGCCGGTGAAGTCGACCAGCAGATGGTCGCCCTCGCGGGCCGGGCGCTCGACCGGCTCGAGGCGGGCCATCGACTCGCGCAACCGATCGATCTCGCGGACGATCAACTCCTCCGGTGGCTCCGGCTCTGGCCGCTCGGCCTCGACGCCGAGGTACTCACCGAGTACCGCCGTGGGCCGAACCCCGATCTCGAACGCAAAGGTGAGCGGCTCGCCCTCGCCGGCCGGGGTCGAGGTGACCTCGACCTCCGGATCGCCGATCGGGGCGATGCCCGATTCGTAGACGGCCCGCATGTACCAGTCCGGCAGGGACTCCCTGATCGCGTCCTCCAGGACCGGGCCGAACCCGACCCGCTGGATCACCAGAGCCGGCGGAGCCTTCCCCTTGCGGAAGCCCGGCAGCCGCATCTCGCGGGCCATCGTCCTGGCGGCACGCCCGATTGCCCGGTCGACCTCGGCCGCCGGAACGTCCACCTCGACCCGGACGCGGGAGCCCTCCTGTTCAGCGATCGTCGTCTCCAAGGCCGACTGACCCTAGCGGCCCCGGGGCCGCCGGGAAGTCCGTGCCGCGAGACGGCCGCGGACGAGTCGGCCGAGCTCACTGGCGAAGTCGAGAACGAGCCCGACCAGCCTTCCGACCGGGCCGGTCACCAGCCAGGCCGCGAAGGGCCTCCTGCGAAGTCCGCCGGAGTACCCGCGGCCGCTCAACCGGCCGTGCTCCGCCGGAGCTCCCCGGAGCGGATCCGCCGCTCGAGCAGGTCGCCATGACCGGCCTTGACCGCCCGGTCGGCCCTCTCGGGGTCGAGCTCGAACCCTTCCGACCAGGCCAGGTCGATCAACTCCTGCTTGCGCATGCTCTGGCGGGCCGACTCGAAGAAGGTCCAGCCGAGCACGCCGAAGATCAGGAAGGTCCCCTCGATCATCATCAGCACCCCGGCGATGCTCTGGTCGGCAACCGCCGTGAGGCCCCACTTCGCCTGGCCGGCCGCGTAGCTCTCATAGAGCGTCACCTGGGACCACATCAGGACGTTGCCGAGGATCGCGGCGGTGAACCGGACCAGGACCACGTAGATCACCTTCCAGCCCGGCCCGAACCAGGAAGGCACCGGCAGCGGGCCGAAAACCGGCATCCACATCAGGATCCCGAACCCGAGGAACATCGCGTGCTCGAGTCCGTGCGCCAGGCTGCTCCCCCAGGCTGCGTCGTAGAGGGCCGGGATGTGCCAGATGAACAGGTTGGCGGCCCAAAGGGGGAAGGCGATGAAGGGGTTCGCCAGCACCTGGAGCCTGCCGATCAGGGGCAGGGCGAGGATCGGCTGGAGGATCGACCTGGTCAGGCCGAGAACGATGAAGAGGCTCGCGATGTCGCTGAGAATCAGGTGTTCGACCATGTGGGCGATGACCAGCTCGTCGGCCAGGTAGCCGAACGGGTTGAACATCACGAAGGCGGCGAGGAAGAGTCCCGTTCCGAAGCAGGCCTGTCTCCAGGCAGGGATCGGCCGGCCGTCCCAGGAGAGCTTCATCGCCCGGTTCCAGTAGAAGACGACCGCCGCGGTCAGCGGGATCATCTCGATGATTGCCAGGACTGTCGGGTTCATCTTCTTCCGGTGAGGGGTCCGGACCCGGACACCCTGTTTAGGGTAGCGCCGCCCCGCACCGCGGCCCCCGCCGCCGGGGCGGACCGAGGGAGAAGGGCTCCGCTGGTAGTTTCAGTGAAGAGGCGGAGCGCCGGCCCCGGACGAAGGGGCCGGACACACGAACGACAAGGAGATTCGAGTAAATGGGTGCAGGAATCCTCGGTGAAGCGGCCACGGCGAAGCGCGAAGAGATCGTCGCGATGCTGACCAGGGCCTACTGGATGGAGGTCGAGACCGTGATGAGCTACATCGCCAACTCGGTCAACCCGGACGGGGTCCGTGCCCAGGAGGTCGTCGCCTCGCTCCA
The DNA here is from genome assembly GCA_032119635.1 of Solirubrobacterales bacterium. Classification (GTDB taxonomy): domain Bacteria; phylum Actinomycetota; class Thermoleophilia; order Solirubrobacterales; family 70-9; genus 67-14. The sequence goes on from JAUMBO010000159.1 coordinate 5,535, forward strand.
GACCGACATCCAGGAGGAGCTCGGCCACGCCCAGCTCTTCGCCAAGCGGATCAAGGAGCTCTATGGCGTCGTTCCGGGCTCGATGGACTTCGAGGCCGAGCAGACCTTCCTCCAGCCCGCCGAGGACCCGGGGGACATCGTCCACGTGATCAAGGGCGTGATCGAGGCCGAGGCAGGCGCGATCTCCTTCTACTCGGACCTGATCCAGGCCACCGACGGGGTCGACCCGGTGACCCAGGACATGGTGATCACGATCCTCGCCGACGAGGAGGGTCACATGCGCCTGTTCGAGGGCTACCTCAAGGAGTACGAGGCCGAGGGCCTCGCCTGATTCCGGGGGTCCGGCGATGGAGTCGGATTCGCAGCTGGAGGTAACGACCGAGGAAGCCGGACTGATCCGGGAGCGGCTGGCTGCGGTCCAGGGCCGGATCGAAGCGGCAGTCCAGGCGGCCGGCCGCGAACCCGGCGAGGTGCGCCTGCTGCTGGCGACCAAGACCGTCCCGCCGGAGAAGATCCGGGTCGCGATCGAGGCCGGAGCCGATCTGGTCGGGGAGAACCGGGTCCAGGAGGTCCGGCCGAAGTACGAAGCGCTGGCCGACCTCGACTACGAGCGCCACTTCATCGGTCATCTCCAGTCGAACAAGGTGAACGCCCTGGTGCCCTACGTGAGCTGCATCCAGTCCCTCGACCGGCTCTCGCTGGCCGACCGGCTCCAGGGCAGGCTGGAGCGCGAGGGCGAGACCCGCGAGGTACTGATCCAGGTCAACACCTCCGGGGAGGAGAGCAAGTTCGGGATCGAGCCGGCCGAGGCGGTCGGGTTCGCCCGTGAGGTCGCATCGAGGGATGCGCTCCGGATCAGGGGTTTGATGACGATCGGCCTGTTTGCCGACGATCCCGAAGTCACCCGACCAAGCCTCGCGGCCCTGAGGGCGGCTGCGGACCAGATCCGGGAGGCCGGGATCGATGGAGTCGAGATGAAGGAGCTCTCGATGGGAATGAGCGGCGACCTCGAAGTCGCGATCGAGGAGGGCGCAACGATCGTCCGGGTCGGATCGGCCGTTTTCGGAGAGCGCCAGACTGCCTGACCCGGGCCCGCTACCTGCGAACCTTCCGGGTCGCGTCCCTCACCTCACCGATCAGCTCCTCGAGGACGTCCTCCAGGGTGACCACGCCGACGGTTCCGCCCCGGTCATCGACCACCCTGGCGAGGTGGGAGTCGGCCGTGATCATCTCCTCGAGCACCGACCTCAGACGACGGTGCGACCTGACCGTCGGGAGCGGCCGGACGAGGTCTCCATCGATCGGCTCATCCCGCCCGGCATCGCCCCCTTCGAGAGCATCCTTGAGATGGAGATAGCCGATCATTTCGCCGTCGCGGGTGGCCGGAAAACGGGAGAAACCGGTCCTCGCCGACGCCTCCTCCACTTCGGCGGCCGTGGCAGTCACCGGAAGCGATTCGATCTCGTCGATCGGGAGGAGGACCGAACGGGCATCCTGCTCCTCGAGCTCGAGGGCTCCGGCAAGTAGCTGTTCCTCCTGAAAGTCGAGGACGCCCTCCCGATGGGAGTGCTCGACGAACCCGGCAACCTCGTCCCGGGTGAATGCGCTCGTCACCTCGTCCCTCGGCTGGACCCCGACCGCCCTGAGGATGAGGTTGGCCGTGAGGTTCATCAAGGCGATCACGGGGTAGAGCAGGAACGAGATCGCCCGCAGGGTCCCGGCCAGGGCAAGGGCCGAGCGATCGGGCCTGGCGAGGGCGATGTTCTTGGGGACCATCTCCCCGATCACCACGTGGAGGGCGGCGACGATCGAGAGTGCCAGCACGACCGAGACCGGATAGGTGACCGAGTCCGGGATCGAGGCGAGGCCGAACAGGTCCTCGAGGATCGTCCCGACTGCGGGCTTTGCGAGGGCACCGAGACCGAGCGTGCACAGGGTGATGCCGAGCTGGGCCGTGGCCATCATCAGGGAGACGTTCTCCATCGCCTTGAGGGTCACGCCGGCAACCCTGCTGCCGGCTTCCGCCCGGGGCTCGATTTCGGCCCGTCGGGCCGAGATCAGGGCGAACTCGGCCCCGACGAAGAAGGCGTTCAGCACGAGCAGGCCGACCGAAATGATCAGTGCCAGGGTGACGCTCACGGCAGTGCCATTTCCGCAGTCTCCTCGCCGGCGCCGAGTACCTCCATCTTGACCCGGTCCACCCGAAGTCCGTCCATCCGTACGACCGAGAGCCTGACCCGAACGGCCGCACCGTCGTTCGCGCGGTCCCTGGCGTCGACCCCGATGTAGTCGCCCTGGCCCGGGACCCGGTCGATCTCGAATGCGATCAGGCCGGCAACCGTCTCGTACTCCTCGTCCTCGGGCAGCTCGATTCCGGTCCGGTCCTCGATCTCGTCAGGCCTCAAGAGGCCCGAAACCCGCCAGGAGCGCGGCCCCAGCTCGACCACGGGGTCCTCCTTCGGGTCGTGCTCGTCGCGGACCTCGCCGACTATCTCCTCGATCAGGTCTTCGAGCGTCACGATGCCGTCGAAGCTCCCGAACTCGTCGACCACGACCGCGATCTGGAGTCCGACCTTCCTCAGCTTGGTCAAGAGGTGATCGAGCTCGAGACTGCTCGGCACTAGTACCGGTGGGGCCATGACTTCCTTGACGGGCACCGATCCCCGGTCCTCGAACGGGACAGTGACGGCGTGCTTGACGTGAACGATTCCCTCGACCTCTTCCTCCCCCTCGCCGATCACCGGGAAGCGTGAGCGACCGGTCGTCCGGGCGGCCTCGATCACCGCGGACACCGGGTCGCCCGGCTGGACGGTCTCGACCCGAACCCGGGGCGTCATCACGTCGTCGGCCCGGTGCTCGCCGAACTCGACGGACCTCTCCATCAGCTCGGCCGTCTCCTCCTCGAGCAGCCCCTGTTCGGCCGAGCGCCGGACCAGGGAGGCGAGCTCTTCGGCCGAGCGGGATGCCGCCAACTCCTCCTGGGGCTCGATCCCCAGTCGTTCGAGGATCCGGTTCGCCGAACCGTTGGCCACCCGGATCACGGGGCCGAACAGCACAGTGAAGGAGCGCTGGAAGGTCTGGACGCGCCTGGCGGTCCCCATCGGCCTGGCAATCGCGAGGTTCTTCGGAACGAGCTCACCGAAGATCACGGTGAAGACGTTGGCCAGGATGAAACCGACCGCAACGGCGACCCCGGTCACCGCGTCACCCGACACCCCGAGTGCGCCGAGCGGTCCCTCGAGGAGCTCCGCCAGGGCCGGCTCGGCCAGGAAGCCGATTCCGAGGTTGGTCACAGTGATCCCGACCTGCGCGGTCGAGAGCTGGGTCGAGAGGCTCTCGAGCGCCCGCTTCAGGCCCACCGCCGTACGGTCACCGGCCTCGGCGTCCCGCTCGACCGCGACTCGGTCGACGGTCACGAAAGCGAACTCGGAGGCGACGAACAGCCCACAGAGGACGACCAGTACCAGGCCGATCAGGAGCAGCAGGACCTCGATCACGGTGTAAGCGCCTCCCCCCGCCCGTTCACGGGAAGGCGCCGATGACTAGACGACGGGTCGTCGTCCATCTACGTCCTTTTTCGAGTTCATCCAGTTCCAACTCTACCGGGGAGCGATGCGGCGCCCCGGACCAGTGCGACAATCATGGGGTGGAGGGAACGACCGATCGCGACCGGGCAGGTGCGCCTGACCCGGCTGAAACGACCGACGAGCAGGTTCTTGCCTGGCTGGAGGAGTACAGGGACCTCTCCCTCGAGGTGATCGAGGATCACGCCGGTGATCCGGAGGGAGCCGTCCGGGGCTTGGTGGCCCTGCACGTCGAGTGGACCGAGGTCGACCCGGACCGGGCCCGGGCCGTGGCGGCCGGACGGGGAAGGGTTGCGGCAGGCGACCTCGGCGGCCGACTCAGGGACTCGAACCGGATCCTGTTCCGTCGACTGGCCGAGTGGGTTGGCCAGGCACTAACCGACGGGGCGATCCGGACCGACTCGGTCGCCCTGCTCCACGCCCTCGTCTTCGCCCCGACCCAGGAGCTGGCCCGGCTCCACCTCGCCGGCCTGCTCGACCGACCGCTCGGCGAGTACCGCGAAGCGCTGGCCCGGGCCGCCTGGGACTCGATCCGTGCCGATTCCGGCAACGACTGAGCCCGCCGACGAACCTGCTCAGGAACAGCCCGCCTCGTCGAGGTTTCGGGTAGCCGGCCTCGCGGAGAGGCCGTGGAGGATGATCGAGACCCCGACGCAGGCAATGATCGTCCAGTAGATCGTCGAGGATTCTGCGAACGTCAGGGCCCCGGAGCTGATCGCCACGGCCGCGTAATAGAAGGAGCCGACGCCCCGGACTCCCAACCAGCCGATGAAGGCACGCTGACGGAGCGGAACTGGGGACCCAGTAAACGACCCGAGCACCGCGATCGGCCGGATGAGGAAGATCAGCGCCGGGACGAGTAGCCAGCCCCAGAGGCCCGGTGCCTGGAGACCGGCGATCGTGATCGTGCTGCCCAGCAGCAGAATCATCGCCAACTCGGTGATGTTCTCGACCAGATCGGCCCCGGTGTGGACCCGGTGGTGGGACTCGTGATCGAACTCGTACCGCCGGAAGGCCAGTCCGCCCGCGAAGGCGGCGAGGAAGCCGTAGGCGCCGGCGACCTCGGTCACCCCGTAGATCACCAGCACAGCGGCGAGCGCGACCCAGCCGTCGAACTCTTCGCTGAGCAGCCCGCGGCGCCTCAGCCAGGCTGCTGCGAACCCGACCCCGTAGCCGCTCACGGCCCCGACTGCCAGTCCGACAGCGATTCCGTAGAAGACATCGGCCGCCAGCCACTCTCCCAGCCAGCCGGTGCCGGGCTCCGAGGCGACGAAGATGCCGAGGAAGATGAATGGGAATGCGAGGCCGTCGTTGAGACCGGCCTCCGAGGTGAGCGCGAAGTGGGATTCGGTTTTGTCCCCCTCGCCGGGCGGACCGACCTGTAGCTGCCTGGCCAGCACTGGATCGGTAGGGGCGAGCGCCGCCCCGAGGATGATCGCGGCCCCGAGCGAGAGACCCATCAGCGTGCTTGCGAAGAGGGCAATCGCGCCGATGGTTACCGGCATGACGATCCCGATCAAGAGGATGGTCGATCGCCACCTCCCGAGTCCGAGCCGGCGGTCGATCCTCAACCCGGCAGCGAACAGGGCGACGATCACCGAGATCTCGGCCAGTCGCTCAATGACTTCGGGATCCTGGATCGGATCGAGTAGATCGACCCCGATCAGGTGGAGTCCGGCGGCTGCCGCCCCTCCGAGTAACAGGTAAACGACTGCCGGTGTGACCGTCCTCTTTCCCTGGGAAGAGAGCGACCAGATCGCGACGAACAGCGCCAGACCACCGAACAGGACTCCGAGCGCGTAGCTGTCTGCGAAGGAGAAGCCGGGCGAGGCCCCGAACGGAATGAGGCGCTCGATCGGGGTGAAGGTCACGCCGTCATTGTTTCAGGGACCCGCCGGAGGCGGACCGTACTCGGGCCGTTTCGGACTCCGGCCGTCGCCGGAGGAGCGGCCGGTCAGTCGCCGGCCGACCCAGGGGAGCAGATACCGGAAGACCCACTCGGCCTCTTCCCTGACCCGCTGGGCGCGCGACTCCGGAGGAGGCGACGGGAGGGTCGCGGTCCATTCCGGATCGGCGAGTTCCGGAGCCACCACGGAAAGCATCCCGTGGGCCATTCGCCAGTGGCCCTCCGGGTTCAGGTGGAGGCGATCCGGCTGCCAGATCCGGATGTCAGCCGTCGATTCGATCGGCTCGAGGTCGAGCAGCAGGGTCCCGTTGGCCGCCGCAGTCTCCCGGATCGCCTGATTGAACTCCCGGACCTTCCCTTCGACGAGGCTCCCGATCGGACCGAGACCATCCGGATCGGGATAGGTGATCGTCAGTACTGTCGCGCCGGACTCGACGAATGCCCGCTCCATCCCGTCCATGATCGAGATCGTCCGGTCGAGGTCGAAGCCCGGCCTGATCAGGTCGTTCATCCCGGCGACCACGCTGACCAGGTCCGGTTCCAGGGCGAGGGCCGGTTCGAACTGCTCCTCGAAGACCTGAGCCACCCGCCTGCCCCTGATCGCGAAGTTCGCGTAGAGCAGCTCGGGGTCACGGGTCGCGAGGGCGGCGGCGAACCGGTCGGCCCAGCCTCGGTCGGTGCCGTCGGGATTCAGCAGATCGCCGACCCCCTCGGTCTGACTGTCGCCGATCGCGACGAACCGCTCAAACCGTCCCGGGAGTCCCCTCCCGGCCCCCTCGGCTGGCAAATCCTGCGCCCCCTCCACGTCGATCAGCTGCCGGGCAGCGGGGTCCGGCACTCCTCCATCGCCTCGTCGAGTTCCCGGGCCATCCGCTCCCTCAACGGCTCGCACCGGGGGTCGCGTACCCGTCCGGTATCGACGTCGACCAGGTTGTCGACCTGAATCGGGTCGCGAGACAGGTCATAGAGCTCGTACTGACGGTTGGCGCGGTCATCGGGGTCGCAGTAAACCGCATACATCGCATCCCTGGTCCTGACCGCCCGGACCCGGTTGGGGCGCGGCGTGACGTCCGTGTAGGCGGTCCCGCACTGGTGGTCGTCGAAGGTGAAGAGTACGGCCCGGTCGGCCGAGAGGTCGACCCCCGGATTCCCAGCGGCCAGCGGTCCGAACTCGACCCCTGAGACCACGGCCGAGAGGTCACCTCCCTCGGAGTCGGCGACCGCGGCCAGGATCGGGGTCAGGTCCCGACCCCGTATCCCGTCACCCGCAGTATCGATGCCGGCGACCGAAGCGAGGGTCGGGACGACGTCGCAGAGCGAGACCGGCACCTCGACCTCGGCCGGCTCGGGGAAGAGGACCGGATTCGAGAAGACGAGCGGCACCCTGATCGTCTCGTCGTAGGCGTTGAACATCTTCTGCCTCAGCCCGCCATGGGACATTCCCAAGTCACCGTGGTCGGAGGTCTTGACCACGATCGTCCGGGACCTGAGCGAGTCCGGATCGTCGGGGTCCCCCAGCAGGTCGACGATCTTTCCGATGTGACCGTCGGCAAGCCGCTGGAGGTGGGCGTAGAAGCGACAGTATTCGAGCTTCTCACGGTCTCCTCCGACCGGCCCGATGAAACTTGCCTGACCGAACTTCTGGAAGACGTGAGTGTCGGGCTTGTTGACCATCACCTCGTCGAAGGTCGGCGGCAGCTCGATCTCGTCGAGGTCAGACCAGTCCGATTCCCGGTAGCCGCCCTCGGCGTACGAGGACGGGTAGGCGAGCACGTCGTGGGGATTCACCAGGGAGAAGACCAGGGCCCACGGCTCCTCGGGCGGATCGGCGAGGAAGGTCTCCACCTGGCGACGGAAGTCCTCGTCGAAGCCCTCCTTCGAACGGCCGGCGATCCGGCCGCCACCGAAGTGCTCGGGCTCGATGTTCTCGCCGGCATCGGGGGGCTCCCAGCCCTCGATCCCGTAATCGTCTTCGAGTCGCGCCGTGTCGGCGTCCGACCAATCCCCACCCGCGACCGGGTGGGAGAGGTGCCACTTGCCCTTCAGGAAGGTCCGGTACCCGGCCCGGGCGAGGATCGAGGCCAGGTTCGGGGTTTGAGGGTCGAGTTCCCGCTCTTCATCGCCGCCGTCCGGCTGGCGGGTCGCCGACCGGACGATCGTCGAGATCGCCTCCCTCGGGTCCATCTCACCGCCGGCAACGGCCCGGGCCGCTCCGGCAATCGCAGCCGGGGCGTTCCGGGGCTGGATCCTCGCGCCACCCTGGGTGAGGGTCAGTTCTACCGCGTGCTCGGCCGGCCATCTGCCGGTCAGGAGCGATGCGCGGGACGGCGAGCACATGCAGCTTGCGACGAAGGCGTTCTCGAAGGAGACCCCGGTCCTCCTCAGCTCAGCGTCGGCCGGCAGGAGCTTCTCGACCCAGCCATCGTCCTCCGGCCAATGCATCGGGGCACGCTGCTGGTCGGTGATCAACAGGAGGAGGTTTGGCGGCCGCCGGTCCGATCCCCCGGGGCGGTCGGAGCTCAACGACGCTTCTTCTTGGCGCAGCCGAGGCGCTCGAACGCCTGCTTGCTGGTGTAGGAGCCCCTCGGGTAGTACTGCCCCATCGTCGCGATCGCATCGGCCGGGAACGGGCTGGGGACGGCCCAGCTCGACTGTCGGAAGTTCGATGCCGGAAGCAGGTTCCGGGTCAGGAGCTGCCCGACGTTGGGCCGGCCGGCTCCGTCGCCGTCGGGATCGGGCGGCATCCACCAGACGCCACACCTGAAGGTCGCGTTTCGCGGGCGGTCTTCTTCCTTCGAGATCACGATCGTGTACTGGCGCTTCTTCCGGCCCTTGGTCCGGAGCGGCAGCTGCTCGTCGAACACGCACTTCCAGGTCTTCGTGGTGACCAGCGACTGGATGATGCACATATCCCATGCGACCAACTGGCCCGAAGTCATCTTCGTCTGGCCGTCCAGGGTCCTCGGAGTGGTCGGCAGGGTGCCCCTGAGGGTGAACACGTCACCGAAGTCGAACGAGTAGGCGCCGGTCATGTACCTGGCGTCGGCGTTGTCGTACTGGGTGCCCTCGTAGTCAGGGTTACCGGCCCAGGCGATCTCCTGATCGTTGATCGTTCCGTAACGGGCGTACGAGTTCGGCAGGTTGTAGTAGCGCGAGAAGGCGGGCTTACGCTCGGCCGGGTTGGTCGCCACGTTCTCCGGACCCTTCCCGTTGAGGAACAGGTTGTACACGTTCAACGGCAGGAGCTGGTTGGTGTAGTCGTGGATCGAGTTCATCGCGTTGCAGAGGGCCTGACCGGTCAGGACGGTTCCGTCCTCGAGCTCAAGCGAAGGAACTGGGAGGCCGGTGCCGCCGGCTCTGTCGCGGCCCCTGTCGGGGATGTAGACCCGGTAGAGGATGTCCTGGTAGCTGCCGGAGACCGGCTCGGCGTAGAGCGTGTTCGGGGCCGGCTCGGACGGCTTCGGCTGGCCGAGGACCGTGACGGTGTAGCTGCGGTTGGTGGCCCTTCGGTTTGCTCCCGGGAGGCTCGGGTTGATCGAGCCCGGATCCGGCCTGATCGCGCGGTCCCTGAGTGAGCCGGAGGACTCGCCGTCCCCTATGTATGCATTGAGCGAGGAGTACCGGGCGTGGGGAAAGCGCCCCTCGAGGGTCAGCTCGGCACCCGGGGGCGTTACGAACTTGGCCCCCCAGTAGGTGATCTCGGTCCCCGGGTAGGCGACGTTGGTCTTCGGGTCGAACCTGGTGAACGGGCCTGTCCAGAAACAGCTGGTGACGGGGAGGTCGTTCGGGTTGTAGCCGGTCGGGGAAGTGTCCGCCCGGGAAGCCGCCGGCGCAGTCAGGAGACCCAGCCCGATCGCCGTCAGGGCAGCTGCCAGGGCGACCGCTCTCGCCGCCAAGGTCCCTGCCCGCATTGCTCCCGCTCCCTTTGCGATCACGCCATCCTCTCCCGGTTCGGCTTCCTCTGCTTCCACCCTGAACACCGGAGCTGCGACGAAGCTGCTCTGGCGCGAAGAAGATACCGCAGGGGCCGACCGGACATGCCAGGAGGCCTAGAACACGATCAGCATCACGATCCCGAAGTAGACGAGGATCGAGAAGAGGTCCTGGATCAGGGTCGCGAGCGGCCCCGAGCCGAAGGCCGGGTCGGCCCCGAACCTGGCGAACACGGTCGGCAGGAGCATGGCCACGAATGTGGAGGCGACTGAACTTGCGAACAGGGCGAGGGCAACGGCGAGCGCAATGCTCGCATCACCCCATCCGGCCAGGGCAAAACCGAAGAACAGGCCGCCGGTGACCAGGCCGATCATCAGGCCGGTGGCGAGCTCCCTCAGGAAAATCTCACGGGTTCCGACCCCGACCGCGAAGGCCCGGATCAGGACCGTCTGGGTCTGGGCACCCACCGCTCCGGCCATGTAGACGATCGCCGGCACGAAGAGGGCGATCAGCACATTGGCGTCGAGCTCCTCCTCGAAGGCGCCCATCAGGACGGCCGAGAGCATCGCGCCGAGCAGGCCGACGACGATCCAGGGCAAGCGGTGCCAGAGGCGGCGCAGCAGACCCTCCCTCGCCGCATGACGGGCCTGCCGGGACGAGACCAGGTAACCACCGATCCGGGCCAGGTCT
>JAUMBO010000159.1:15657-15961 GCA_032119635.1 Solirubrobacterales bacterium
CGACCGCGAGCATCTGCTCGGGAAAGACGAGTCCGACCAGGCCTCCGCCGGGCCCGACCACGACCAGGCACCCTTGGCCCCGGCTTGCCATTTCGTGGGCAGCCACCTCCTCGTCGGTGTCGAAGGTGACCACGGGTGGTGGGTCGGCGTCCATCAAGCGGTTGAGCGTCTGCCCGTCCTCTGCCGAGAGGAGCCGCTCGACCGGGACGAGGCCGACCGGCTTCTGATGCTCGACCACGACGATCTTCCGCACCTCGGCGAGGCCACCCTGCTCGAGCCGGGTCCGCATTTCGCCTGCGGTGAG
>JAUMBO010000160.1:0-2811 GCA_032119635.1 Solirubrobacterales bacterium
CAGCTTCGGGTTGCCGATCGTCTCGGCGAAGACGAGGCGCGTCTTCTCGTCGACGTGGCTCGCCAGCTCCTCCGGCTTGTCGGGGTCGACGAACCGGACCTCGATCCCGTACTGGGGCAGGGTGTGGGCGAACAGGTTGTAGGTGCCGCCGTAGAGCTTCGAGAGGGCGACGATGTTGTCGCCGGTTCGGCAGAGGTTCAAGACCGAGTAGGTGACCGCGGCCTGGCCCGAGGCCAGCGCTACCGCGGCTACGCCTCCGTCGAGGGCGGTGATCCGCTCCTCGAGGACGTTCCAGGTCGGGTTCATGATCCGGGTGTAGATGTTCCCCGGCTCGGCCAGGGCGAAGAGGTCCTGGGCGTGCTGGGCGTCGTCGAATTCGTAGGCGACGGTCTGGTAGATCGGAACGGCCCGTGCCTTGGTCTCAGGATCGGGCTGCTGGCCTGCGTGGAGGGCCTTGGTCTCCGGTCCCAGCTCTCGTTCCTCTGCGTCGCTCATGGTCTTCGTTCCCTTTCGGCTGTGGACCGGACAGTCTTTCACCGTTCCGGCCGCGGTGGTTTCCGGGCACGGCTGCCGCGCAGGCGAGCCGACCTTCCAGCTAAATACCCAATACCTGATTCAGTTTTACAGTTTTAGCGAAACCCCGCGTTTTCGGGCCGGCTGGCGCTGGTTCAGGCACCGGAGGCATCCGGCGCGAACCACCGGCTCAGAGCCCCCAGGTCCTCACCAGTCAGCCCGTGGCCTGCCCCGGCCGAGAGCTGGAGGGTGACCTCGGCCCCGGCCTCGGTCAGGAGTTCGGCCAGAGCCGGCGGCTGATCTGCCGGGACCATCGGGTCTGCCGCCCCGGCATCGACCAGGACCCGCTTGCCGGAAAGCTGGGGCAGTGGGTCGGGCCGGTAGGGGAGCATCGGCCGGAGGAGTGCCGCGCCGGCCAGTAGCTGGGGATGCCGGAAAAGGAGCGCGGTGGCGACGTTCGCCCCGTTGGAAAATCCGACTGCGATCAGGCTGATTGGATCGAATCCGTACTCATCGCCCGCCCACCGGACGAACCCGACCAGCTCGTCGGTCCTCGCCTTCAGGTCCTCGACGTCGAGCACTCCCTCGCCGTGGCGGCGGAAGAAGCGGGCTGCGACGCCGCGCTCCAGCACCTTGCCCCGTGGACTCAGCAGTGCGGCCCCAGGCGCGAGCTGCCGTGCCAGCGGGATCAGGTCGTCCTCGCTTCCACCGGTGCCATGGAGGAGCAGCAGGGTCGGTCCGGCCGACCCGTCGGGGGCCGGTTCGAACCGGTGAACGAAATTGGGGGCGGCTTCCACCGCCCCCGATTGAACCACCTCCTGCTGCCCGGCTACTTCCGGCGCAGCTTGAACTCGAAGTTCCGGTAGACCTTCATCCGGACCTGTCCGGCCGAGTCATTGGCGACCGAGAAGGAAGCCAGTCGCACCGTCCCCGACTTCCGGTTCCGGAGCAGCCTCTTGTAGGCGCGCTTCGGGATCTGGACCTTGACCTTCCGGGTCTGTCCGGCCGTGAAGGCCGACTTCGGGAAGATGGCCCGTGCCTTGAACCGCTTGCCCCGGATTCCCAAGCTGAGTCCGGAGACCCTGCTGACCTGGCAGGTCCCGACCTCACAGGTCACCCGGGCTACGGCGAAGGTCCGATTCCTGCTGACCTTGATCACTCCCTTGGCCGCCGGGACCACCTTGACGGTGCCGTTTCCACCGCCGCTCTCGCCGAAGTTGGCGGTCACGGTCCTGGCCTCGTCCACCGTCACCTCGCAGGTCACGGCGCTGCCCGTGCAGGCGCCCGACCAGCCGGTGAAGGCGACACCGGGAGAAACGAGGGGCCTGAGGGTCACGGTCTCCCCGTCCGGGTAGGTGTCTTCGCAGATCTCACCGCAGTCGATGTCGCCGCGGTCGGACACGACCTCACCGCCTTCGGCACCGGCCTTCTGGACGGTGAGGGTGTACGACTCGTAGTACTGGACCGCACCGAGATCGGCAGCCGTCCCCGGCCTGTTCGCACCGCGCTGGTCGGTGTCGGCCCAGTCACCGAGCGCTCCGCCCCTTGCCTGGGAGTTGGCCGCCAGCGGCACGATGAAGGTGTCGTCGCCGGTCTGGATGTTCTGGACTTCGACCGGGTCGAGCTCGGCGAAGCCCGGGTTGCCGGTGAGTGGCGTTCCCGTGGCTGCTCCACAGCCGGTCAGACTGCCGACCAGGTTCTCATCTTCGAAGGTGAGCTGGCCGCCGGGAGCGAGGTAGCAGTCGCTCTGGTTGCTAGGCGTCGTATTCGAGCTGTAGCTGTTCATCGCGATGATCGTGTTCCGAACGGTCGCTACGCTGTTGCTGTCCACCCGAAGCCCCGCACTGCCCTGACCGGAGTCATCGTTCGGACCTGCGATCGCGTTCAGCGCGATCGTCGAGCTGTCCAGGTCGAGGCTCCCGCACTCTTCGAGCCGGATCGCCCCCTCCCTCGCCTCCGCAACGGCGTTCCCGGCCACGGTGACGTTCGAGAGGTCGTACTGGGATCGGACCAGCGCCGGATCGGTGCAGTCAGTGGGGGTGATGCCCGCGTTCGAGAGCAGGATCCCGGCTTCCTCGTTGTCTCCAGCCACGTTGTTGGTCACCGAGACGTTGCTGATCACGGTGTTGGCGGCGGCGCCGTCCAGGTTTATCGGGGTTCCGCCCTCACCGCCCGTGTTCGAGTCCACCACCGTGTCGAGGATCTCGATTTCGCCCAGCGACTCGTTGCCGTTCGAGGCATCCCAGTCGATTACCGATCCACCGCCTGAGCCGTAGGCGGAGTTCTCTTCGAACAGCG
>JAUMBO010000161.1:0-3195 GCA_032119635.1 Solirubrobacterales bacterium
GCCCGACGCAGCCGCGACCTGGCAGAAGGCAGTCCAACGGGCCTCCGGAGTGATCGCCGGCGCCCTGGCGGTGGGCCTGCTCGGCCAGGTACTGCCGGGGGAGATCCTGATCGGCTTCGGTCTTCTCGCCCTGCTGGTCGGGGCCGCCTACATGCAGGTCGACTACCGCATCTGGGCCGCCGGAATCTCATTCCTGATCATCGCCATCTTCGGAAACAGCAACGAGTTCGGGGACGGGCTGCTCACCTGGGTCGGGTTGCGAATACTGGACACGATGATCGGGGTGGTGATCGCGGTGGTCGGCACCTACCTGATCAGGCCCCGTGAAAGACCCAAGGGTCCCGGCCCGGAAGAGAAACCGGCCTGAATCAGGCCGGCTCGTTGCCGGGCTTCCACTTGATCGAGCACCCGAGGCTCGGCTGCTGGGGCTCGGGAGCCGGCCGGCCGTCGAGCAGGGCATCGACCGCATTGGCCAGATCCACCCCGGTCGCCGGTCCGCCCGAAGAGGGCCGGGTCGAGTCGAACTGGCCGCGGTAGGCGAGCTTCCTTTCCCCGTCGAATACGAACAGGTCGGGCGTGCAGGCCGCCCCGTATGCGCTCGCGACCGACTGATCCTCATCCACCAGGTAGGGGAAGCGGTAACCGAGCGTGGCCGACTCTCGCTCCATCTGCTCGGGCGAGTCGTCGGGGTACTGGGCCGCGTCGTTCGAGTTGATCCCGAACACGGCCACCCCGCGGTCGATCATCCCGGAGGTGACCCCGGCCAGGGCCGGGGCGATGTGCTTTACGTACGGGCAGTGGTTGCAGATGAAGGCAACCACGACGACCGGCGCCTCGCCGGCGTCAGCCAGGGAGTGGACCGCTCCAGACGGATCCGACAGCGAGAAATCCGGTGCCGGGGTACCGAGGGGCATCATCTTCGACTCGATCGCGGGCATGCGCTACCTCCGTTCCGTCGGGACTTTCGGCCTCTTCGGAATCAGGCTACCGAGGGTGCCTCGGGCAGCGATTCGAGCGCCCGCTCCATCTCGGCCTCGGAGAACTCGAGGTCCTCCAGCTCGCCCGACATGAATGCCTGGTAGGCGGCCATGTCGAGGTGGCCATGGCCACAGAGGTTGAACAGGATGACCCGCTCTTCGCCGGCCTGCTTAGCTGCCTCGGCCTCGTTGAAGACGGCCCGGATCGCGTGGGTCGGCTCCGGCGCCGGGATGATCCCCTCTGCCCTGGCGAAGGTGACCGCCGCCTCGAAGGCCTCGGTCTGGGGGATGGCCTCGGCGTCGATCAGACCCTCCTTGACCAGCGCACAGAGGATCGGGGCATCGCCGTGGTACCGGAGACCGCCGGCGTGGACCGGTGGCGGCACGAAGTCGTGCCCGAGCGTGTACATCGGCATCAGCGGGGTCATGCCGACCGTGTCGCCGAAGTCGTAGGCGTAGACGCCCTTGGTCAGGGTCGGGCAGGCGGCCGGCTCGACCGCGAGGAACCGGGTGTCGAGACCCTCGCGGAGCTTCTTGCGAAGCAGCGGGAAGGCGATCCCGGCGAAGTTCGAACCGCCACCGACGCAGCCGATGACCACGTCCGGGTACTCGCCGGCCATCTCGAGCTGTTCGATCGCCTCCTCGCCGATCACCGTCTGGTGGAGGCAGACGTGGTTCAGCACCGAGCCGAGCGCGTACTTGGTGTCCTCGTTCTGGGCGGCCACCTCGACCGCCTCGGAGATCGCGATCCCGAGGCTCCCGGTCGTATGCTCGGCCTGGGAGCGGCCGGCCTCGGTCAGGTCGGACGGGCTGCGATGGACGTCGGCGCCCCAGGTCTCCATCATCGCCCGGCGGTACGGCTTGTGGTCGTAGGAGACCCCGACCATGAAGACCTCGCACTCGAGGTCGAACATCTCGCAGGCGAAGGCGAGGGAAGAGCCCCACTGGCCGGCCCCGGTCTCGGTCGCCAGCTTCTTCACACCTTCGGCCTTGTTGTAGAAGGCCTGGGGGACGGCCGTGTTCGGCTTGTGCGAGCCGGCCGGGGAGACTCCCTCGTACTTGTAATAGATGTGGGCCGGAGTGTCGAGTGCCTTCTCCAGCCGGGTCGCCCGCATCAGCGGGGTCGGCCTCCAGAGCCGGTAGGCCTCCCGGACCTCCTCGGGGATCTCGATGTCGGGGTCCATCGAAACCTCCTGCTCGATCAGCCCCATCGGGAAGAGCGGTGCGAGGTCCTCGGGGCCGAGCGGCTGGCCGGTGCCGGGGTTGAGCGGCGGCAGGGGTTCTCCCGGCAGGTCGGCCGCGATGTTCACCCACCGCTCCGGGATCTTCGACTCGTCCATCAGGTACTTGTGCTGCTCACCCATCTCGCTCTGCTCCCCTCTCTGCTCGCCCTTTGGCGCTCTGAATCGGTGAATCCCGGAGTCTAGACGGGAGCGGGCGATCCGGTGGCCGGTCGCTTCATCAACCGGTCGGGCCGGGGCCTTCGAGGACGGGAACCCGCCCCGTCTCGCCCCGATCTTCCGTGGGGTGGTCTGCCCGCCCCTCGGGCTTCAGGCGGTGAACTCGTCCCTCAGGCCGGCCGCCTGCTCCCTGATCGCCGCCATCTCTTCGTCGCCTATCCGGTCGAGGTTCCGGACCTGCATCCTCATTCGATGGTTGGCGCCCAGGAGTTCCCGGTTTCGGTCGAGGAAGTCCCAGTAGAGGGTGGTCAGCGGGCAGGCGTCGGGGCCGGTCCGCTCCTTCGGCGAGTACCGGCAGCCGGAGCAGTAGTCGGACATCCGGTCGACGTAGCGTCCGGTCGCCGCGTAGGGCTTGGTCATCATCTTCCCGCCATCGGCCCAGAGCGCCATCCCGGCCACGTTCGGGACCATCACCCACTCGTAGCCGTCGATGAACGAGGAGTGGAACCAGTCGGTCGCCGCGGTCGGGTCCACGCCGAGGGTCAGCATCAGGTTGCCGAGCAGCATCAGACGCTCGATGTGGTGGGCGTATGCCGTATCGCGAACCCCGGCCACTGTGTCGGCGAGACAGGCCATCGAGGTGCCGTCGGGGTCGAGGTCCTGGACGGCCCGGGGCACCAGCCGGTCGGCCCCCAGCTCGTTCGGCTCGAGCATCGCCCGGCCCCGGAGTCGGTAGACGCCCCAGACGTACTCCCGCCACCCCACCACTTGGCGGATGAAGCCCTCGACCGACTCGATCGGGGCCGACCCCTCGAGCC
>JAUMBO010000162.1:0-3250 GCA_032119635.1 Solirubrobacterales bacterium
AGCTTCATCCTGTCCGGCGAGATGGCCCACCTCGACCCCGATGACGCAGCCACCCCCGACATGGCCCGACTGATCCGGATTCTCCGGGCGGCCGAGCGAAAGAAGACGATTCGGCCGGCCGGCCGACGGGCGGTCTGGGCGACCGAGCTCTGGTGGAGCACCGACCCGCCCGACTTCGAGTCGGGCGTTCCTCCCGCTAAGCAGGCCCGCTGGATCCAGGACTCCTTCTTCCGGCTCTGGCAGGCCGGGGTGACGGCCGTGATCTATTACCTGATCGCCGACCGGGCCTTTCAGGCCGGGACCTGGCACGGCCGGTGGGCCGGGACCGGGGTCTACTTCCTCGACGGTCGGCCGAAGCCGTCCCAGAGAGCCAGCCGGTTCCCGTTCGTCTCGCGGAGCGGGAAGGGTGGCAGGCTGCTCCTCTGGACCCGTGCGCCCGCCTCCGGACGGGTCGTGTTCGAGCGCAAGGTCGCCGGGGGCTGGCAGAAGCTCGTAACGGCCCAGGCCGTCGAGGGCGAGGTCGTGACCCGCAGGGTCAGGCGGCCGGCCCCGGATTCGAAGCTCAGGCTCCGGGCGAGGCTGGCCGGTGAGTCGAGCCTGATCTGGATCCAGGACTGAAGCCCCTGGCGGAGCTCTGTCCGGCAGCATGGCCGGGTCGGAAGCTGGGACGATTGAGCCGATGAGTGGACTCCGGGTCCTGCAGGTCAACAGTCGCTACCGCGAGTACGGCGGCGAGGAGCGGGTGGTCGAAAACGATGCCGAGTCGCTCCGGGCCGCCGGCCACGAAGTGAGGCTGTTCGAGACGACCAACGAGGGATCGAAGGCCGCTACGGTGGCCTCGCTCGCGGCCTCCCCCTGGAACCTCAGGCAGGCCGCCCGGATCAGACGGGTCGTCCGGGAGTGGAGGCCCGACGTCGCTCACGTCCACAACACCTGGTTCTCGCTTTCGCCCTCGGTGTTTCGTGCCCTCGAGGTCGAGGGGGTTCCGGTCGTGGCGACGATCCACAACTACCGGCCTGCCTGCGTCAGTTCGGACCTCTGGCGGGACGGCCAGGTCTGCCACGACTGCCTCGACCGGGAGTTCCCTGCTCCCGGGATCGGGCACGGCTGCTACCGGGGATCCCGAACCCTCTCGGCCGCGGTAGCGACCTCGTCGGCGATTCAGATGCGGCTCCTGAACCGACTGCCTGCCGGCCGGGTAGTCGTCTCGTCCGAGTTCCTCGAGGGGGTCCTGGTCCGGGCCGGGCTCCGGGAGGATCTCTTCACGGTCATCCCCTGGACCACGCCCGATCCCGGCCCTCGGGCCAACCGGCCCTCCGAGTCGAAGGAGGTCTACTTCGTCGGCCGGCTCGAGCCTGAGACCAAGGGGATCGAGCGACTTGTCGAGCGGTGGAGCCGGGCGTGCTCGGAAGGCCTTCTCGGCGACCTCCGCCTGAACCTGGTCGGTACCGGCCCGCTTGCCGGCAGCGCCTCGATCGAGGGGAAGAGGGTGAGGCAGCTCGGCTTCATGGAGCACGACGACCTCGACCGCCATCTCCTTTCGGGGCGGGCGCTGATCTGCCCGTCGCTCTGGGAAGAACCGTTCGGCCTGGTCGCGATCGAGGCCTTCGCGGCCGGCCTGCCGGTCCTTTCGACCGATCGAGGCGCCCTGACCGAGACGGTCGGGCTACTGGGCGCGGACTGCCTCCTTCCGGCCGACTCCGAACGGGCCTGGGCCGACGGGCTCGCCCGCCTGTCGGATGACGCCTGGGTCGACCGGGCCGGCGAGGAAGCGAGGGACATCTTCGAGCTTAGGTTCGCAACCGATCCAGATGCCGACCGGCTCTACCAGGTGCTCTGGTCGGCCGCCAAGGGGTCGCCCCGGGGGGGCGCCGACCTATCGAGGCCCGGCCGTTGACCGGCCCTGCCTTGAGTGGTTCGACGGTGCTGCTGGTCCATCGGGACCCGGGCCTTCCAAACCCCAGGGTGACAAGGGCCGAGTGGCTCGAGAAGGCCCTGCGTGATCCCGAGCTTGGGGGCGATGGGGGCATGCGGGTCGTTCGTTGGCCTCGGCCCACGCCGGCCGTTCCCGGACGGACGGGGATCACCGAACGCAAGGGCCTCCGCGGCATCCTGGGCGATCAGGCTGCCCGGATGTTCATCGACCGCCACGAGCCGAAGATGTGGCTGCGCGGTCGGTCGATACCGACCGATGGAATCGACGCCAGTCTCGTCGTTTCGATGCCGGCGTCGCCCGCATCGCTCGCCGCCGGCCGCCTTTGTGCCGCCGGGATTCCCTACGTGGTCGACCAGGGCGATCCATGGGGAATCGGGACGGAGGCCTTTCGAGGCAGGGGATTCGCCTCCCGGCGCCGGAAGTACCTCGAGTGCCGAATGTGGGAGGGGGCGGTGGGCGGGGTTTTCACGACGCAGTCCCAGGCCGAGGCCGTCCTGGAACTCGTACCCGACCTGCCGTATCTGATTCGGATAAACGGCTACAGGCCTTTCGCTCGGGTCGTCTTCGAGGATGCGTTCGCACGCAGGAAGGACCCGGACGGCGTGCTCCGGCTCGCGCACTTCGGGTCCCTGAAGATCGGAACGATCGAGAATCCCCGGGTCGACGCAGGCGAGACCCTTGCTGCGCTGGCCGAGTCGGGACTGTGGCGACGAGTCGTCTTCACCCAGTTCGGTCACCTTCCGGATGGCTTCGCTGGAGGCCTCTCCTCCGCGGGGATCGAGATCGAACGGCGGGATCGAATCAGCTGGGACCAGGCCCCAGAGGTCGCCGCCGAGTTCGACGCTGCCCTGGTGATTGGAAACCATTCCTTCCACCGTGCACGGGTGCCGAGCAAGGTGATCGAGTACCTGAGTCTCCCGATCCCCAGAATCGCCCTGACAAGTGGCGTGAATGGGGACGAACTGGCCAGCGTCGCCCGGTCGCTGCCCGGCTACCTCGCCGGTTCGGCCGCCGACTCCGAACTGGCCGAACGGATAGATTCATTCCTTCGCAGGGAGTGGACCCTCGACGACCTGCTCCCCCCGGTTGAATACCGCTGGGATCGGGTCGCAGCCGATGTCGTCCAGTTCTTTCTCGAAACAGTCAGGATCCGATAGTGCCTGATGGAACCAACGATTCGAGGTCCCGATCGGTGAGCCGGTCTCACAATAGTTACCGGCATGGGAATGGAGGTACAGCCGAATCCCTGGACGGAAAGATGACCGAGAGTTCGTCGAGCCGTCTGAGCGCTCGTCTTCCCATCTACCTCCTCGT
>JAUMBO010000163.1:0-5175 GCA_032119635.1 Solirubrobacterales bacterium
GGAATCGAGGACTTCGTCGAGTTCCTGAACGAGAACAAGGAGCCGCTACACCGGAAGGTCATCTACTTCGAAGGCGACAGCGACGAGGGCCAGGTCGAGGTCGCAATGCAGTGGAACTCTTCCTATCAGGAGTCGGCCTTCAGTTTCGCCAACAACATCAACACCCACGAGGGCGGCACCCACCTCTCCGGCTTCAAGGCCGCGCTGACCAGGACGTTGAATGCGTATGCCCGGTCGAAGGGGCTGATCAAGGAGAAGGACGAGAACCTCTCCGGCGAGGATGTGCGGGAAGGGCTGACCGCGGTCGTCTCGGTCAAGCTCCACGATCCACAGTTCGAGGGCCAGACCAAGACCAAGCTGGGCAACCCGCCGATCAAGGGGCTGGTCGAGGAGACGGTCAACCGGAGCCTCGCCGAGTACCTCGAGGAAAACCCCTCCGATGCCCGCCGGATCATCACCAAGGCGATCGAGGCGGCCCGGGCGAGGGACGCGGCTCGCAAGGCCCGCGACCTGACCCGGCGCAAGTCGGCACTCGAGAACTCGACCCTGCCGGGCAAACTGGCCGACTGTTCGGTGCGTGATCCCGCCCTGGCCGAGATCTTCATCGTCGAGGGCGACTCCGCCGGAGGCTCGGCCAAGCAGGCCCGCGACAGGAGTACTCAGGCCGTGCTGCCGCTCCGGGGCAAGATCATCAACGTCGAGAAGAGTCGGATAGACAAGGTTCTCGCAAACAACGAGATCCAGGCCATGATCACCGCGATCGGTACTGGGATCGGGGACGAGTTCGACCTCGAGGAGGCCAGGTACCACAAGATCATCATGGCCACCGATGCCGACGTGGACGGCGCTCACATCAGGACCCTGGTGCTCACCTTCCTGTACCGCCAGATGCAGCCATTGATCGACGCCGGGTTCGTCTACATCGCGAAGCCGCCGCTCTACAAGGTCAAGAAGGGCAACCAGGAGACGTACCTCGAGAAGGAGGGCGAGCTGGAAGAGCTGCTGCTCAGGGACCGGCTCGAGGAGTTCGCGATCACCGACGTCGCGGGCAAGACGATCAAGCTGAACAAGAAGGGCTGGCAGGCCTACCTCCGGGCATCGAAGGAGTACGACGGCTGGTACGCCGCCCTGCAGGCCGAGTTCGGCGCGGACGTGGTCCGGTTCGCGGCCGAGTCGAACCTGCTCGACGTCGCGCCGACCACGGTCGCCGGAGCCCGCAAGGCGATGACCGCGAAGGGTGAGGACGGTGCCTTCGAGGTGGAGGTGCTCGGCAAGGAGGACGACGCGACCTCGATCAAGGCCGTCCACCGGACTTCGGGCCTGGCCCGCAACCACACGGTGCCGGGGGCCCTGTTCACCGGCGACGAGTTCGCTCGACTGGCCGAGGTCCACACCCAGCTGGCCAAGAACCTCGGCCGCCCCCCCTTCACCGTGACGCTCGGCGACCGGGAGGAAGTCGCCGGGTCGTTCGCCGAGATCCACCGGGCCGTGCTCGACCTGGCCCGTCACGGGACCCAGCTGACCCGGTTCAAGGGTCTCGGCGAGATGAACGCCGAGCAGCTCCGTGAGACGACCATGGACCCGGCTACCCGGACCCTCCAGCGGGTGACGCTCGAGGACGCGACGGCGGCCGACCAGATCTTCTCGATGCTGATGGGCGATCAGGTCTCGCCACGGCGGGACTTCATCGAGACCTACGCCAAGGAAGCCGACAACCTCGATGTCTGATCCGTCGACAGGACGCAGGCGGGGTAGCTGCTGATGGCGCTCGAGGCGCTGACTGGAAACGTGGAGGACCGCGAGCTCGAGCTCGAGATGCGCTCGTCCTACATCGATTACGCGATGAGCGTGATCGTCGGACGGGCACTGCCGGACGTCCGTGACGGGCTCAAGCCGGTCCACCGCCGGGTGCTCTACTCGATGCACGACCTCGGCCTGCAGCCGAACCGTCCATACCGGAAATGCGCCTTCATCGTCGGTGAAGTGATGGGCAAGTACCACCCGCATGGCGATGCCTCGATCTACGACACGCTGGTCCGGATGGCGCAGGACTTCTCGCTGCGCTACATGCTGGCCGACGGGCAGGGCAACTTCGGCTCGATCGACGACGACTCGGCGGCCGCGATGCGCTACACCGAGGCGAGGTTGACCCGGCTGGCGACCGAGATGCTCAGGGACATCGACTCGGACACGGTCGATTTCGGTCCCAACTACGACGAATCCCAGCGTGAGCCGCTCGTCCTGCCGGCCAGGTTCCCGAACCTCCTGGTCAACGGAGCGTCTGGGATCGCGGTCGGGATGGCGACGAACATCCCGCCCCACAACCTGCGCGAGGTCTCTTCGGCCGTGGCGGCCTTCATCGACGACCCCTCGATCGGGGTCGAGCAGCTGCTCGAGCACGTCAAGGGCCCCGACTTCCCGGGCGGGGGGATCATGGATCCCGGTGGCGTTCGTGAGGCCTACCAGACCGGCCGCGGCTCGGTTGTGGTGCGGGGCAAGGTCCACTCCGAGCCGCTCAAGGGCGGCAAGGAGGCGCTGATCGTCACCGAGCTGCCATTCACGGTCAAGAAGGGTGGTGACGCGGGCCTGATCTCGAAGATCGCCTCACTGGTCAGGGACAAGAAGCTCGAAGGGATCTCGGACCTGAGGGACGAGAGCGACCGGTCCGGGATGCGGATCGTGATCGAGCTGAAGCGCGGCGCGGTGACCAATGTCGTCCTGAACAATCTGTTCAAGAAGACCCAGCTGCAGACCTCGTTCGGACTCAACATGGTGGCCCTGGTCGACGGGGTACCGAAGACGCTCGGCCTCCGGGATCTGGTCCTCCACTACGTCGAGCACCAGCGCGAGGTCGTAACCCGCCGGACCCAGTTCAAGCTGGGCAGAGCCGAAGCTCGGGCACACATCCTCGAAGGGCTGCTGATCGCGCTCGACAACCTCGATGCCGTGATCGCCCTGATCCGCTCCTCTTCCGATCCCGACGCGGCCCGGGAGGGCCTGATCTCGGAATTCGAGCTTTCGAAGGAGCAGGCCCAGGCGATCCTCGACATGCGCCTCCAGAGGTTGACCGCGCTCGAGTCGGACAAGATCCGCGAGGAGCACGACGAGCTGATGGGGCTGATCAAGGAGCTCCGCGAGATCCTCGGCGACGAGGGCAAGGTCTATGACCTGGTCAAGACCGAGCTGCTCGAGGTGGCCGAGACCCACGGCGACGATCGCCGGACGGCGATCGAACCGTTCGACGGCGACGTCAACGTCGAGGACACGATCGCCGAGGAACAGATGGTGATCTCGCTGACCAAGTCCGGCTACGTGAAGCGGATTGCGGTCGGCTCCTACCGCAAGCAGCACCGAGGCGGCGTCGGGGTGACGGGAATGAACCTCAAGGAGGGCGATTACATCGAGCACCTCCACATCTGCTCGACCCACGATTACCTGCTTTTCTTCACCAACCTCGGCAAGGTGTACCGGAAGAAGGTCTACGAGCTGCCGGAGGGTAGCCGGACGGCCCGTGGCAGCGCCCTGGTCAACCTGCTGCCCCTGAAGGAGGGCGAACGGGTGATGGCCGTGATCCCGACCAGGGACTTCAAGGAGAACAGGTACCTGGTCTTCGCGACCGCGGCCGGGCAGGTCAAGAAGACCGAGTTCACCGACTACAACACCCGGATCGAGGCCGACGGGATCATCGCGATCAAGGTCCGCGACGGCGACGAGCTGGTCGGGGTCGAGCTGACCTCTGGCGAGGACGACGTCCTCCTGATCTCGAAGTCCGGCCACGCAGCTCGGTTCAACGAGGAGCAGGCTCGCCCGATGGGCCGGGGAACGAGCGGCGTCAAGGGGATGAAGGTCGAAGGCAAGGACAACCGGGTTCTCGCCCTGAACGTGGCCCGGGACGACTCCGAGCTCCTGGTCGTGACCGAGAACGGCTTCGGAAAGCGGACCTCGCTGGCCGACTACCCGGTGAAGAACCGCGGCACGAAGGGAGTTCTGACGGCGAAACTCACCGAGAAGAAGGGTGGCCTGGCCGGGGCGCTGATTGTCCGTGAGCACCAGGAGCTCCTCTTCATCACCGAGAATGGGATGGTCCAGCGCACTTCTGCAGGCGAGATCCGGAAGTCCGGTCGGGCGACCCAGGGCGTCAAGGTGATGAACGTCAAGGACGGCGACCGGATCAGCGCCGTGGCCCTGGTCGTCGACTCGGATGACGATTCGAGCGGGGAGGCGGGCCTGGAGGACGAAACCGGGGCGGCGGAGGAGCTGTCGGTCGAGGAGACTGCGGAGGCTCCGGACGACTCGGAGGCCCCGGAGGAGACGGAAGTCGAAGCCGACGACGAGGGGCTGGCTGGGGACTAGGTCGCGACGGCGGCGGGGTAGCTGCCGAGCACCCTCACCTCGGCGGCCTTCGAGCGAAGTCCATCGAGTGCTTCACTGACGGGCTCGTCGTCGGCCCGGCCCTCGACGTCGATGAAGAAGAGGTACCGGCCGAGTTCCCTCTTCTGGGGCCTCGACTCGATCCGGACGAGGTTGATCCCGCGGTCCGAGAACTCGACCAGCGCCTCGACCAGCGCTCCGGGGTGATCGGCGCCCAGCTCCGAGAAGACGATCGTCGTCTTCCAGGAACTGCCCGCCGCCGCCGGACCCTCGGCTTCCGTCCCGGCCGGGGCGATCCAGAGGAACCTGGTCAGGTTGCCGGGTTCGTCCTCGATCCCTTCCCGGAGGACGACGCAGTCATAGAGCGGTGCGGCCGATGCCGGGGCGATCGCGGCCACCCCAGCCCCGCTGCCGGCCGCCTCCCGGACGGCTGCACTGGTGCTTCCGGCGACCGTCACGGTGGCTCCGGGCAGCTCCTCACGGATGAACCGGGCGCACTGGGCTAGCGGCTGGGGATGGGAGATGACCTCGATGATCGTGGAGGTTTCGATCTCCTCACGGGCGATCAGGGCCTCCCGGATCGGCAGCCTGTATTCACCGGCCACGGTCACCTTCTCGGCCTGCTCGAGCAGCGAGTCCATGGTCGGCCGCACGGAACCCTCGATCGAGTTCTCGAACGGGAGCATCGCCCGGTCGGCTCCCCCCCCTGCGACCGCTTCGATCGCCTCCGGGATCGAGTCGCAGGGCACCGGGTCGAACTCCTCGCCACCGAAGCCAGAGCGCCGGACGGCCTCCTCGCTGAAG
>JAUMBO010000164.1:0-7731 GCA_032119635.1 Solirubrobacterales bacterium
TGCTCTCGATGCTCCTGACCGCGAGGGACGAGCAGGACAACCCGATGAGCGACGAGGAGGTCCGCGACGAGATCGTCACCCTGATCGTCGCCGGACACGAGACGACCGCGACCGCGCTCGCCTGGGTCTTCGAGCGGCTCGCCCACACCGAGGGCAGCACGGAGGCCCTGCATCGTGCGGTCGCCGAGGGCAATGACGACTACCTCACCGCCGTCGCCCAGGAGACGCTCAGGCTCCGCCCGGTACTCGACGTGGTCGTTCGCCAGGTCAACGAACCGATCGAGATCGCCGGTCATGCCTTCGAGCCCGGGGAGATGGTGGTGCCCTGCATCCACCTGGTCCACCGGCGCGAGGACGTCTACCCCGATGCGCTTGAGTTCCGGCCCTCGCGCTGGAAGGAGGAAAAGCCCGGCACCTACACCTGGATCCCCTTCGGCGGCGGGGTGAGGCGCTGCATCGGGGCCTCGTTCGCGATGGCCGAGATGGAGATCGTGATCAAGGAGGTGGCGAAGGCCGGGGTGCTCGAACCGGTCGGCGGAGACGAGCCGGAGGTGCAGCGGTTCATCACCTCCTCCCCGGCCCGGGGCGGCGAGCTCCGGTTCGCGGCCTGACGCAGGGACCGACGGGGGGTCGAACGGGTGGGATCCGGAGCGGTTAGGCTCGACCCCGTGGAAGGGGGATTCCTCACACCAGAGTCCTCAGCCCTCGAGGCGCTCGCCGGATCCGGCGACGGCCCGGTCGTGATGGTCAACCTGATCCGGTTCCGTGACGAGGCGATCGAGCCGTGCGAGGGGATGAGCGGGGCCGAGGCCTACGGCCGCTACTCCGCGGAGACCCTCCCCCACCTCGCCCGCGCAGGCGGCAGGATCCTCTCGGCCGTCGCCTGCCAGGACGCCGCCATCGGACCCGAGGCCCGGGAGTGGGACATGGTGATCCTGGTCGAGTACCCCTCCCCCGCCGCCTTCCTGGAGATGATCTCCGACCCTGACTACCTGGAAACCCACCGGCTCCGGGCCGCCGCGCTCGAGGACAGTCGCCTGATCCCCTCGCGAGCCGTTCCGGCACCGGGCGACTGAGGGAAAGCCCCTGTGGACGCCGAGCGAACCGTCCCCGGCGCCTACTGGCCCCGGCCCTGGACGGCCGAGGACGGCGGCCCCCGAAGGCTCTGCCATCCGGAAGGCGAGTCCGGACTCGGGATCGCGCCCGGTGAGGGCCTGAAGCTCGCCGCCTGGAAGGACGCCTTCGCCTCCGACATGTTGATCCGGCGCGAGCCCGGCGAGCTCTATGCGCTCCGCCACACGATCCCGGCCGGCGACCCGCTGGCCGGGAACGTCGAGGGCTGGGTCGAGCGACTCGACCCCTGGACCCTCGAGGTGACCGCGACCACGGCCCGGTGGCCCTCCGGCAGGTACTGGCCCGGGGGAATCGCCGCCCACGAAAACGGCAACCTGTACGCAGTGTTCGGGACCGGCGCCCACCGGCTGACCCCGGATCTCGAGGAGATGGCGAGCCGGAGGCTCCCGATCGAGCGGCCCTACAACTCGTTCGTCGTGCTCGACTCGGGCCATCTGGTGACCAAGGACTGCGACGCGCCCCGCGGCCGGGCACCCTCGACCGTCTCGGTGCTGGACCCCGAGACGCTCGAATCGATCGTTCCTGAGCTCGAACTGCCGGAGCCTTCCATTGCGAGGCTCTCCTCGGACGGCGAGAGCGTGATCGCGGTCGGGACCGAGACCGTGTTCCGGCTCGTCCTCGACCTCGAAGCCCGGCGGCTGGAGATCGACGAGGCGTGGCGACCCCGCTACGGGCCGGCCCCCGGGCGGGGCTTCGGCTGGGACCCGGTGATCGCCGACCAACACGTCTTCTGGATGGACCAGGGCCGAAACGGGGTCGACTGGACGATGGTCGGAAGCGGTGAAGATCCCGACCCGGTCAGGTTGTGGTGGTGCCGGAGAGATGACCCCGACTCGGTCCGCTCGGTCGAGATAAGCGGCCTGCCGTACGGGACCGAGTCCAACCCGCCGGCCTGGGATCCGGTCGAAGGCGTGGTCGTCGCCTACGACGCCGGCAACGCCGTGATCCGGGGGTGGAAGCTGGTCGGGGACGCACTCGAGCCACTCTGGCGACGGGACAGCCTGGCCCACGCCGGCCACCTGATCGTCTTCCCGGATACCCGGGAGATCGTGGTCCAGGACTACCGCGACCTGGCAATTCGCCGCCGGCCCTTCGCCCGGAAGTACCTGTGGCCGGCCCTCAGGCGCCTCGGCCGGAGCGCCCCGATGCGCCGGGCGGCCCTGCCACTCGGCTCGGACTCGGTCGTCGTCCTCGACCTCGACACCGGAGAAGAGAAGGCCCGGGTCCGGGTCCCCTCCCCCGGTCAGGCCTTCCTCTTCCCGGCCCCGGGATTCGGGCGGGACCTCTACTACCTCTCGATGACCACGATCGCCCGGGTCGGGGTGGTGCCCAGCGGGCCGTGAGGTGCTCTGGCACCCTGATCGACGCAGGACTTCATGGAGGAGACCGCACGACAGGTAATCGATGACCTGACCTCCCGGGGCGCACTCGCCGGAGCTGCTTCGCTGGTGGTACTCGCCGGAATCATCGCCGGTTGGTGGGCCTGGACCACCAGAATCACGAAGGAGCGGGAGGGGATCCCGGTCGCCATCCTGATCACCGGCTCGAGGGGCAAGTCGTCCACGGTACGTCTCCTCCACGCGGCGCTGACCGAGGCTGGATTCCATCCCTACGGAAAGATCACCGGCACGGCCGCTGCCGAGATCTCGACCGACGGGTCCGAAACCGAGACGTTCAGGCTGGGGGCGCCAAGCGTCCTCGAGACCTTCAGCGCAATGCGGCGAGCGTTCCTGGCCACCCCGAAGGCAGACGCATTGGTCTTCGAGTGCATGGCGGTCTCGCCGGAACTGATCGAACTGCTTTCCGACCGAATCGTGAAACCCGGAATCGTCGTGATAACCAACGCGCGACTCGACCACCTCGAGGAAGAGGGGATGACCCTGGCCGAGATATCGGGCTCGCTGGCCGAGGCGATCCGTCCCGGAAGCCTTGTGGTGACCGGCGAATCGAATCCTGAGGCCCTGAGATCGCTCGAACGGCGAGTGAGGGAGGAGCACGCCGAGCTGATCGTTTCCCGCTCCGAAGAGTTGCCCCCCGGCACGCTCGCGCGCCTCCCTTCCGCCCACCCCCAGAACGTGGGCCTGACTCTCTCGGTGACTCGTTCGCTGGGAATCGATGACGAGAACGCGATCGCCGGCATGGCCGGTGCGTCGAGGGAGCCGGGCGACCAGGAGGTCTGGAGGCGGGAAGTTGGTGGGATCGAGGCATGCTGGGCCGACCTGGGAGCGATCAACGACCCCGAAAGCCTCGGACAGGCCCTCGATCAACTCGATCTGCCGACCGGGGCAGGGGCTCCCCTGATCGCCATGGTCTTCGGCCGGCGGGACCGACCGCTCCGCGCACTCGAATTTGCCGGGTTCATGGGCCCAGACCTGTTCGACGGGGTGATCATCGCCGGAGGTCCCGTCCTGCCGGTAAGGAATGTGCTGATCGAGGCCGGTTGGGCAGACGATCGCCTCGTCGTCTCCCCGGCGGCTACCTCGATCGGTTTCCCCTGGGACAAAGAAGTGAACACGCTGGTCGGGGCAATCGCCCCGGATGCGACGGAAGTCGGCCTCGTATCGCTCGAAAACGAGCACGACGGCCTGGCCGACCGGGTCCGCGTGTACCTCCGCGGGGGAGAGCGGGTGGACGGCTCGATAGCCCGGAGCGCGGGAGCAGACGATGGCGCTTGATCAGCTGCTCGAGCTCGATCTCGACACGGTCAGGTTCGTTCTGATCGCCTCGGTCGCCGCCGGCATCCTCATCTACATCAAGCTGGGTATTTCCGAGGGTGGCACCCTTGCGGCCGGGTACCTGGTGATCCTGGCCCTATCGGGGCGGGGAGGAGTGATCCTGACGACCGTCGCCTCGGCCGCGATCACGTACCTCGTCGTCCAGGGAATCCTGACCCGGCGGTTCGCACTGACCAAACCGTGGGTCTTCATCGCCTTCGTCGTGGTCGGTGCCCTGGTCACGACCGTCTTCCAGCTGACCCTCAGGGAAACCGGCCCGCTCGAGCTGCCCTGGGGACTCAGCCTGATCCTCTACGCGGGCTCCTTCATCATCCCGGGCCTGATCGGGTACGACGTTGCCCGTCAGGGCCTCCGCAACACGGCGATTGGCCTGCTGCTTGCGGTCGGAATGACCTTCCTGATCGTGATCCCGGTGCTGGCCCTCGCAAACTGGCTCCAGCCTGAGAGCACGACGCCCTACTCCTTCACCGTCGGCAACATTCCCGAGGACCTCTTCTGGCTGGGCGCCCTCGCGACTGTCCTCTTCTCGGGAGCCGTGCGGCTCAGCTTCGACCTGAGGACCGGCGGCTTCATCGCCCCTCTGTTCATCCTCGCGGTGCTCTCGATCGAGGCGGTGGTGACGATCTTCGCCGCCGCGATCGTCGCGAACCTGATCGCGCGGTGGCTGAGGGCGAGGATGGTCTGGTCTCCGAGACTCCGGTTCCAGTTCACGGTCATCCTCGGGGCGATGGCGGCCTGGACCGGCCTCTACTGGGGCGCCAGGCTCGGGTGGGGTCCGGCACTCGAAGCGAATTCATTCGCGCTCGAACCCCTCCTGGCCGTCGCGCTCGTCGCCTCCGATATGGGCAGAAGGAACTCGTCGGTCATCCGGACCTTGATCGGAACCCTCTCGGCGATCGCATTCATCATCTCCGTCTACTGGCTGGCCGCAATAGGGGGTGTCATCGGGATCGGCCTCTGCGTGATCTTCCTGGTCGGCCTTCCGCTCCTGCTCCTCGTCCCCGGCGCAGCGACCCTCCGACGCGACTGGAGCCGGGCCCTTCAGGCCGGGCGGGAAGTCGGAGCCAACCGCGGCACTCCGGCTCTCGGAGAGCCCGACTAGGCTTCGAACATGGAGGCGGGCGTAGAACCCAACCCCGATACCGGCGAGCGGGTACCGGCTCTCTCACGCCTCGTCCACTCGAAGTGGTTCGAGGGGTTCATCTTCACGGTGATCATCCTCAACGCGATCGTGCTGGGGCTCGAGACCTACCCCGATATCGAGGGGCGCTACGGCGACACGCTCTATCTGCTCAACGAGATCTTCCTCGGCATCTTCATCGTCGAGATCCTGACCCGGATCGCGGCCTACGGTTCGAAACCGTGGAACTTCTTCAGGGACGGCTGGAACGTCTTCGACTTCGTGGTCGTCTTCGCGGTCTTCATCCCCGGGGTCCGGGAGAACGCGACCCTGCTCCGGCTCGTCCGGCTGCTCCGGGTCGTCCGGGTGGTCAGCGTCCTGCCGGACCTCCGGGTCCTGATCTCGGGCATGATCCGGGCGATCCCACCGATCGCCTCGATGGCGGCGCTCGCCGTCCTCCTGATCTTCATATACGGAATGGTCGGCTGGAAGATCTTCGGCGAAGCGATCCCCGAGCGATGGGGCGACATCGGCGAAGCGATGCTGACCCTGTTCACGGTGCTCACCCTCGAGGGCTGGAACGAGATCCTGTTCGCCGGGCAGGAGGTGACCCAGTTCGCCTGGGTCTTCTTCGTCAGCTTCGTCCTGATCGCCTCGTTCCTCCTGATCAACATCCTGATCGCGATCATCATCAACGCGGTCGAGGAGGCCCGCGAGGCGGAGCGGACCCAGGAGGCCGAGGAGCGCCTCCAGCTGATCGAGGAGGGCGGCGAAGTCGCCGACCCGCTCCAAAACGCCCTCGACCGGCTGGCCGAACTCAAGTCCTGGATCGAGGAGGTCGAGACCGACATCTCGGCCTTCCGCCATCGCCAGCCGGACCAGGGAGGCCCCGACGAGCGGGAACCGGCCTCTCGGCCGAGGAAGCTCCGGCCGTCCGGCCGTCGCGGCCGGGGGATGTAGGGGCAGGACGACCGGGTCGAGAGAAGGTGGCGAGGGGTCATCTTCGAAGTACCGGACAGGGCATGACCGGGGATCAGGAAGACATCTATGAACGGTCGCTCGAGCGAGTCCGGGCGCGACGTCAGGAAGCCGCCGCCAGGCGAAGGCGGCGAAATCGTGCGTGGGTGCTTACCGCGCTCGGGGTCGGGCTCCTCATCGTGGTCGGAGTCGGGCTATCCCGGATTGGAGGCGAGCCGTCAGGAGGTGACGTAGAGGTCACCGGCAAAGCTGCCACCCCACCATCCCGGGAATCGGGAACGAAGGCCTCGGGGTCGGACGCTCCCGTTCGTGACCGGGAGGGATGGCGACCATGGAAGGGTCCGGTCCCGATCCTGATGTACCACCCGATCGAAGAGCCGGTCGAGAGCAGCCCCTACCCGGACCTCTTCCTCATCAGGGAGGACTTCGCCGACCAGGTCGAATGGCTGGCCAAGTCCGGCTACGAGGCGGTCACCCTGACCGAAGTCCTCGACAGCTGGTTCGAGGACGGCACCCTTCCGCCGAAACCGGTCGTCCTGACATTCGATGATGGCTACGTGAGCCAGTACGAAAACGCCTTCCCGGTGATGAGAAGGCTCGGCTGGCCCGGCGTGCTCAACCTGAAGGCCCTCGACTCCGACATCTACGACCGTCAGGTCGAGGAGATGGCCCGGGCCGGCTGGCAGATCGCCTCCCACTCGATCACCCACCCCGACCTTCCCTCCATCAGCGACTCCCAGTTGGCCGAAGAGATGACCGAATCGCGACGGCTGCTGGAAGAGGAGTTCGGCATTTCGGTGACCGACTTCTGTTACCCGGCCGGTCGCTACGACGACCGGGTGATCGCAGCGGTTAGAAAGGCCGGCTACCGGTCGGCGACGAGCACCGAGCCGGGCCTGGCTCGACCGGAGGACAGGTGGAGTCTCGACCGGATCCGGATCGAGCTCGGTGACGGAGCGGCCGAGCTCGAGTCGAAGCTGGCCTCGGCCGGGGCCTGACCTACTCGAGGTACTTGGCGAGTCGCCAGTAGGCGAGGGCGAAGATCGTGGTCATCGCAGCGCTCGATCCGAGGCACCACTGGCAGCTGGTGTTGAACTCGGTCGCCAGGTAGGTGGTGAGGTAGGCCGAAGTGCCGAAGCCGAAAGTGCCGAGGACGGCCGTGGCCATCCGGCCGAGGTTGCCGGGAACCAGCAGCGACAGCAGGACCAGCGAGTAGCCGACGATCCCGACCGTGGTCGTCCTGATCCCGAAGAAGAGGTCCGCCCCTTCCGAAGTCTGGGCAGCCGAGCAGCCGCCCCCGACCGCGCAGGTAGGCTCGGCACCCGTCGCCCAGGTGATGCCGAGATATACGGCGAATGAGAGGCCGGTGAGGGCGACCAGCGCGATCGTGATCCTGGCCGCCTTCTCGGGCAGCTCGCCCGGCCGGAAGAAGCGGTAGACGACCAGCCCGGTCACCGGGACGAGCGGAATCTGGGTGATCAGGATGGACCACTTGGTCGTCCCGGGCAGGAGGCTGACCCCCACCCCCGCGACCACCAACACGCCCACCCAGGGCAGGAAGTGACGGATCGCTCTCACCCGATAATCCTAGACAGGGTCCCGACCCGACCCTTTCGGCCGGGCCCGGGATGCCGATTCAGTTGTCGCGGGGCGAGAGGCTCGATCCGTTCGAGCTCTCCCACTGCTCCTCGTAGTCGACGATCTCCCGGTCCTCGCCCGAGAACTCGACTTCGGCGATGACCTGAGTCGCCGGCTCCTCGACCT
>JAUMBO010000165.1:0-9049 GCA_032119635.1 Solirubrobacterales bacterium
AGGTCCCCGACTGGCCCGGCCTTCCGAGGTCGACCGCGACGTTGTCCATCGAGATCGTCCCCGCCACCGGCCTGGACCGGCCACTGACCAGGACCCGGGAGCGGCCCGAGAGACCGCGGCGATAGCCGTCTCCGTATCCGATCGGGACCGTGGCGACCTCGGTCGGACCTTCGGCGACCCAGGTCCTGCCGTAGCCGACCGAATCACCCTCATCCAGCTCCCTGATCGATCCGACCCAGGAGACCAGCGAGAGGACCGGCTCGAGCCCCAGCTCGAGGGGATCGCTGCCGAAGGGATCCATCCCGTAGAGGGCCACCCCCGGCCGGACGAAGTCCAGATGGGAAGCCGCGTCCCTCAGCATGGCGGCGCTGTTCGCCGCGTGGGCAAGGGTGCCGGGGTGATCGCCCTTGACCCGCGCGGCGACCGCGAGAAAGACCTCGAGCTGCCGGTCGAAGAAGTCGTCCTCCCGGTCGTCGGCCGTCGCGAAGTGGGTCCAGACCCCTTCGAGCTCGAGTGCGCCGGACGAAGCGACACGATCGGCCATCCGGAAGATGAGCTCGGGATCCCGGCAGCCGAGGCGACCCATCCCGGAATCGAACTTGAGATGGACCCTTACCGGGCCGGGGGCGCGATCGGCGAGTTCCTCGATCCGGTCGATGAAGCCGTCCTCCCAGGCCGGAATCTCGGCTCCGGCGGCGAGGGCCACCTCGAGCTCGGAGTCGGTGAGGGCTCCCAGGACGACGACCGGGGTCTCGCTCGAGATCTCGCGCGCAGCGACCGCTTCCTCGGCGGTGGCCACACAGAACCGGTCAGCCCCGGCCTCGGCCAGCGCGGTACCGCACTGCCACATCCCATGCCCGTAGGCATCGGCCTTGATCACGGGGCAGATCCCGACTTCGCCTCCGACCAGTTCGCGTACGAGCCGGAAGTTGGAGCGCAGGGCGTCGAGGTCGATCCGCGCGGTCGCCCGGATCGCGGAGGGGCTCACGCTCCGGTCAGGGCAGCCAGGACGTCGACCCTGGTCACCACCCCGACCAGCTTTCCGTCGTCATCGACGACCGGGAGGCGGTTGTGGTGGTGGGTCGAGATCAACCTGCCCGCCTCGGAGGCCTCGTCGTCGGGCCCCACGGTGACCGGATCGGCGGTCATGAGGTCGGCGGCCTGCGCGGCGAAGGCCTTGCGGGCTCGCTCCTCGAAATGCTTCATCGACTCGAGGAAGACGATCCCGCCCATGATGTTCACGTAGTGCGGCAGGTGGAAGTCGTTCTCGTCGTCCGAGATGACGAGGTCGGACTCGGTGATGATCCCGACCAGCCTGCCGTCCCCGTCGACCACCGGAACTCCCGGGAGGTCGTGCTCGCGGAGGGCCTCGAGAACTGACTTGATGTCGTCCTCCGGCGTCACCGAAACGAGGCTCGTATCCATTATCTCCGAGACCTTTGGCATCCGGATGAGTCTATTCCACCCCTCGGCCCTCGACCGTCGGACCGGCCATCGCCCGTGGCAGGGACTCGACCACGTCAGAGGCGATCACACCCTCGGCCGAGCCGACCGCTCCGCTGGCGATCCTGCCGGCGCGAGCATGGAGGATCACCGCCGCGGAGGCGGCCTCGAAAGGGTCGACGCCACGCGCGAGCAGGGCCCCGCACACCCCTGCCAGGACGTCCCCCGTCCCGGCCGTCGCCAGGCCCGGGGATGGGAGGTCGTTGATCGCAACCTCGCCCTCCCCGCAGACGATCGAGTCGTCCCCCTTCAGGACCACCACGGCCCCGCTTCGCCCGGCCTCCTCCCTGGCCGATTCGAGGCGCCTCGCCTCGACCTGTTGAGAAGAGGTTCCGAGCAGGCGTGCCATCTCGCCGGCATGGGGCGTGATCACGGTCGGGTGCTCGCGCGAGGCCAGTGGGGCCGGGTCATCACCGAGCAGGGTCAGGGCATCGGCATCGACGACCAACGGTGCCTCGATACGGGGGACGGCCTGACGGACCAGGGCCTCGGTGCCGGGATCCCGGCCCATCCCGGAACCGAACACGACCGCAGCGGCTCCCTGACAGTGCGCGAGTACCGGGTCGAGCGCATCGAGGCCCAGTACCCCCTGGGCAACTCCCTCGGGACAGGCCACCGTCATGAGCTCCGCCTGGGCCGCTCCGACCGAAGGCTCGAGCGACTCCGGCACGGCCGCGGTCGCGTATCCGGCCCCGGCCCTGATCGCGCCCCGGGCCGCAAGCACGACTGCCCCGGTGAGCCCCCGGGAGCCGCCGACCAGGCTGACCCGGCCGGAGGAGAACTTGGTCGAGCCGGGACCCCTGCGCATCAATCCCTCGAGTACGGCCGGGGTGATGATTCCAGCGGCCTCTCCTGCCGGGGCATCGGGTGGAATCCCGATCGGGGCGACCACGACCTCGCCCGAGAGCCTCTTTCCAGGGTTCACCACGTGTCCGACCTTGGCACCGTGGAACGTCACGGTCCGGTCGGCTTCGACGGCGAGACCGGCCTCGCCGGTCGACGCGTCGACACCTGAGGGGACGTCACAGGCCAGGACCGGGACCCCGACCGCGTTGATCCACTCGATCGCCCCGACGGCGGGCCCGCGCGGGTCGCCCGCGAATCCGGTGCCGAGGATCGCGTCGAGCACCAGTCCGGGCGATCGCCTGCCCTCGAGGGTGGCCGCCCCTTCCGAGATCTCGACCCCGTCGAGTCGCTCTAGGTTTGCGGCCGCATCCGGACTCAGCTCCTTCCCGGACCAGAGCAGGACGACCTCGACCCGGAGCCCGGCCCGGGCCAGCAACCGCGCCGCGACCAAACCGTCACCCCCGTTGTTTCCCTTGCCGCAGACCACGGTCACGTGGTCGCCTACCGCCATCCCCAGGGCGACGTCGGCGACCGCGCACCCCGCAGTCTCCATCAGATCCAGGGATGGGACCTCCGCCTCTTCGATCGCCCAGCGATCGGCCGAGGCCATCCCCCCGGCGTCGTAGAGCGGATCGAGCCAGGGCCGCATCGACTCAGCGCTCGACCAGGACGACCGCTCCGGCCATCTCACGCTCGTGGGTCAGGCTCACGGACAACGAGAGCCCCTCGTCCGCGGCACGTTTGGCCAGCCCGCTGTGGAGCCGGATCACCGGCGGCCGGCCCGCCTCGACCTCGATCTCGGTCATCGCGTGGCCAGGGTTCAGGCCCATTGCCTTGACCGTCGCCTCCTTGGCGGCGAACCGGGCGGCCAGGTGTCGTCCCGGCCGTCGCATCTCCTCGCAGTGAGAGAGCTCGCGCTCGGTGAACAGCCGGGTGGCGAGTCGCGGATAACGCTCCAGCGCCCGCTCGAGCCGGCTCACCTCGACGAGATCGATCCCGATTCCGACCGTTTCCATGGTCGAATCCTAAGGCCCCTTCGGAGCTACTCGACGGTGACCGTCTTGGCGAGGTTGCGGGGCTGGTCCACGTTCAGGCCCCGCCGTCGGGCAATGTGGTACGCCAGCAACTGCAGCGGGATGATCGCGAAGAGAGGCTGGAGGACCCAGTCGCTCGCCGGCACGAAGATCGTCTCGTCGGCCACCGCCTCGACCTGCGTGGCACCCTCGGTTGCGATCGCGATCGTGTCGGCACCCCGGGCCCGAACCTCTTCGATGTTGGAGAGCACCTTGTCGAGCACCGGACTGTCGGTCGCGACGCAGACGACCGGGGTCGAGTCATCCAGCAGGGCGATCGGGCCGTGTTTCATCTCGCCGGCGGCGTAGGCGTCGGTCGGGATGTAGGAGACCTCCTTCAGCTTGAGCGCCCCTTCCAGGCAGACCGGCAGCCCGATGTGGCGTCCCAGGTAGAGGAAGAATTCCTGGTCGGCATGCCTCTCGGCCACCGCCTCGACCGCTTCGGAGACCGAGTCGATCGTTGCATCCATCAGCTCCGGGATCTCCCGGAGGGCCAGCTCCAGCTGCTCCAGTTCGTCCCCTGCCACCGTCTTCCTGAGCTCGGCCAGCTTGAGCGCGAACAGGTACATGGCCGCGACCTGGGCAACGAACGTCTTGGTCGCCGCGACACCGATCTCGAGTCCGGCCCGGGTATAGAGGACGGCATCGCTCTCCCTGGTGGCCTGGCTTCCCATCACGTTGGTCACGGCCAGGACCGTTGCCCCCTTCTCCCGGGCGAGCCTCATCGCCGCGAGGGTGTCGGCCGTTTCCCCGGACTGGGTAATCCCGATGACCAGGTCTCCCGGTCCGACCACGGGATCGCGATAGCGGTACTCCGAGGCGATGTCGCACTCGACCGGGACTCTGGCCCACTTCTCGATCGCGTAGCGGCCGACGAGTCCGGCGTGGTACGAAGTTCCGCAGGCGACGACCACGACCCTCGACAGGCCCGTGAGGAAGTCGTCCTCGAGTCCCGAGTCGGAAAGGTCGACTCCCTGTCCGGGCCGGACACGGTCCAGCACGGTCTCGGCGATTGCCTCGGGCTGTTCGTGGATCTCCTTCATCATGAAGGTCTCGTAGCCACCCTTCTCGGCTGCCTCTTCATCCCAGGTCACCGTCTCCGGTGACCTTTCGACCGGCTCACCATCGAAGGTCTCGATCGTCACCCCGGCCGGCGTGGCAGTCACTATCTCGCCGTTCTCGATCGCCAGCACCTCACGGGTCTCGGCCATGAAGGCGGGGATTGCCGAGGCGACGAAGGTCTCGCCCTCGCCCAGCCCGACCGTTAGCGGCGTTTCCCACCGGGCGCCGACGAGGATCCCCGGCAGGTCGCGATGCATCGCGACGAATGAGAAGTGGCCACGCAGCGAGGCGACGGTCTTCCTGACCGCTTCGGTCAGGTCACCGTCGAAGTTTCGGGCGATCAGGTGGGCCACGACTTCGGCATCGGTCTCGGAAGCCATCTCGATCCCCTGGCCGGCCAGTTCGACCCGGATCTCGGCGTGGTTCTCGACGATCCCGTTCAGCACCATCTCCACCGCCCCTTCGCCCCCTGCGTGGGGATGGGCGTTCAGCTCGGTCACCCTGCCGTGGGTGGCCCATCTCGTGTGGGCGATTCCGGTGCAGGCTTCGCCATCGGGCTCGCCGTCGAGACGAGCTGCCTGGTCGAGCGCTCCACGGAGCATCTCGAGGTTGCCGACCGCCCTGACCTTCTCGATCGTGCTCCCGGCGATGATCGCCATCCCGGCCGAGTCATAACCCCGGTACTCGAGTTTCTCGAGTCCCGAGACGAGAATGTCCTGACAGGGGCGAGGCCCCACGTATCCGATGATCCCGCACATGACTGGCCGGTAAGGCTACCGGCGGGGTCAGTCCAGACCGGATTCGACGGCTTCGGCTATCTGTCCGCAGATCCTGCCGGCCTGGTCGGCGGTCGGTGCCTCGACCATCACCCGGACCAGGGGCTCGGTACCCGAGGGTCGGACCAGGATCCTGCCCTCCCGACCCAGCTCCTCCTCGGCCACCCGGATCGCCTCCTTCACGACTTCGCTCGACTCGAACGCGGTCCGGTCGGCGACTTCGACGTTGACCAGCTCCTGTGGCAGCCTGACCATCGGAGCGCTGCTGCTCAGGTCGGCATCGCCGAGGGCCTCGATCAAGGCCAGCGCGGCGGCGATCCCGTCGCCGGTAGGGGCGAAGTCGGTCGAAATCATGTGCCCGGACTGCTCCCCGCCGAACGACCAGCCTCGTCGATCGAGGGCCTCGATCACGTGTCGGTCGCCGACCGGGGTCACCTCGACCTCGATCCCTGCCTCCTCCATCGCCTGGTGGAAACCGAGGTTGGTCATAACCGTTACGGCGACCCCTCCTCCGAGCGTGCCGACGCGGTGCCGATGGAGGGCAATCGATGCCATCACCTCGTCACCGTCCCTGACCGCGCCAGTCCGGTCGACCGCGAGCATCCGGTCTCCGTCGCCGTCGAAGGCGAAGCCGAAGTCAAACCCGCCATCCCGGACCATCCCGGAGAGCGGGCCCGTATGGGTCGAGCCGCAGGCCTCGTTGATGTTCCGGCCGTCTGGCTCGACCGCGCGGGTGACGACTTCGGCCCCGAGCCGGGCAAAGATCTCGGGCGCGACCTTCCAGGTCGATCCGTTGGCGCAATCGAGCGCGATCCGGCGACCGGAGAGATCGAGGTCGAAGCGGGCGGCCAGGGCCCGAAGGTAGTCGGCTTCGGCCGTGTTCAGCCGGTCGATCCGGCCCCAGCCCTCACCAGCCCAGGCTCCGCCACCTTCCGTCAACTCGCGTTCGATCGCCCGCTCGGTCTCGTCGTCGAGCTTCCTCCCGTTCGCTTCGAACAGCTTGATGCCGTTATCCGACCATGGGTTGTGGGAGGCCGAGACGACCGCGGCGAGGTCGAACGAGTAGAGAGCAGCCAGCAGCGGGGCCGCCGGTGTCGGCAGCACCCCTCCCGAGAACACCGTGCCGCCGGCTGCCGCCGCCCCGGCAGCAAAGGCAGCTTCCAGCGCTGGTCCGGACTCCCGGGTGTCCCGGATAACCAGGACCCGGGGCTCCGGCGACGCGGCGAGACGGGTCGCGGCCCGGCCCAGGGCCAGGGCAAGGGATGGCTCGAGGAGCGTTCCGACCGGACCGCGTATCCCGTCGGTCCCGAAGAATCTCGAGTCCGGTCCGGCCACCGGGCCGTTCAGCGCTTCGAGAACTGTGGCCGCTTGCGAGCCTTCTTGAGGCCCGCCTTGCGACGCTCCTTGGCCCGCGAGTCACGGGTCAGGAACCCTCGCCGCTTGAGCTCCGACCTGAGCTCGGGAAGGGCCTCGGTCAGCCCCCGGGCGATGCCGTGACGGGCGGCTCCGGCCTGGCCGCTGATGCCGCCGCCATGAACCAGAACCCGAACCTCGACCTTGTCCTCGAATCCGGTCGCAACCAGTGGCGAGCTGACGATCGTCCGGTGACGTGCCCGTGGAAAGTACTCCTCGAAGTCCCGACCGTTGACGGTGATCGTGCCCTTGCCCGGGAGCAGGATCACTCGAGCGACCGAACGCTTGCGCTTCCCGGTGGCCTGGACCGGGCCGTCGCCGGGCAGCTCGGTGGCGCCGACCACAGCGATCCGCTCGACATCCTCGGCATCGTCGCGGTTCAGCTCGGCCTCGCGGGCTGCCTTCTCCTCGGCCTCGGCCTCCTGACGGGCCCTCTCCTCGGGGTCGAGCTCGGCTTCGGGCTCCTCGATCGAAATCGGCTCGAGGTCGGCCCCTGGCGGCAGGTCCTTGGCCTTCGGGCCGTCGTCGGCAGGCTTCTTCCTGCGGGCCTCCGGTACCTCCGGAGCCTCGTCGGACGGCTCGCCCTCCGTGGATTCCGGCTCCTCGGAGGGAGCCGCCTCTTCGGCCTCCGGCCCGCCTTCGGCTTCCGGTTCGGCGACATCTTCGGCTGGCTCGGACTCGCCGTCGGCCAGCGGCTCGTCCGGGGTCCGGTCGACCTCGGCCGACTCCGCGCCCTCCCCGGGTGCCTGCTCGATCTCTTCTTCGTTCTCGCCGTTTTCCGCGGTCACTGGTTCACCTCGAACTTCTCCGGCGACTGGGCGGCGTGCGGATGATCGGGGCCGGCGTAGACCTTCAGCTTGGTCAGCTGCTGACGAGCAAGTTTGTTCCTAGGAAGCATTCCCTTGACGGCCTTCCGGATCACCTCTTCGGGCTGGCGCTCGAGCATCTCCCGAAGGGTCCTGCTCCGAATGCCACCCGGGTATCCGCTGTGGCGCCAGTAGATCTTCGAATCCATCTTGTTGCCGGTCACCCTGATCTTCTCGGCGTTCACGACGACGACGAAATCACCGGTGTCGATGTGCGGGGTGTAGTCCGGCTTCCGCTTCCCGCGCAGGAGGTCTGCCAACTGGGTCGCCAGACGGCCCAGGGTCTGGCCCTCGGCATCGACCACGTACCACTTGCGATCACGGGTTTCCGGTTTTGCGACGTAGGTCTTCACGGGTGTTCGGTCCGGCCCGGGATCACCTTTCCCGGAGCGGACTCGCGGATAATAGGGGACCGGCGCCCTCATCGCCGTCGGACGGCCGACCCTGACGCCTCCTATACTCGCGCCATCCGGTACCACCCGGCCGGCAGGCCCGCACCGACTCGAGGCCGGGCGATCCAGAACGATGCGACCCCCACTCGGCAAGATCCAGGCCCGCAAGGTTACCGCTCTGCTGTTCCAGCTCGCCCTGCTGGCCGGCGTCGCGGCGCCGGCTTCGGCGCTCGAGGCCCGCGACGGAGGCCTTACCGTCCCCGATGCGCCCCGGATATCCGACGTCATCTGCCTTACCGACTGCCGGGCCCTCAGGACTGCCTCGGTCGGATCCCTGGTCCAAGTGTCTGGCCGTGACATGGGCCAGATTCAGAAGGTCTCGTTCAAGGTTCCCGGGGGCCGGATAAGGGTCGATTCCGAGCAGGGCAACGAGACCTCGGTCAAGGCGATAGTCCCCCCGAGGGCCGAGTCCGGTGCGGTGAGGGTGGTCGCGACGGGGGGCACCGTTTCCGCCGGCTCGCCCAGGAGTCTCTCGATCGGAGCGAGGCCGAACGGCGGTGACGGCTCGCTGGAGCTGCGCGACGCAAGCACCACGCCCCGGCGGGCCTACCTCTTCGGGGCAAAGAAGCCCTCCGTCTCCTTCATCCTCGGAGGAACGGGCTCCCCGACCGACCTCCGAGTGGACATCGTCGATGCGGAGTCGGCGGTCGTCTTCTCGACCTTCATGCGGGACGTCTCGCCGAACCAGAGCGTTCGCTTCCGGTGGAAGGGGCGCGACTCCTCAGGTCGCCCGGCCGATGCCGGCCGCTACGCCTTCCGGATCTCCGACCTCGACGGCCGGCAACTCCCGGGAACGGCCCCGAGGGAAGAAGGGCTCGGCTTCAGGCTGTTCGGTTTCGTCTTCCCCGTGAGGGGACCCCATTCCTACGGAGACGGGATCGGCGCCGGCCGGGGGCATCAGGGGGCAGACGTCCTGGCCGACTGTGGACGGCCCCTGGTGGCCGCTCGCGGAGGGCGGGTCTACTGGAACGAGTACCAGGCCGATGGTGCCGGCCACTACATCGTGATCAACCTTGCCGGGACCAGGAACCAGAGCCATGTCTACATGCACCTGACCT
>JAUMBO010000166.1:0-1871 GCA_032119635.1 Solirubrobacterales bacterium
CTGCTCCGGGGTACATCGCCGGATCGGGAGGCCTCTCGGCGACGGTCACGTAGCCGGTCCGGACGACGAACTCGCGGAACTCCCCCACGGTCACCGGAGTCTCGGCCATCCAGAAACCCTCGATCGCCTCCGCCCCTGCCGGCGACTCTTCAGGGTAGTGGCGATCGCTGCCCATCATGAACTCGCCGCCCGGGATCCAGCGAGAGTCAGGCAGCGCCCCCGGTTGGCTGGCGTCAGCTCCGGTCACGCAGGCTCCTGACCGGGGTTGTCCCGCTATCGAGGAATTCGTTGATCACTCTCGAGAGTCTCCCACCCTGCCAGGCGAGCGGGGACTCCCCCGTTTCTTCGACTACGAGTCGGGCCCCGGGGATCGTCGCTGCCCAGGATTCGGCAACCTCGAGGGGGTGTCCCGGGTCGAGATCGTCCCTGCTCCCTACGACCAGAACGGG
Source organism: Solirubrobacterales bacterium (assembly GCA_032119635.1). Lineage (GTDB taxonomy): Bacteria > Actinomycetota > Thermoleophilia > Solirubrobacterales > 70-9 > 67-14. Next base: position 450 of record JAUMBO010000166.1, read on the forward strand.
GCTCCGGAGAATCTTCAGCGAGGAGATTCCCTCGAACGGAGCCGACCGGGGAACCTCGCGAAGAGCATCAGCGACGGCTTCCGGGTGACGGTGCTTCCGGATCCGGTCGCTTGCGAGCCGTTCGATCAGACTGCGGCCCTCATCGCTCCCGGTGAACCCTTCGGCCACCATCCGGGCAAAGGCCTCCGGTCCGCCCTCGGAAAGAGCGCTCGCACGTAGATCCCACCGGTCCTCGTCAGGGCCGAGACCGGTTCCGGTGAAGACCGGACCGATCAGGATCAGGGCCGAAACCCGATCGGGGTTTGCCAGCGCCCATGCGGCGGCCGTGTGACACCCCATCGAGTGCCCTCCGATGACCAGAGGTCGGTCGCCGTTCGCTACCTGCCCGACGATCGCCCCGAGGTCATCGACCTGATGTCGGTAGCCGTAGCCCTCTCCAGCAGGGGCCGGATCGGAATCGCCGTGACCACGTGCGTCCCAGAGGACGAGACGACGTCCCGCCCGGGGAATCGCGCGGGAGCCATGAACCACGAAATCTCGTGTTGCGCTGAGCCCGTGACAGAGCAGGACCGTCTCCCCCTCCCCCTGCTCACTTCCCCTCAGGGTCATTCCATCGCACCCGACCTCGAACTCACGGCGCTCGACTCCCGGGTCATTCACCCCTCGACCAGCCTCGCCCTCTCGATCACCACGGTCTCGGTCGGCTTCTCGTCGGGCCCGCCCAGCCTGCCGATCTCCTCGACGACGGAAAAGCCGCTCGAGACCTTGCCTACGACCGCGTAGATCGGCTCGAGCTCGATCGGCTGCTCGGCGGTAACGACGAAGAACTGGCTCCCGGCTGCCCCGGAGGGGTCGGACCCGGACTTCGCCATCGCGACGGTTCCCGGGCCGTAGACGGTGTCGGCCTCCGGAGGATCGGTTACGAGGTACCCAGGACCCCCGGACCCATCTCCGCGGGGGTCGCCTCCCTGAATGACGAAACCGGGGACGATCCGGTGGAAGCCAAGGCCGTCGTAGAACCCGTTCTTCGCCAGATAGGCGAAGTTGTTCGCCGCGATCGGTGATTCGACGGACTCGAGAAGCACCTCGAAGGTCCCGAGGGTGGTCTCGAAAACGACCGAGGTCGCCTCTCCGGGCCTCAGCGCCTCTCCGGGAGCCGGTCGCTCCACGCTTCCTTCCTTGACCACGGGCTCGACCGCCTGATCAGTCCGGTTTCCCAGCAGCAGGAGGAGGCCGAAAGCGGCCAGCCCGACGACACCGCCCACCGCAGTGAGCAGCTTTGCCCTGGAGACGGAACCGGCCATCCCCCCAACCGTATTCGATGCCCGACACCGTTTACCTGGCGCCCGAGCCGCTGTAATGATCAGCGTGTGGCACCCGGGCACCAACGACCCTCCTGGCGCATCCGCCTGGCCGGGCAGG
>JAUMBO010000167.1:0-4801 GCA_032119635.1 Solirubrobacterales bacterium
AGACGTGGCCGAGTGGGCGTCGAGGGACCGGAAGGTGCCGCGTTCCCGGGTATTCGTCTGGCCCAACGCATTCGATCCCGACGCGATCCGGCGGGAGGCGGGCGATGTGGCCGTGCCGTCGGAGCCACCGCTCCGGATGATCGCGATAGGCCGCCTGGTAGAGCAGAAGGCTTACGACGTGATGATCGAGGCGCTGGCAATCGCCGACCCCGACTTGCCCGAGTGGCGACTCGAGATCCTCGGGGTAGAGGGGGCCTGGAAGGGCGGCTGGAAGGCCCGGATGGAGAAGATGGTGGGCCGGTTCGGCCTGAACGGCAAGGTCCGGCTGGTCGGGCATACGGACCGGCCCTTCGAAATGCTTGCCCAGGCTCACCTTTTCCTCCACTCGGCCAGGTGGGAGCCGTTCGGCAACGTGATCGTCGAGGCGATGGCGCTCGGGATCCCGGTCATCGCGGCCGACTGCCCGGGCGCCCCGAAGGAGATCCTCGAGGCCGACCGGTACGGCCGCCTGGTGCCGAACGAGGACCCGGAAGGCTTCGCCGCCGCGATCGTCGACCTGGCGAACGATCCGGCCGAGCGAGAGCATTACGCCGAAGCCGGCCTACGGCGGGCGGACGACTACCGGATCGATGATCTCCTGCCCGGCATGCTGGCCGACATCGAACGGGTGACCGGGGTCGAGTTCGAGTCGGTGACGGCGGGGGGCTGAGGCCGCCGTTCCCCGATGTCAGGGGTACCCGATCAAGGCGGTCGGCACAGGGCGGATCGGCCGGATCGAAGAACCGCAAGCCGCCCCGTCCCCGCTTGGGGCGAGAATGGGGCCGTGGAGGTAGGGCAGGAAAGACCCGTCGCCCCGGCCCCGACGCCGGTCGCCCCCGGAAAGGGGGCAAGGCGGCACGCTGCCCGGATGAGGAGGCTCCTGGTCGGGGGCGACCTGCTTGCGATTCTCGCCGCCGCCCTCTTGCTCGAGTTGGTCGCCTTGCCCCTGGTCGGCAGGAAACTCGAGATCGAGCCGGTAGCGGTGGTCTTCCTCGTCATGCTGCCGGTCTGGGTCCTGGTCGCCTTCTGGTTCGGCCTCTACCACGACTTCGAACGGATGCTCGACCGGAGCGTGGTCCGGGAGGCCGGAAAGGTGGCGGTGGTCGCGGCGCTCTGGAACTGGCTATTCATCCTGCTCCGGTCGGCCGTCACTACCGGGGTGACCGAGATCCTCCCGATGGCGCTCCTCTTCGTGCTGATGGTCCCTCTCGTCCTCGCATCGAGGGGGGCGGTTCGCCTGCTCGCCCGACGGCGGGGGTGGGACCGGCAGGAGGTCGCCCTGCTCGGCGACCCGGCCGGGATGGCCCAGGTGACCGAGCGAGTGGTCCGCCATCCGGAGTGGGGAATAGTGATCAGTCTGGTGATCCCGATCACTGGGGAGGAATCCGGCGAGGCCGGAATCGGAGACGTTGCCGGTGTCTTGCCGACCGGCGAGGTCGACCCCGAAGCGGTCGGATTCGAGGTCGAGGCCCACGGCATCGGCCGGCTGATGATCGTCGGCGGGTTCCAGGGCTTCACCGAACTCGACGACCGCAACAGGCTGGTCCAGGAACTGGTCGAGCGGGGCATTTCGGTCGACATCGTCGCCGGTGGCCCGGAGAGCCTCTACTCGCGGGCGGTCAACCAGGACCTCGAGGGCCTGCCGCTGCTCAGTCTGGCGCCGTCCTTCCCGCCGCCACTCGCGCTCTCGATAAAGCGTGGCTTCGATGTCGTCGCCTCGTCCCTCGGCCTCCTGCTCCTCTCGCCGGTGATGCTCCTGGCCGCGATCTGGGTCCGGCTCGACTCGCCCGGTCCGGTGATCTACCGGGCGCTCAGGGTCGGCCGGGACGACCGCGAGTTCCGGGCGCTCAAGTTCCGGACCATGGTCGAGGACGCCGACTCGATGAGGCCGGCCCTTCGGGAGGAACTGGACCGCGAAGGTGGTGACGTGCTGTTCAAGATCGAGGACGACCCCCGGGTGACCAGGGCAGGCCGGACCCTCAGGTCCTGGTCGATCGACGAGTTGCCCCAGTTGTGGAACGTGCTCAAGGGGGAGATGAGCATGGTCGGACCGAGGCCCCTGCCGCCCGAGGAAGCAGTCCAGGCCGAGGCCCTGTTCGCTGCCCGGTCGCGGATGAGGCCGGGGATCGCCGGACCGTGGCAGGCGCTCGGCAGGAGCGCGATTCCGTTCGACGACATGCTCAGGCTCGATTACGCCTACGTGACCGGCTGGACGATGACCGAGGACTTCCGCCTGCTGATCCGGACCTTCCTCGCAGTGTTCAGGCGAAAGGGCGCGATGTGAACGGCCGATCCATCAGGCGAGTCGGGCTCGCATCGTGATCGTTGCCGGGAGCGGGCCGGCCCCGGAGAAGACCAGCCGCCAGGCGGTCTCCCTGACCCCGTAGCCGGGCGAGTACCAGTACTCCTCCGCTTCCATGGATCCCGGTCCCTCGAACCCGATTTCGACCTCGCCACCGGGGCCGGTCGCCCTTGCCCGGCCTTCCCCGGCAAGGTCCAGATTCCATTCCGGGCCGAACGGCAGCGGTACCGACCAGGCGTGGCGCCCCGTCCCGGCAAGGCGATCGACGACGACCAGATCGCCGCTCGACTTCTCGAGCCTGAATTCCCTTGTGATCGAGACCGGCGGGTCGAGGCGCTCATAGCCCGGATGGGCGCATCGCAGGGTGGTCTCGGTTTCGAGATCGATCCGTTCGATCACTCTTGCCCGTCCGGTGTCGGTCAGCCAGAAGGTCCTCCCCCGAAGGATTGGGTTGATTTCCTCACCGTCGACCATCGGGGTCGGATGGCAGGCGGTCGAGCGCATCGCGTCCCGACCGGTGCTCGATGCGGTGTAGCACCAGGTCCCGGGATCGACGACGACCGTTCGGCCGTTCACAGACCACTCGAAGGAGAGCGCGTCTGAGTGGGCGTGACCGCCGCTTCCCTCCTGCCCGACCGGGGTGCAGTTGACCACCACCTTGCCTGCGGGCGCCTCGAGGATCTCGATTCCCCCTTCGGGAAACGAGACCGGCGGGCTCGCGAGCTCATCGGCGGAATTGGCGAGCGCCTGCCATCGTTCGACTCCCAGGTTCCAGGCGACCTCGGGGTCCGGGTCGCCGGGCAGGGGCCGCCCGGTCCCGAGCAGAGCGGAGGCGGTCCAGATGACCGGGTCGAGGGTGGGCTCGCGGTCGAACCCCCCGGGCAGGATCCGGCCAGAGTCTGAGTCGCCGTACTGGGCCGCCCGTCCGTCGGGGTGCCGGATAGCCACCGCCGCCTCGATCATCCGGGTGAACCGTTCCCGGGCTTCGGGGGCGAACCCCTCGCCCGAGCCTTCCAGCGCATCGATCGCGATGGTTGCCATTTCCAGGACCAGGCCCTGATAGCAGGACGAAGACTCGAAGGAGAGGCCGTCGTCGAGGATCTGCTCGGTGGCTTCTGCCTCGAGCAGCCGGCGGGCATCGGCCCGCCACCGGGCGGCCTCGGGATCGCTGCGCAGGGCCCGCCCGAGGACCGCCAGACCCATCAGGTCGGCGACGTAATGGTTGCCACGGCGCCAGGGGTTCCCCTCCAGCGAGGAACGAATGAACCGTGCGTGCTGCTGGAGCGAACGGGTGGCGAGGGCGATCGTGGGGTCGGGCAGCCGGTCGGGGCCGGCCACCCGGATCGCCCAGACCCAGTTGGTTGAACGGATCGCGGCTTCCATCGCGTTGCACCAGTTGACCGACCACCCGGCCGGGTTCGCCGCGATCCAGTCCTCGATCTGCGCTGAAAGCTCGGCCAGGTACTCGCTCGATCGTTCAGGGTCGAGGCGGGAAGCCCTGGCGAGGGTCAGGAAATGGTGCCCCCTGCTCAACTCCCAGACCCGGATCACGTCCCGGCCCTGGTCGGGCAGGCCGAAGGGGATCGAGCCGAACCAGGCCGCAGGCCACTCGTAGCCGGTCAGCGGGTCGCGGCTCCACTCGATCGGGTTGCCGTACTGGTGGTACTCGGGTGAGACGAATCGCATTCGGTGGGCCAGCACCTCGTCCGCCTCGGCGAGGATCGTCTCTGCTGCGGGCACGAGCGGCTCAGGGAGTAGCTCTAAAGGTGGGAGGTCGAGCGGTTCCAGGTCTAATACGACCTCCTCCGGTACTCGCTCGAACTGCCAGCGGGCGAGGTGACGCCTGAGCGGCCTCAGGTGTCTGCCGGCCCGGACCCATGCCCGGTCTGGCAGGCAGCCGGGCCGGCCGGGCAGGCGGCGGATGTGCGGCGGTAGAAGCCGTGCCATCCGCCGGACAGTAGAGGGCCAGCATCCGACTTCGTCTGGTCTTCGGTCACCAGCGGCACCGGCTGGAAACGACCTGTATAGTCCCCGACCTGCCGAAGACCGTCGGTTGGGCGATAGCCCGTAAAGCCGGGGGAGGTGGAGCGAAGGGTCCCCAACCCGAGCCCGCCTGCGAGCGGGTTTTTTGTTGGCCGCGGCCGCGAGAGGCCGGGCACGGACCAAAGGAACGAGCGAGACCGGAATGGACAGACAGGAAAAAGAGGCGCTGGTAGCCGAGCTCGGCGATGAGATCTCCGGAGCGGAGTCGATCTTTGCGATCGACTACCGGGGAATCTCGGTAAGCCAGTCGGCTGAGCTCCGCAGCAAGCTGCGGGAGGCCGATGCCTCCTTCCGGGTGGTCAAGAACCGCCTGACCAAGCTGGCCGCCGCAAAGGCCGGGGTGGCCGAGCTCGAGCCGATGCTCGAGGGGCCGACCGCGCTCACCTTCGTTCGGGGTGACACCGCGATGGCCGCCAA
>JAUMBO010000168.1:0-2521 GCA_032119635.1 Solirubrobacterales bacterium
CGGGAGGTGGAGATCCTCGGGGACAAGCGGGTCAGGCGGCTGTTCGTCGCGGTCGGTGGGGAGTATGCGGCCGAGTCGCTCTTGATCGTGCTGCTCACCCTGACCGCGCTGGACGGCGGGCCGGGAGGCGTGGCCGCGGTGCTGATCGCCCAGGGCGTCCCGCGAGCAGTGCTGCTCCCGTTTGGCGGGCTGGTCAGTGACAGGTTCGGGGCGGCCAGGGTGGCGCCGATAACGGCTGCGGTTCGGACCGTCCTGCTCGGGGTGCTGGCGGTCGCGGTGATCGGCTCGAGCGAGGCCCCGATCGCCCTCTTGGTCGTAGCCGGGGCGCTCCTCGGGGTGGTGGATGCGATCTCCTACCCGGCTTCTATGGCCCTGGTTCCGGCGGTCGCACCGAAGGACTCGCTGGCAAAGGTGAACTCCGGGATAAGCGGGATCGAGAGCGTCGGGGACTTCATCGGCCCCGCAGCCGCGGCCGGGCTCTATGCCGCGATCGGCCCGGGAGCCTCGCTCGGGGTGGTGGCCGGGCTGGCCCTCTTCTCGGCGATCGCCTTCGCCGCCCTGGCCAGGGCCGGGGTGCCTTCCGAAGAGGCGGTCGAGATTTCGCCCCGGGCCTTCTTCGAGGGGATCGGGTTCGCCTGGGGCGTCGAGGAGATCCGAAGGCCCCTTATCGCCCTCGCTGCTGCAAGCCTCCTTTTGATCGGGCCGATCATGGTCGGCGGTGCGGTGATGGCCGAGGAGCGCTTCGGCGACAGGGCAGAGCTCGGGTTCATCCTGGCCGGGTTCGGGGTCGGCTCGCTGGTCGGGATCCTTCTGGCGCCGAGGCTCGCCCGCAAGTACTCACCGACGATCCCGTCGGTGGCCGGGATCGGGCTGGGCCTGGCGATGGTCGCGATGGCCTTCGCCCCTTCGGTGCTTGCTGCCTCCGGGGCGGCAGTCCTGATGGGGGCGGTGGCAGGGGCCACCTGGGTCGCCTTCGTCACCTGGATCCAGGAGCGGACCCCGGGCCCGATGCGGGGCCGGATGATGTCGATCGTCGCCTTCGCACTCCTGGCGCTGGACCCGCTCTCCTACGCGGTGGCCGGCGCCCTGCTCCCGCTCGGCTTCCAGCTGGCGATGCTCCTGCCCGGGGTCGTTTTGGCGGTGGTCTCGATCGCCTTCTGGCCGAGGCGCGGCAGGGACATCCCGGCGTAGAACGCCGGAGGGGATGGATAGAGAACCGGCGGCGCGGGGTCGGGCCGAAAGCGCCGGGCTCAGCGAACGACTTGGACCGACTGCATCATCCCGCCGTCCTCGTGGCCCAGGATGTGGCAGTGGAAGACGAACTTGCCGGTGAATTGCTCGAAGCGCTGCTTGATCACGACCTCACCGCCCATCGGGACCGTGACGATGTCCTGCTGGCCCCTGGCCCGGTACCTCTTGCCGTTCACCGCGACCACCTGGAAGTCGTTTACGTGGATGTGGAAGGGGTGCTCTGAGTTGTTCTGGTTGGGCTTTCGGGGGTTCTTCAGGATCCAGCGCTCGACCGTTCCGAGCCTCGGCCGGACGCTCTGCTCCCCGACCGTGAAGAACTTGCCGTTGATCCGGGCGAAGTTCTTCCCCTTCGAGCGGAGTCCGAAGACGAAGGTCCGGGTCCGCTCGACTGGGGCCCGGGTGAGGTCGGCAGGAAGGTTCCCCTTCAGGGCGCGCGGTGGTTCGATCGGATTCCGGCTCTTCCCTTCCACCACCAGCGTGCCCAGCGCCGCTGCCGGGTTCAGGCCGAACTTCGTGTCGTCCTGGGCGTAGCGGGTGGTCATCAGCTCGAAGGTGCCCGTCCGTTTCGCGGTCACCAGGACCTCGAACCGTTTGCCTGGCGGCATCACCAGGGCGTCACTCCTCCAGATTCGCCGGACCGGGCTCCCGTCCTCGGCGATCACGGTGAATCGAAAGCCCGGCAGGTTCAGCCGGTAGAAGCGGTCGGAACCGGTGTTGGCGAAGCGCAGCAGCTGGGTCTCGCCGGGCGCCATCTTCCAGGTCGGGCGGAGCTGGTCGTTGAGCAGGAGGGTGGCGTCCCCCGGCAGGGGAGCGGCGTTTTGGATCGTTCCGTTCTGCTCGTAGGCGTCGTTGATCGAGATCAGCCGCTCGCGGATGTTCCGGAACCTCTCGGGCAGGTGTTTGCGGACTATGTCGCCGACCACGAGCAACCCGCGCATCCCCCCGTAGATCTGGGGATCGGTGTTGCCATGCATGTGGGCGTGGTACCAGAACAGTCCGGTTTCGTGGTCCTTCGGGATCCTGATCACCGAGGTGTAGGTCGAGCCTGTCTCCATGGTCCGGAAGACGTTGTCCCCCTTGCCCTTCGGGGAGACGTGTAGTCCGTGGTAGTGGATGTTGGTCTCTTGCCCCGAATCGTTCTCCAGCTGGACCCGCAGGGTGTCCCCGGGCCTGACCATCAGGGTCGGGCCGGTGAAGTCCTCGCTGTAGGGGATGGAGCCAACCGGGGAACCGGAGAGATCTATCTGCCTGGGGGCGGGATTCAGGTTGG
>JAUMBO010000168.1:2531-3508 GCA_032119635.1 Solirubrobacterales bacterium
GAGTTTGCCGTTTCGCGACCGGAGGACCGGCATCTCTTCGAGCGGGGCACCGCTCGAGGGTTGCCAGGAGCCGAGCGGAGCGGAGAGCTCGGTCAAGGCCCGGTGGGTCGCCGGGTCCATCGCGTGGTGATCCTGAGTCCCTTGGCCGCCGCCGGCGAACGGTCCGAGCGTGCAGACCAGCGTCGAGACCCCCAGAACCGCCCGGTTACCGAACCCCATCCCGCCCATCGATCGCACGATAACACCGGCTCGAGCCGACACGGCGGCGCTCGCATCCCGGCCGGGCAGGTCGGCCGGGCAGCCGGCCCGATCGGTCGACCCGCGATCCGCGATACTCCGCGGATGCTCTATGAGGGGAAGATCGCGATAGTCACCGGCGGGGCGAGTGGGTTCGGCAAGGGAGTCGCCGAGCGGCTGGCCGCCGAGGGGGCGAGCGTGGTGGTGGCCGACGTCGATGCCGAAGGCGGCCGCGAGGTGGCCCGGGTAACCGAGGGGATCTTCGTCGAGTGCGACGTCAGCCGGCCCGAGGCCTCCGACGAGCTGGTCGAGGTGGCACTCGAGGAGTTCGGCGGGGTCGACATCGCCTTCCTGAATGCCGGGATCGGGACCGGCTGTGGGCTGGCCGAGCACTTCGACCTGGACGCTTACCGCAAGGCGATGGGGGTCAACCTGGACGGGGTCGTGTTCGGGATAAACGCCGTTGTGCCGGCGATGCGGGAGCGGGGCGGCGGCCAGATCGTCGCCACCTCGTCGCTGGCCGGTCTGACCGCCGTACCGATGGACCCGATTTACGCGGCGAACAAGCACGCAGTGGTCGGGCTGGTTCGCTCGCTCGGTCCGGTGTTCGTCCAGGAGCGGATTCATCTCAACGCGATCTGCCCCGGCTTCTCCGACACCCGGATCATCGAGCCGTTCAAGGAGACGCTGGAAGGCGAGGAGATCCCGATCATCCCGGTGGCGGTGGTGGTCGATGCCGT
>JAUMBO010000168.1:3528-6154 GCA_032119635.1 Solirubrobacterales bacterium
GGCTCGGGCGAGTCGGGTCAGTGCCGGTTCGTCCAGGCCGGGATCGAGCCGCAGGACTTCCGGTTCAGGAACGTCCCGGCCCCGCGCTGAGCCCTCGGAACCCGCCGGGCGCAATGGAAGGGGGAGATTCGTGGGGCGGACCCTGCCTCCGCTACCCACGAACCTCTTTTCCCCTTACCGCCCACCCCCCTTAGGGAGCGGTGGGACCGGTTTTCCCTGGCTACCGAAGTGCGGTACTGGCTCGGTCCTCGCAGGGTGAAACCCCGGGTTCGTGGGAAAGGTGCGGTCTTTACGGGGCGGTCGCCTAGGGGATGTTCCGCTCGTCTTCGCAGCGGTCGGCGGTGTCGACGTCGGCGTCGGTACCTCCGTCGCAGAGGTCGAACCTGGCGCCGCCGTAGATCGTGTCGGCTCCCGGCCCGGCGTAGACCTTGTCCCTTCCGCCGAACGGACTCGAGATCAGCTCGTGGTCGGCGTAGATCACGTCGGCGCCGGACTTGGTGAGGATCAAGTCCGCGCCGCCCCCCTGGGCTGCGAGCGGATCCAGGCCCGAGCGCGAGTCGGCGTAGACGGTGTCCGCCTGGCTTCCGCCTTCGAGGTAGTCGGTGGCCGACGGGCTCACCCCCGTCGTTGCGAACGGGTCGAGGTAAAAGATCGAGCCGCTTGTCGGCGGCCCGTAGACCCGGTCCTCGCCAGCGCCGGAGTTGGTCTCCCCGTAACCGTCGGCGTAGACGTTCGCGGTCGAGGTACCGGCCCGAAGGTCGATCAGGTCGTCCCCGGAAGAAGCGGAGCCACCAGGGGCGAATCCGTCGGCATAGATCGTGGCAGGTCCTGTCGTGAAGCGGATGTTGTCGTCGCCCGCTCCGGTTTGGCCGGTGCTCCCGTACCCGTCGGCGTAGAGGATGCCGCCGCCCATCCGGATGAAGTCGTTGGCGCCGCAGCCCGCAGAGCCACCGCTCGAGAAGCAGTCCGCGTACACGACCGGATTGGCGGCGGCGATGATCCGGTCGGTGCCGCCGGCCGAAGCGACCCGGCCGGTTCCGAAGGTGTCGGCGTAGATGACCCCGCCGTCGCGGGTGGTGATCTCGTCGTCCCCGTTTCCGGTCGAGGGGCCGCCGAGGGCGAATCCATCCGCGTAAACGACTGTCGAGGCCTTGGTTGTGATCTCGTCGTCGCCGGGGTTGATCGTTCGGGTCGAGTAGCCGTCGGCGAAGACCGCGCCGCCGGCATCGGCGAGGATCCTGTCGTCCCCGCCGTTGAGACTGCGGCCGTTGTTCGTGATGAACGCATCGGCGTAGGCCGTGAGGTCCCCCTTGGCCGAGATGTAGTCGTTGCCACCCCGGTTTGCGTCTCCATACTGGGCGAAGGTGTCCGCCTGAACGAAGAGGTTCGCGGCCACCCGGTTGATGATCACGTCGTTGCCGGCACCCGTCGCCTCTCCGCTCGGAGAGAAGGAGTCGCCGGTTGCCGACAGGTTGCCCGAGCCTTCGTTCACGATCCGGTCCCGGCCACCGCCGGTGGCGACTCCCCCCGAGGCCGCCGACATGGAGTCGGCCATCACCTGTCCGCCGCCGTTCAGGGTGACGGTGTCGTTGCCTCCGCCGGTCGCGTTCCCGCCGGTCGCGAAGCTGTCGGCGACGACGGAGCTGGTCCCTGCCTCGATCGTGTCGGCCCCTCCACCGCTCGCGGCTCGATTCCCGAAGGAGTCTGCGTAGATCACTCCGCCGGCGGGTGCCTCGATCTCGTCTGCACCTCCGCCTCGGGCCCTCCCGGGGGTGGTTTGAGAGAACGAGTCACCGACCGCGGTACCGCCGGCGGGCATAACGATCCGGTCCTTTCCTCCCCCTTCCGCAACTCCTCCGGCCACCTGCATCGAATCCCCGACGCAGAGGCATTCGCCTGTTGCACCCGGGAGGAGGACGTCGCGCGTACCCCCCCGGACGAAGAAGGCTTTGTTCGTACCGAAGTTGTCACCGATCAGGCCGTCGTCTGCCGCGATGAGTTCGGTTCCGCCCCGGAGGAGGTCGGATCCGACTTTCGAGGTCAGGCTCGCGAAGCCCGTGGTACGGCCGAAATCGCCGACGACGAGGTCCTCGCCCTCGCCTCCGTCGATCTGGTCGTTGCCCCCCTCTCCGAGCAGATTGTCGTTTCCGTCGTTGCCGAAGACCTTGTCGTTCCCCGCCCCCGCACAGACGATGTCGTTGTCGCCGAGGGCGTTGACGGTGTCGTTTCCGCCCTTGGCGAGAATCACGTCGATCCCGGCGGTGCCGTTGATCGTGTTCGGGCCGTCCGTACCTTCGATCGTCACCGTCTCTCCGAGACAGGTCGCCGCACCTGCGATTGCCGGTGCTGCCGCCAGCACTGCCAAAGCTCCGACGAAACCGATGACCAGACGCTTCAAGATCCTGACCCCCCTCGTTCGAGTGTGCGATGCAAGCTTCCCCCCTGTTTAGGTTGTCACTTCGACTCCGAAAGGTCAAACCCGAGCGGGACGGGAAGGATTCGGTCGCTCCCCGCGGATCGCTCCTCTAGCCTGTGGGGAGGTGTTGGCGCGTACGGAGACGGGCTTGGTTGGGCAGGCGGCTTGGGCGGCGGCAGCCGCTTCGTTCGCTGTCCTGCTTGCTCTGGT
>JAUMBO010000169.1:0-5964 GCA_032119635.1 Solirubrobacterales bacterium
AGCTCGAGCCGGCAGCGGCGGCCGTCCGGTTTGCGAGGGCGAAGAAGATTCCGGTGATGATCGGCCATGGCGAGGACCGGAGCCTCCTCGAGCGGGTCTTCCTGCCGAGGGCGAGGGCGCTCGTCGCGGCCACGGCCGAGGACCTGATCAACATCGAGATCGCGATAACGGCCGACGTGGTCAGTCCGGGGATGCCGGTAGTGCTCCGGGCCCGGGAAGGGGTGCTCACCCGCGAGACGCTCGAACTGTTCGGCCTGGGGATTGTCCGGGACGTACACCGGACGGCCGCCGAAGCGATCGCCACCGCCTGCCGGGCCTGATTCCGGCCCGGGCGGCTACCTCGCCACGCAGGCCTGGCCCTTGCAGTCCCGCAACCGGCTGGCCAGGCCGAGCAGCTGGGCCTTCCTGCCGGCCCAGGCGGGTTCGGCGGCGAGGTTCTCCATTTCGTAAGGGTCGCTCTTCAGGTCGTAGAGCTCCTCCCGGCCGATCGGCCAGCTCTCGTCTTCGCACTCGGTGAACGGCGTTTCGGTGCACCAGTTCACGTACTTGAACCGCTCGGTCCTCACCCCGAAGTAGGGGACGTCCCATGGGTAGGGGAAGCCGGGCCTTACGAACAGGGCCTTGGTCGCCTCGATCAGCCCGGCGCTCCGCTTCTTCGACCTGCCCTCGACCATCCGTTGGAGGTCGACCCCGTCCTGTCTGCGACCGGCCTTGACCCGGGCCGCTCGGAGGATGGTCCGGGTCAGGTCCACGTTCGTGCCCATCCTCGCCACCCTGCGACCAGATGGCCATCCGGGACCGCGGATGATCGTCGGGACGAGCAGCGACTCCTCATAGGGCACGAACTTGTCGCCGAGGATCCGGTGCTCGCCAAGGACCCATCCGTTGTCGGAGTGGAAGATGAAGATCGTGTCGCGAAGCTCGCCGGCCTCCTTCACCTCGGCGACCAGTCGGGCGACCGCGTCGTCGAGCGCCCAGAGGTTGCCGACCCGGCCGCGCCGGTAATTGTCGAGCATCTGTTCACCGTCCCTGACCGGCATCGAGGTCTGGTAGTCGGCCAGCAGCGGGAACTCGGCCAGCGGACCGGGCTTGTCCGAGATGTCGGCCTCGTCGAAGGAGGGTGGGTTGTCCGAAGCCGGGAACTCGAGCGCCTCGACCGCCTCCTGATAGCGCTCCGGGACCCTCGGGTTGATCCCCCGGTAGCCGGCGTTCTCGGGCAGGTCCTCGCGGTGCGGGGCCGGGGGCGCGAACTGAAGGAAGAAGGGGGCCCGCCTCGGAGCAGACTGCTCGACGAACCGGACCGCCCGGTCGGCGAGGCGGTCGACCTGGTGGTCCTCCCGGCTGGTCGTACCGAAGGTGCCGTTCTCGCCCCCGAACGGCTGCAAGAGGTTGACGAACAGGTAGAAACGAAGCGCGTTGTAGTCGGTGAACTCCTCGGCCGCGACCCTGCGGGAGAACTCCATGATCGCTTCGTTCCAGGCGTCGTCGCCGTACTTGGTGACCGTCCCGTTGTCGTTCACCCAGTAGTTGAACATGTCGTAGGAGGTCTGGTCGATCGTCCCGTGCCAGTCGCTCCAGCCCGGCGGAATCTCACGGTTCCTGAGGACCCCGTAGCCATTCAGGTACTTGCCGATGTGGGAAGTCCGGTAGCCGGCCCGCTGGAGCCAGACCGGGAGCGTGTTGAGCTGGGCCTTGCGGCTGAGGCCGTAGTAGCCCTCGGGCGGGAAGTTGCCGTCGACCCCGTGGTTGTGCGGGTACTGGCCGGTCATCACGCTCATCCGGGCCGGGCAGCAGAGCGGGAACGGAGCCATGAACCGGGTGAAGGTCGTACCTGCTTCGCCGAGCAGCCTGCGGGTCTTCGGCATCCACTTCATGTCGTCGGTCCGCTGGTCGTCGGAGAGGATGAAGACGACGTTCGGTCTGGGGGGCTCCTGCTTCGCAGCGTCGGCGTCGGCGTCGGAGGCCGCGCCGAAACCGAGCGCGAGCAGAAGGGCCGACGCGACCAGACCGATGGCCGACCACCGGACTGCCGTCCGAAAACGGTTCGTTGTCTCCCCTTTGACCATTCCCTCTTCCCTTCGGGGAGTGTAACCCCGGGGAGCCCGGCCGGTTCCGGTCCCCCGGAGAAGATGGGTCGAGATGCCCGACCGTGCGGATTCGGAGATCCCGCGATGCCGCGGCCGGGTACGGTTCGGATCGCGATGGAGAGAGCCGACTTGCCAACCACCCTCGCCGGTTTCGAGGCCGCCTTCGAGGAGGTCCTCCCCGAGGGGACCCTCGCCTACTACGCAGGCGGGGCGGCCGACGAGCTGACCCTCGGCCGGAACGCCTCGGCCTGGCGGGAGCTCACCTTTCGGCCTCGGGTCATGGTCGACGTCTCGGAGCGGGACCCTTCGATCGAGCTGTTCGGCACCCGGTACGGGTTGCCGATCGCGGTCGCCCCGACCGCCTACCACCGGCTCGCCCACCCCGACGGCGAGGAGGCAACTGCTCAGGGCGCGGCGGCGGCGGGCTGCCCCTACACCCTCTCCACGCTCGCTACCTCGAGGCCTGCCCCGGTGGGGGCGGCAGCCCCGAAGGGCAACAACTGGTTCCAGGTCTACGTCTTCCGCGATCGGGGCGTGACCAGGGAGCTGGTCGCCGAGGCCGAGGAGGCCGGTTTCGAGGCACTTCTGCTGACCGTCGACCTGCCGGTCCTCGGAAGGCGCGACCGGGAGGTCGGCTCGGGCTTCACCGTCGGTCAGGCCGACGAGGTGCCAGGCGTTCATGCCGCAGGTGGCTCCGGGGAGATCTCGATGCAGGACACGGCCGACCTGATCGACCCGTCGCTCACCTGGGACGACGTCGGCGAGTTCGCCTCGGCCACCGACCTCCCGGTGCTGGTCAAGGGTGTACTGAGAGGCGACGATGCCCGGCTGGCGGTCGAGTCGGGAGCGGCCGGGGTCGTCGTCTCGAACCACGGGGGGCGGCAGCTCGACACCGTCCCCGGGACGGCCGAGGTGCTGCCCGAGGTGGTCGGGGAAATCGGTGACCGGGCGGTGGTGATGGTCGACGGCGGGGTGAGGCGAGGCACCGACGTGGCGAAGGCCCTGATCATGGGGGCCGACTTCGTGCTGGTCGGGAGGCCGGTCCTCTGGGGGCTCGCGACGGGTGGAGCTTCCGGGGTCGAGTCGGTGCTGGGGATGCTGGCCGACGAGCTCGACCGGGCACTGGCCCTGCTCGGCGTTCCCGAGGCGGCAGCGCTGCGCGGGCGCACCGACCTCCTTTGCTGAACGGATGAGCCGGAGCGGGGGCCCGGCTAACGCTTCAGCGTTATCGAGGACCTTGCGACCCTGGTCCCGAGCGATGCCTCGACCCGGATCCTGCCGATCGTGCCCGGCCTGGTCAGGATCCCGACCCTGGCGGTGGCCGAACCGTTGGCATCCACGTTCACCCGGACGGAACCCGGAACTTCGACCTTCCACCGGCTGCTGCTCGAAAGCCTGACTCGGGCGGTTCCGGCGGCGTCGCCCGGGTTGGCCACGGTCACCCGGAGGACCACGTTCCTGCCGGCCTTGACGGTGCTCCTTGCCGGGGCGAGTCCCCGGAGCGAGAGGTTCGCCTCCCAGCCCAGCGTGGACTCGATCCAGCCCCGTGCGGACGCGACCCGGGCGAACACCCCCGGCTGCAAGGGGGCGAGACAAAAGGGACTCCCGCTGACGAAACTCGTGACCCCGGCCAGGACCTTCCTTCCGTCGGCGAAGGCCACGAGCGGGCCACCGCTGTCCCCGATGCAGACGTTCGGGGTTCCCGTCCCGTAGCGACCGGCGCAGATCATCGCCTCGGGGTCGAAGTACGAACCCCACGACGCGACCGATCCGCACGTCGCGTCGGAGATGAACGGGAAGCCCGCCTGCTGAAGCTCGTTCGGCACGTCGGTGTCCGGATCGCAGCCGTCCTGACGGGCGCTGGTGCATCCCCAACCCGCGACCCGGGCCGGCTCTCCCCTGGCCGTCGCCGGCTCCTCGGAAGGCTGGATCAGCGGCATCACCGGCTGCGAGGCCGGAGTGGCCAGCCGAAGGAGGGCGAAGTCCCACCTGAGGGCTTGCCTGTCCCACTGAGGGTGCAGTTCGACCGCCGACACTTCCTTGACGTTCTCCTCGACGAACCCATTCATGTTCTGCGACCCGAGTCCGACCAGGATCGAGGAGGCCGGGTCGGGATCGCCGTTCGGCCGGGTCACGCAGTGGGCAGCGGTAAGGACCCAGAGGGGATCGATCAAGGTGCCTCCGCACTTGCGGAAACCGGGGTTGAGCTCGGTCTGGACCAATGCCTGGGAGGGCCAGGACCCTGCCGGGGCAGTAGTTCCACCGATGATCCTGGGGCCGATCCCGTTGGCCGGTGCGGGGTTATCGGCGTAGGCGACCGGGACCAGCGAGATCACCGCCAGGGCGAAGACCGAAAGGGCGGCGACCAGCATTCGGGCCGTTGCGCTTCCAGCCCGTCGGTTCGTTGTTCGAGGGGTCGGCTCTCTCATTCCTGCCTTGCCGTTCGCTTCCTGCCGGTCCGCACCGGCCCTGGTCGAGGGGTGAGTTGGTACTTCACCTTATCCCTGACCTCGAACCCTCCGGCCGGCCCCCGGTCGCGGTGGTCGGCCGGAAAAGGATCAGCCCGGAACCTGAGAGCGGGCGGGCCCGGCCTCCCGGCCGGAAGCCGGCACACCGGACATCGCATGTTCGGCGAGGGCGGTGATCGTCAGGCTCGGGTTGACCCCGGGGTTCGCCGGCATCACCGAGCCGTCGACGACCATCAGGTTCCGGTAGCCGAAGACGCGCTGGTGCTCGTCCACGACCCCGGTCTCGGGCGACTCCCCGATCACGCAGCCGCCGAGGAAGTGAGCCGTTGCCGGGACGGCCCGGAGGACGTCCGGGAACGTGCTCTGGGCGTAGCCACCCATCCGGCGGGCGGCGAGCGAGGCGACCCGGTTTGCCACCGGAATGAAGGAAGCGGCCGCCCCGGCCTCGTCCGATTGCGTATCGAGCGTCGTCCCCCGACCGAACCGGCGCCTTCGCAGGACGAGGGAGACCGATCGCTCGGCGGTCTGCATGGTGGTGAAGATCACGGTCCGCCTCGACCATCCGAACGGGTTCAGGCTGCGGAGCGCCTCGGCCGGGTGGCGGAGCAGGTTCGCGAGCAGCTTGAGCGGGCGGGTCAGGCGGGTGCCGCCTCCGGTGAGGAGGGTGAAGAGGGTCGAGTTCGCGTCCCCCGCCGCGCCGTAGGTGTTGTTGGTGATGTGGGTCTCGGCGTCGGGGAAGATCGAGGCCGTGATCGTGACGTCGGTCGTGTAGTCGGCGTCCCGCCGATCGGAGGTCGCCGCCGTGATCGCCTCGCTGTTGGTCCGGACCAGTCGGCCCAACCGCGGCGACAGATCGGCAAGGCTGCCCCGCTCGCGGCACCGGAGCAAGAGCTCGTTGGTGCCGAGCGTCCCCCCGGCCAGCACGACACCCCGGGCCCGGAGCGTCCGTTCGGCCCGGTCCCCGGACGGTGGGGTCGCGACGTGGACCACCTCCCAGCCGTCCTCGCCACCCCCCGGGCCGATCGGCCTCAGGTCGACGACCTGCCTGCCTTCGCGCACCTCCACCCCTCGCTGCTCGGCCAGCCAGAGGTAGTTCTTGACCAGGGTGTTCTTCGCCCCGTAGCGACAGCCCAGGACGCACTGCCCGCACTTCACGCAGCCGGTCCGGCCGGGCCCCTCGCCGCCGAAGTACGGGTCTTCGACCTCGACTCCCGGCTCACCCATGTAGACCGCGACCGGGGTGGTCCGGTAGGAGTCCGGAACGCCGAGCTCGCCGGCCAGGTCCTGCATCAGCCGTTCGCTCGGGCCGTCGAACTCGGGCTCGACCACGCCGAGCATCCGCTTCGCCGTCTCGAAGTGGGGCGCGAGACTCTCGCGCCAGTCGGCCAGCGCCTCCCACTGGGGGTGGG
>JAUMBO010000170.1:0-3770 GCA_032119635.1 Solirubrobacterales bacterium
CGTCTTCTCGGCCGCCCGCCAGTCATGAACGACGGCAAGCGGGGATCGCTCTGCGGCCGGGGTCGAGGGCCGGCCGTCCGGCAGCCAGAGGACGTCCAACTCGATCATGTCGACCCCGATCTCGACCGCCCGGACGAAGCTCTCGACCGTGTTGCCGGGAACCACTGCGTCGGCCCCTTTGTGTCCGATTCGGACTACCCGCTCCACCCGATCCAGAGTAGGGGAACCGGGGACCCGGGCGTTTCGGCCGGTAGAATTAAGCCAAGACGGGGGAGTCATGATGGAAGGGAACGTGAAGGACAGAGGCACTCAGGGCACGGCAGGCAGCCCGGAAGGGCGGCGCGAGGAGCTGCTCGACATCGCCGTCAGGATGGTCGCCGAGCGAGGGCTCGATGCGAGTTCATTTCGGGCCCTTGCCGAGGAGGCCGGAACCTCCACGACCGTCTTCACCTACGAGTTCGGTTCGAGAGACGAGCTGCTGACGCAAATCGTCAGTCGGGCTTTCGAGGTCCACTGGGTCCGGAAGGGCTTCGACAGGGACGACGACGCTGAAGACCCGCTGGGAAAGCTTCGTTCAGCTGCGTGGCTCGGGGTCCAGTCGAGATCCGAAGTCGACCCCTGGGTACGTACCTACGACCGCTTCATCTTCGAGTTTTCGTTTCGCCCGGAGCTCAGGATGGAAATGAAGGAGTTGGAGCTGAGGATGATGAGGCGCTACCTGACCCTGATCGACCTCGCCCGAGAGCAGGTTCAGATCGATCCGGGGATGCCTTCCGAAGACGCCCTCTTCCTCGTCTGGTCCCTGATCGATGGACTGAACATCCACCGATACATCTACGAAGAGGAGCTCGACCCCGAGCGAACCCGGCGCCTCTTCGACGAGGGATTCGACCGGATCATGGGGGTCCGGGACGACTCGCCAGGACCGCGGTACCGCGAGATTCGCTAGCGGCTACGAAGCGGCCTAGAAGAGCTGGTTCTCGCCGGCGAAGATCTCGGACACCGAGTCGTCGGTGAAGATCCGGTTGATCGAGTCGGCCAGCGTGCCGGCCGCCGAGAGTACGGTGATGTTGTCCGGCGCTCCGGGCCGGAGCGGGATCGTGTCGGTGACGACGATCCGTTCGATCCCTGACTCCTCGTATGGCAGGCGCTCGTAGGCCTTGCCGGAGAAGACGCCGTGGGTCGCGCAGGCGATCACGCTCCGGGCACCCTCGTCGAGCACCGTCCGGGCGGCCGCACAGAGCGTCCCGGCGGTGTCGATCATGTCGTCGGAGATGATCGCGACCTTGTCGCGGACGTCGCCGACCACGTACCCGATCTCGGCCACCTGCTGGGCCGGTCGCTCCTTCTCCATGATCGCCCACTCGGTCCCCAGCTTGCGGGCGAAGTTGCGAGCCGCCTTGGCGCGGCCGGCGTCGGGAGAGACGACGACCAGGTCCTCGGTCCGGTACTGGTCCGAGAACCACTGGGTGAGCATCGGCATCGCGGTCATGTGGTCGACCGGGATCGTGAAGAAGCCCTGGATCTGGCCGGCGTGGAGGTCCATGGTCAGGACCCGGTCGATCCCCACGGCTTCGAGCGTCCGGGCGACCACCCGGGCCGTGATCGGCTCACGAGGGGCCGACTTCTTGTCCTGTCGGGCGTAGCCGAACCACGGCATCACGGCGATGATCCGGTGGGCCGAGGCGCCCTGGGCCGCATCGGCCATGACCAGGAGTTCCATCAGGGCGTCGTTAGGAGTCATCCCGGTTTCGGCGTTGGCGCACGTCGACTGGACGAGGAAGACGTCGGCTCCCCGGATCGACTCCTCGAACCGACCGTAGATCTCGCCGTCGGCGAAGGTCTTCAGCGTCACCTCGCCGAGGCTCAGTTGGAGCTTCGAGGCGATCTTCCCTGCCAGCTCCTGGGAGCTGCGGCCACCGAAGACCATCGCCCGCTTCGAATAATCGTGCGGGATCGTGCTCGGGATGTGGGTCTCGGGTTCGGTCGGCGCCATCACTGCTCCCCTGGGTCGGACTACTCTGATTCTCCACCTTTCGGCCCGTCCGTTCCGGGGCCGATGTTCCTTTGAAGGTTCTCGCTCACCGCGAGCGTCCCGGGGGGCACGTCCTCCCTGACCACCGCCCCCGCTCCGGTCCTCGCGTCTTCCCCGACCTCTACCGGAGCGACCAGCATGGTGTCAACCCCGATCCTGGCGTTCGGACCGATCACCGTCCGGTGCTTGCGGACTCCGTCGTAGTTCGCGGTGATCGTGCCAGCGCCGAGGTTTGCCCCGCCACCGACCTCGGCGTCCCCCACGTAGGAGAGGTGAGGAACCTTTGCCCCGGGCCCGAGGTTGGAATTCTTGATCTCGACGAAGGACCCGGCTTTCGCCCCGTCGCCCAGCATCGCCCCCGGACGGAGGTGGGAGAACGGTCCGACCCGACAGTCCTCTGCCACCTCGCAGAGATCGAGCACCGAATGGATCACCCGGGACCTGGCCCCTACCCCTGAGTTGGAGATCGTCGAACCCGGGCCGATCACCGCCCCTTCGGCGATCTCGGTCGCGCCCCGGAGCGAGGTCCCCGGCTCGATCCGGGCGTCCTCGCCGATCGCCACGTCGGCATCGATCCAGGTCGAGGCCGGATCGACGACCGTGACCCCGGCCCGCATGTGCCGCTCGGCGATCCGTCTCCTCGCCTCGGCTTCGACGGCGGCGAGGCCG
Organism: Solirubrobacterales bacterium; assembly: GCA_032119635.1. GTDB lineage: Bacteria > Actinomycetota > Thermoleophilia > Solirubrobacterales > 70-9 > 67-14. The sequence continues at coordinate 2,705 of JAUMBO010000170.1, forward strand.
ACCCGGTCGTTCACCCCCATGTTGACCGCTTCGTCTTCCGAGGTCCAGGCGATAGCCGGACCGCCCGCCTGGGCGATCGCCCGGACCGCATCGGGCAGGTAGAGCTCGCCCTGGGCGTTCCCGGAGTCGAGCCCCTCGATCGCCTCGGCCAGGGCCGGCCCGGAGAAGACGTAGGTGCCGCTGTTTATCTCCCGGATCGCGATCTCTTCCGGGGATGCGTCCCCATCGACCTTCGTCTCGACGATCCTCTCGATCGTGCCGTCGGCTGCCCGGACCACCCTGCCGTAGGTACCGGGGTCATCCAGTACCGAAGTCAGGACTGTCGCCCGGGCGCTCGCCTCGCGGTGGGCTTCGAGCAGGGCCTCGATCACCTCGGGAGAGAGCAGCGGAACATCGCCAGAGAGTACGACCACCTCGTCGGAATCGGCGAGGATCCCGCCGGCCGCCCGGACGGCACCGCCGGTCCCGTCTGCCCCTTCCTGGACGACTGTCTCGACCCCTTCAGGCAGGGCTTCTACGACCGGACTCTCGGGGGGGACTACGACGACGATCCTGCCTATGCCGGCCCGGTCGGCGGCGATCACCGGCCAGATCACCATCGGTCGGCCGCAGACCGGATGAAGGACCTTGGGCAGCGGGGAACGCATTCGCGTTCCCCGCCCCGCCGCCATGATGATCGCGGTGGTCGAGGCCGGTGCCAAAGGTCCTGCTCGGGCCGGGCTTCAGGCGGCCCGGGCTTCCCGCTTTCCGGCCGAGGCGATCATGATCAGGGCCCAGCCGCTGAAGATCAGGTCGATCCCGACCAGCAACCCGATGGCCCACTCGGACGAGCTCGGCAGGTCGACGCCGATCAGGAGGCCGATCAGGAGCGACAGCACGCCGTTCACGACCAGCCAGCCGGCCCCGTCGGAGCCCCGCTCGGAGATTCCGGCCCCGATCCGGAACAGGCCGGCAACGATGAAGTAGATGACCAGGATCACGGTCAGGGTCTCGGTCCCTTCACCCGGGTTGAGGACCAGGTAGAGGCCGGCCGCCAGGGTGACCACCGCGAGCAGGATCCTCAGCA
>JAUMBO010000171.1:0-1806 GCA_032119635.1 Solirubrobacterales bacterium
GGTCACCGAACTCGGTCGTGAGCCGACCCCGGACGAGATCGCAGAGGTCACCGGAATCGATCCCGAGGAGGTCGAGTCGATCAAGAGGTCGGCCCAGTCGCCCGTTTCGCTGGAGAAGCCGGTCGGTGACGAGGAGGAGTCCGAGTTCGGCCAGTTCATCGCCGACGAGAAGGCCGAGTCGCCGTTCGACCGGGCCGTCGACCTGCTGACCAAGGAGGCCCTGAAGGAATCGCTGGAAAGCCTCTCCTACCGCGAGCGCCGCGTGCTCGAGCTCCGGTACGGACTGGGCGGGGAGCACCCCCGCACCCTCGACGAGGTCGGCCGGACCTTCAACGTGACCCGGGAGCGGATCCGCCAGATCGAGAACCAGTCCCTGAAGAAGCTCCAGAGCCTGAACGAGGCCCAGAAGCTCCGCGAAGCGACCTGATCCCGGGCTTCTGACCCGGGTTCCTGCTACTTAGAAGAAGATGTTCGGCTTCCGGGTGCTCGGTGAACCTTCCTTGAGCGCGTCTCCCGGACGCTCGGTCGGTGACTCCGATCGAGGCGCTCGCCGTCTGCCTGGCTCTGGTGGCCGGGTCGGTCACCGACCTGAGGGGCCGGGTGATACCGGACGTGATCACCCTGCCCGCCGCCCTCGTGGTCGGGCTATCGGCGCTCATGGCCGGGCCGCCCTTCGCCGGGCTCCTGTCGGGCACCCTGACCGCAGTGATGATCTGCCTCCCGCTCGGCGCCCTCTCGGTACTGAGGCCCGCTTCGTTCGGAATGGGCGACGTGAAGTTGATCGCGGTCATGTCCCTCGCGGCCGGGCCGGCGGTCTGGGTACCGTTGGTCACCGGGTTCGGCATCGCCACCGGTTACGGACTGATCCGGGCACGTGCGGAAGGTGTCGGTCCCGGTGAGACAGCCCTTCCGCTGGCGCCCTTCCTCGCCCTGCCCGGGGTGACGTTCTTCGGCGTGGCGGTCCTCTGGTGACCAAAGCTTCAATTTATGAAGCCACGCTGCTGCACTTTGTAAAGTGTTGGGAAGATGAGTCCCGAGACAGAGACCCTGAACGAGCCGTCGGCCCTCGAAGAGTGTCCGGTCTGCCGGACCGCCGACGTGGTCAGCGGCAAGTGGACCCTTCTGGTGATCCGCGACCTGGCCGAGGAGAGCAGGCGGTTCTGCGAACTCGAGCGCTCCCTGGTCGGGATCAGTCCACGAACGCTCTCGCTCCGGCTCCGGACGCTCGAGGGCGAGGGGATCGTCGAACGGACGACCTACCCGGACGTCCCGCCGCGGGTCACCTACTCATTGACCGACAAGGGACGTGACCTCGTCCCGCTGATCGACCAGATGCGCCAGTACGGCGACCGGTGGCTGGCCGGCGCCTGAGCCGGTCCCGAACTGCAAGCGACCGTGCACCCGGAGGAAGGCGGGCGTTACAGGGGAAACCCCGGTCCGTGCGGGATAGCGTCCTCGAAGAAGCCCTCAAGCGACTCGCCGCCGAAGCGGCGACACGACTTACCACCCTGGTCGCCTCGGGAGACGAGATCCCCTTCGACGTAGCCGAGAACGAAGGCGACTCGACCCACTTCTACCGCTACGTCCCACTTACTTCGGCCTACGTCGAGGCCCGGTTCGACGCGATCGAGGGCCTGCCGTCCTACGGGCCGGCCAAGGGAGCGGTGGCCGCGGCGGGAGTCGCCGCTGCCTACCTCGAACATCGCCGCCTTCCGGTTCCCTCCGACCCGGGGGCGCGAGCCGCGGAGATGTTGAAGACCTTCATCACCGAGCTCTGGGAGGGTGCATCGGGGTTCTCGCTCGACC
>JAUMBO010000172.1:0-4713 GCA_032119635.1 Solirubrobacterales bacterium
AACCGGAAGTCGACCCCGGCCCCGCCGCCTTCCCCGTCGACCACGAAGATCGGGCCGGAGTCCCTCAGCCAGGAATCGTCGATCGGGACCGCGAGGATCTCCACCCCCTCGGCCGTGACTGCGCTGCGGGCCGCTTCGGCCTGGTCCGGGTGGACGATCAGGAGGACCGGCTCGAAGGCAGCGATCGCCCCGACCACCTCGGCGTGCGAGCGCCTTGCCTCCTCGATCCCCGTTCCACGCCAGGCCTCTTCGCGCTGGGGCCAGGCCACCAGGGTCATCTCGTGAGGCTCCCACTCTGCCGGCATACGGAACATCGGTCCGCGATCCTAATGGGGGACGAGGCCTCCGATCCGCGGGAGCAGGCAAAGGGCGCGCACCGCGGGGGTTCGATGGAGCTACCCGGGATCGAACCGGGGACCTCTTGCATGCCATGCAAGCGCTCTACCATCTGAGCTATAGCCCCAGAAGTGGGCGCCTTCCGAGGAAGGCAGGACTTCATTCTACCGCCGGTCGCGGGCCGGGGACCGACCGCTCCCTCAACCGGTGGCGGGTTCCCCCTCTGCGGGGCCGGTCGTCACGTCGACCCTGGGTGCCTCGTACCAAAGGTCCTCCAGGTCGTAGGTGGTCCGGGCGTCGCCGGTGAATACGTGGAGGACTACGTCGAGATAGTCGAGCACCGTCCACTCGGTGGTCGAGTTCCTTCCCGGGTTGACCGGGAGAAGACCATGCTCCCCCTTCATCGCCCGGTGCACCTCTTCGACGATCGCGTCGGCCTGGCGATCGTTTCGGGCCGAGCAGATGACCAGGTAGTCGGTGTAGGAGACGAGTTCCCGCATGTCGAGCACGGCGACCTCGGAGGCGAGCTTCGCCACGGCGGCCCGGGCGAGTTCCTCGGCCAACTCCCGCGAGTCCTGGGGGCGCCGGGACTCAGCCACGGTAGTAGCCCCGCTCCTGGATCACGGCCGAGACCCGTTGGGGGACCAGCTGCTCGAAGGGGCTGCCGGACTCGATGCGCTCCCGGATCAGGGTGGCCGTGATGTCGACCCTCGGCATCTCGAAGAAGGAGATCCGGGCATCGGGACGGATCGCCCGGACGGTCTCTTCGACCTCGGACGGGTCGATTCCCGAACGCGGGGCTACGGCGATCCCGGTCTCTTCGAGCAGCGGCTCCACCCGCTCCCAGCCCGGCAGCCCGAGGGCGGCATCGGCCCCCAGAAGGAGGACGGGATCGAGTCCCGGCCGGTCGGCCACCAGCTCGGCGATCGTGTCGGCGGTGTAGGTCGGGCCGGACCTCTCGATCTCGACCGGCAGGACCTCGCAGCCCGGTTCGTCCTGGAAGGCGAGTCCGGCCATCTCGAGCCTCGCCTCCTTTCCGGGATCCAGCCCTCCCTCCTTGTGGTAGGGCTCCCCGGTCGGCACGATCAGTACCCGGTCGAGCCCGAGTCGCCACCGACCCTCGGCGACCACCAGCACATGACCGATGTGAGGGGGGTTGAAGGCCGAGCCGAAGATCCCGGTCCGGCCCGCCGGTTCAGACACGTACCTGGCCGTCTCCCCGAACGACGTACTTGTAGGTCGTCAGCTCGCGGAGGCCAATCGGCCCGCGGGCGTGGAGCTTCTGGGTCGAGTTGCCGATCTCGGCCCCCATCCCGTACTCGAAGCCATCGGTGAACCTAGTCGAGGCGTTCACGTAGACGGCCGCGGCGTCGACGTCGCGGCAGAACTTCCCGGCCGCCTCGTCCGACGAGGTTACGATCGCCTCGGAGTGGCCACTACCGTGGTCGTTGACGTGGTCGATCGCGGCTTCGAGTCCGTCGACAACCCCGACCGCGAGCTTCAGGTCGAGGTACTCGGTATCCCAGTCCTGGTCGGTCGCCTCTCCGACCTCGTTCCCACCGGACAGCTCGACCGTGGTCTCGTCGCCGACCAGTTCGACCCCCTCAGAGGCCAGGTCGGCCAGAACCAGCGGCAGGAAGTCGGCCGCGATCGCCCGGTCGACCAGCAGGGTCTCGGCCGCGTTACAGACTCCGGGCCGGTTCACCTTGGCATTGACGGCGATCGCACGGGCCATCTCGAAGTCGGCACCTTCGTGGATGTAGACGTGGCAGTTTCCGGAGGCCGCGTAGATCACCGGAACGGTCGCCACCTCCTTGAGGGCGGCTTTCAGGCCTTCGCCACCTCGCGGTATGAGGAGATCGATCTCCGCCTCTCGGGTGGCGAGGTCGGCGAGTGCCTCGCGGCCGCCGCCAGTCGCGAGCACGACCGCATCCACGGGCAGGTCTGCCCCGGCCAGGGCCTCGCGAACCACTTCGGCAAGGGCCGAGTTGGTCCGTTCGGCGTAGGAGGATCCCCTGAGGACGAGGGCGTTGCCACTCTTGATCGTCAGGGCCGAGCAGTCGATCGTCACGTTCGGCCTCGCCTCGTAGACCACCGCCACGACCCCAAGAGGGACCCTGACCTTCTCCAGCCTGAGGCCACTGGCGAGGGTCTTCTCTTCGAGGACCTCGCCGAGCGGATCCTCGAGATCCCGTACCTGCTCCACGCCCTCGGCCATCGCCTCGATCCGCCCGTCGTCGAGCGCGAGCCGGTCCCTGAGGGCGGTGGTGAGCCCCTCGGCACGCTCGTCGTCGAGATCGGCCCGGTTGGCCTCAAGGATGTCCGCAGTCCGCTGCCGGAGACCTTCGGCGATCGCGGTCAGGGCCGTGTCACGCCGGTCGGGAGGGGCGGCCGCGAGCAGGCGGGAGGCCCGGGAGGCATCCGCACAGAGGGCCTCGATGTTGCTCGAAGCGGCTTCCATGGGGCAATCGTAGCCGGAAGGACGGGCCGGGTCCGACTCAGGCCAGGACGAACTTGTCCCGATGGATGACTTCCTCAGGCCCATCCGGAATCAGCGCGAGGACCTCTTCGCTTCGCTTGCCGGCGATCTTTTCGACCTCGACCGAGGAGAAGTTCGCGATTCCCTTGCCGACGGTCGCGCCGTCGAGGCACACCTCTACCGCGTCGCCTGCCTCGAATTCGCCCTCCACGCCAGTGACCCCGACGGGCAGGAGGCTCGAGCCGGTCTCCCGGAGGACCCGGGCCGCCCCCTCGTCGATCGAGAGTCCGCCGCTGGCCGGCTTGGCATAGAGCAGCCAGAGCTTGAAGCCCGACTCCTTCTGTGCCGACGGAGGGAAGCCGGTCCCGACTTCACGGCCGGCGACGGCGTCGGAGAGCGTGCCGTCGGTCGTTCCGTCGCAGATCCTCACCTCGACACCGGCCCTGGTCGCCATCTCGGCCGCTGCGACCTTACTTCGCATGCCACCACTGCCGAACACCGAGGTCCGGTCACCGATCTCCATCCCTGCCAGCCCGGAGAAGTCCTCGACCACCCGGACCAGCTCAGCCGAGGGGTCAGCGCCGGGGTCGGCCGTATAGAGACCCTCGATGTCGGTCAGCAGGACGAGCAGGCGGGCCTCGAGCATGATCGCCACCTGGGCAGCGAGGAAGTCGTTGTCACCAAAGGTGATCTCGTCGGTTGCCGTGGTGTCGTTCTCGTTGACGACCGGAATCACTCCCCACTCGAGCAGGCGGCGCAGCGTCTGGCGAGCGTTCAGGTAACTGGCCCGGTTGGCGACGTCGCTCGCGGTCAGGAGGACCTGGGCGGCCGGGAGCCCATCTTTCCCGAGTCGCTCCCCGTACTCGTTGAAGAGCGGCCCCTGGCCGACCGCCGAGGCGGCCTGGAGCTCATCGATCGACCTGGGCCTCGCCTCCATCTCCATCCAGGTGATCCCCATCGCGATCGAACCGGATGTGACCAGGACGAGCGACTCTCCGCCCGAGGCGAGCGCAGCCGCCTGCGAGCAGACCGAATCGAGCACCTCGCTCCGGAGTCCACCCCGATCGTCGGCGACAATCGAGGAACCGAGTTTCACCACCAGGGTCATCGAGCGGCCAGCGTAGATGATCGACGGCGGAGGGCCGTGCGGTCAGAGCAGGTCGAACTCCAGCTCCCCGACTCGGACCTCGTCGCCGGGCTCGAACCCGGCCCGCTCGAGGGCAGCGATCACCCCGATCTCCCGCAACCTCGACTCGAGGTAGGCGAGTGCCTCTTCGTTATTCATGTCGAACCGCTCGAATAGAGCTTCGATTCCCCGGCCCTCGATCCGGAACGACCCTTCATCTTCGGCCGAGATCGAGAAACCGCCCTCACCGGCCGGCCGGTAGACCGCGTACTCCCCCTCGAAGTCGCCCGCAGCGCCTGCCGGTCCGGCGCCGTTTCCTGCCGGCTCGGACACGATCTCGGGGACTGCACCCAGCAGGGCGGCCCGCAGCTCGCCCAGCCCGAAACCGGTCGCCGAAGAGACCGGGTACACCCCGAGCACGGAGTCTCCGAGTTCCTCGGTCCACTCGGACGCCAGCCGGGTCGCCTCCCCCTCCTCGACCAGGTCGGCCTTCGAGAGGACCACCAGCTCGGGCAGGCGGTCGAGTCCGGCACCGTAGCCGGCGAGCTCGCCCCTGACCGTCCGGTAGTCGGCCAATGGGTCGGAGTCGGGGACGGTCGGATCCACCACGTGAGCAAGGACCGAGCAACGCTCGACGTGGGCGAGGAATTCGTGGCCGAGGCCGTGACCATCGGCTGCTCCCTCGATCAGTCCCGGGATGTCGGCGATCACGATCTGCCGGTCATCGGACTCGAGGGTCCCGAGAGCAGGCTCGAGGGTCGTGAAGGGATAG
>JAUMBO010000173.1:0-1797 GCA_032119635.1 Solirubrobacterales bacterium
GTCCGGGTTGACGCCCTGGTGGGGCTCCTTGCCGGTCAACTCTGTGACCTTGTCGCGCACCGCCGGCATCCGGGTCATCCCGCCGACCAGAACCACATGGTCCACGTTGACGTCGCCGGCGTCGGCTAGGGCCTGCTTGACCGGTCCCACCACCCGCTCGATCAGCTCGGCGGTCAGTTCGTTCAGCTTCGACCGGGTCAGCTTGACGTCGAGGTGCTTGGGCTGGCCCTCGACCGCCGTGATGAACGGGATGTTGATCTGGGTCTCCTGGGCCGAGGAGAGCTCGATCTTCGCCTTCTCGGCCGCCTCGTAGAGGCGCTGGAGCGAGTTCTTGTCCTGGGCCAGGTCGACTCCCTGGTCCTTCTTGAACTCGGCGACCAGCCACTCGACGATCGCCTTGTCGAAGTTGTCACCGCCGAGGTGGTTGTCACCGGCGGTCGACTTCACCTCGAAGACGCCGTCGCCGATCTCGAGCACCGAGACGTCGAACGTCCCGCCGCCGAGGTCGAAGACCAGGATCGCCTGGTCGGTCGCCTCCTTGTCGAGTCCGTATGCGAGCGATGCCGCGGTCGGCTCGTTGATGATCCGCTTGACTTCGAGGCCGGCGATCTTGCCGGCGTCCTTGGTCGCCTGCCGCTGGTCGTCGTTGAAGTAGGCCGGGACGGTGATCACCGCCGCGTCGACCGTTTCGCCGAGCTTCGCCTCGGCGTCGGACTTCAGCTTCTGGAGGATCATCGCGCTGATCTCCGGCGGCGAATACTGCTCGCCCCGGACTTCGACCCGGACGTCGCCGTTCGGCCCGGCGACGACCTCGTAGGGGACGATCGTCTCCTCTTCGCCGACCTCGGCCTCCTTGCGTCCCATGAATCTCTTGATCGAGAAGATCGTGTTCTCGGGGTTCATGACGGCCTGGCGCTTGGCCACCGTGCCGACCAGCCGCTCACCCTTGTCGTTGAAGGCGACCACCGAGGGGGTGGTGCGGCCGCCTTCTGAGTTCTCCAGGACCTCGGGCTCGCCACCTTCGAAGACGGCGACGCATGAATTGGTCGTTCCGAGGTCGATTCCTATCGTCTTTCCCACTGTCATATCTCCTGTTCCGTATCGCTTCTCTATATAAGGGCCAAAAAGGGGGGCCGTTCGGACCCCCTGCCTCGCACCGTTCAGGTATCCGCCGGACGGTCGTACTTCGAGCCGGCACCTGGAAGTGGCTCATGGCCTTACGTGAAGCCACTTCTCCGACCTACGAATGGGCGAAGCAACAAATCTAAGTCAGTTTATAGCAGGTTTTGGCGGGCATTGCAAGCGTCGGCGCCGAACATCGCGCCCCCGGGAGCTGCCCGGGGTTATCGAGTAGGAATGGACGGACCGAGCGGCCCCGGTCCCGAGGCGCCAGTAGTGGTCGGTGCGGTTGCCGGGAGCCGGGACTACCTGAGGCGAACTCGCTGCGCGACTCCACCATGATCGGAGCCGAAGTACGGCCCGATCGCCGACTGCGCCTTGGTCCTGAACGGCTTCGTTCCGGTGGCGATGCTCGGGCCGACCCTGGTGAAGAGCCCCGGCGAGTCGGTCAGGATGTGATCGATGTGGTGGTCGAACGAAGCCAGCGACTCAGGGGAGAGGTCGTCGAGCCTGTCGCCACCGCCGCAGCACGAGTTGTCGACTCCGTAGGTGAGAGACCTCATCCCGTTCGTGATCAGGGAGTTGTAGGGGAAGGTGTCCCCGCACTCGCCGCCATTGTTGCCCGGGAGGGTTCCGTCACTGTTCCCCTGACTCGGGCAGTTCGCGTCGACCACCGTG
>JAUMBO010000174.1:0-8435 GCA_032119635.1 Solirubrobacterales bacterium
CGTGGTCCCTTCTGAGGTGCCGTTCCGGCTCGACGTCTCCCGGACCAGCTCGGGTCACGCCCTGAGGCTCCGGTTCGATGCCGGCCTCGCCGGGCCCTGCTTTAGGTGTCTCGAGCCGGCCGAGGTCACGGTCGCAGTCGATGCCAGGGAGGTGGACCAGCCCGACGCGACCTTCGACCGGGGCGACGACGGACCGACCGGCGAGGGGCCCGAGGCGGGCTCGCCGTACGTCGATGACGGATCGACCCTCGCCCTCGGCTCCTGGGCGCGCGACGCGCTGATCCTCGCGCTGCCCGACCGGATCCTCTGCCACCCCGACTGCCCCGGTCTCTGCCCGTACTGCGGCGAGAGCCTGGCCGGCGCCGATCCCGAGGCACACCGCCACGGCGACGAGGGGGATCCCCGCTGGGCGAAGCTGCGCGAGCTCGGGTGAGCTGGGCCGGCCGGGACGCTCCGGGCCTGTCGCCGACCCACTTGCCCTAGACTCTCCGGCCATGGCCGTACCGAAGAAGAGGACTTCCAGCGCCCGTCGCGACCGTCGCCGGGCCACCCATAAGGCAGCGAAGGCTCGCACGAACCTCTGCCCAAAGTGTTATTCGCCCCGCCTGCCCCACCGGGTCTGCCCGACCTGTGGCGAGTACGCCGGGCGTCAGGTAGTCGCTCCCCCGGTTGCCGGGCCGGAGCCGACCGAGCCGGCCACGGACGAGTAGTTGTCCCCGACCGGACCGGTCGTCGCACTCGACGGCTTCGGGGTCGAGGGCGGTTTCGAGGTAATGGCGGAGGGCGCCCGAAAGGCGGCCGCCGACGGGATATCGATCCGGGTGTTCGGTCCAACCGAGCCTCTCGCCTCGCTCCTGGGCGGTGACTCAGGGATCGAGCTGTTCGAGTCGTCCGAGTGGATCGCCAACGAGGAAGACCCCGTCCCGGCGGTCCGGACCCGACCGGAGGCCTCGGTGGTCAGGGCGGTCGCCGACGTCTCCGAGGGCCACTCCGGGGCGGTCGTCAGCCTCGGTTCGACCGGGGCGACGATGGCTGCCGCGACCTTCGGCCTGAAGCGGATCAAGGGAGTCAAGCGGCCAGCCCTGGCCGCCCAGGTGCCACTGCCCGGCCGGACCGTCCTCTTCCTCGACGTCGGGGCCAACGTCGAGGTCCGGGCGCTTCACCTGGTCCAGTTCGCCTGCCTCGGAGCCTCCTTCATGTCGGCGGTCAAGGGGATCGAAATGCCCGAGGTCGGCCTGCTCTCGGTCGGCGAGGAAAGAGGGAAGGGCCGCCCGGTCGAGATCGAGGCCTGGGGACGGCTCGAGGCCCTCGCGACGGCGGACCCGAAGGGCGGGCCTCCACCATTTCGGTTCGTCGGCAACGTCGAGGGAAACGACATCCCCGATGCGAGCGCCGACGTGGTGGTGACCGACGGGTTCACCGGGAACGCCGTGCTGAAGGCGATGGAAGGTGCGGTCCGGAGGGTGACCGGCGGAATCAGGGAGGCTGCCCGCTCGAACCCGCTGGCCGCGGCGGGCGGGCTGCTGCTCAGGCCTGCCCTCGGCGGTCTGCGCCGTGATCTCCATCCCGACACGACCGGAGGAGCGCTGATGCTCGGTCTTCGGCAGGTGGCCGTGGTCGGCCATGGCGGCTCGGGACCGGACGGGGTCGCCAATGCAGTCCGGCTCGCGGCCGCCTCGGTACAGGCCGACGCGCCGGGCCGCACCGCAGCGATGCTACGGGCCTCCGGCCTCGACCAGAGGACCGCCCCGGGAGGTGCCGATTCCGGCCCTTCCGAGGAGCCCAGCTGATAGGAACAGGGAATGGATCGGTCCGAAGTCATGGATCTCGTCCGGAGCCACCTCGCCGAGGAACTCGATCTCGACCCTGCCCGGATCACGGAGAACTCGCGCTTCCGGGAGGATTTCGATGCCGACTCGCTCGATCTGTACGAGCTGGTGATGGAGCTCGAGGACCGCTACGAAATCTCCGTCTCCGAGCAGGAGGCGGGTGAGATCGAGACGGTGAAGGACGCGATCGACTTTGTCCTGGTCAAAGCGGGTTCGTAAGCGCGGCTCCGGCAGGACCCGCCCCGGTCGCGGGGCGGAGTCGCTCCGCGACCTGATCGGGAGACTTCCGTCCGAGCGGAGGGCCGAGGCGCTCAGACACTCCTCGTGGACGGCCGACCGGCTCGCCTCCTACGAGCGGCTCGCCTTTCTCGGCGACAGCGTGCTCGGGCTTTCGGTCGCCACCGTCCTCCATGCCGAACATCCGACCATGGACGCGGGCGAGCTGACCAAGATCCTCAATCAGGCGGTAAGTGGGCCGGCCTGCGCCGAGGTCGGCGAGGTGATCGGGATCCCGGAACTCCTGCGGGAGGCCGAGCCGGACGATCGGGACGGAAGCCACACCTCGGCAGCGTCCCTGCTGGCCGCCGAGCGGCCCCTGCCGGAGGTGACCGAGGCGATGATCGGGGCCTGCTTCATCGAGTTCGGGTTCGAGCGCACCGCGGCAGCCGTGGCGAACGCATTCGGCCCGAGGATCGAGGAAGTGCAGGCGAACAGGACGGACTTCAAGTCGGCGATCCAGGAGCTGCTGGCGACCCGCGGCGAGAAGGTCGATTACGAGGTCGTCTCGACCGAGGGCCCGCCTCACGACCGGACCTACGAGGTCGCCGCGCTCGTCGGGGGGAGGGAGGTCGGCCGGGGCTCCGGCCGGAGCAAGAAGTCCGCCGGACAGGCGGCCGCCGAGGCGGGCCTGGCGACACTCGAGCGGGATGGCCGGTGAGCGAGGTCCTGCGCCCCTCCCCGGGAGTGCTGCTCTGGGCTTGGTGTGCCGTCCGACCCGACCGTAAGCCTTAGGCGCCTGTGTTCCTCAAATCGCTTTCGATAGACGGTTTCAAGTCATTTCCCGAGAAGACTGCCCTCGAGTTCTCGCCCGGAGTCTCCGTGATCATCGGGCCGAACGGCTCGGGCAAGTCGAACATCACCGATGCCGTGCTCTGGGCGCTCGGCGAGCAGAGTCCGGCCGCGGTCCGCGGGGTGACCATGCAGGATGTGATCTCGGAGGGCGGTGGCTCCCTCGGAGCCCGCTCATCGGCCGAGGTCGAGGTCGTGTTCGAGGCGCCGGAGGGCTCCGAGTTCGCCGAGATCTCGATCAGCCGGAAGTTGACCCGGGACGGCGAGGGCGAGTACCGGTTGAACGGCGCCCGCTGTCGACTGGTCGACGTGATCGAGGTCCTGTCCGACGCGAACCTCGGCAAGGAGATGCATTCGGTGATCAGCCAGGGTCAGGTCGATTCGATCGTCGGCTCGAAGCCGGCCCAGCGCCGCCTGCTGATCGAGGAGGCTGCCGGACTGGGCAAGTTCCGCCGCCGTCGCCGCCGCTCGGAGCTCAAGCTGAAGGCGACCCGCGAGAACCTCTCCCGGGCGCTCGACGTCGAACGGGAGGCGAAGCGGGCGCTCCGGCCGCTCAAGGAGCAGGCCAACGCGGCCGAGATCGGGGCCCGGATCGAGCGCGAGGAGCTGGGCCTCAAGGCCCGGCTGATCTCCGAAGAGGTCAGGTTCGGCCAGGACCGGCTCGATGCCGCCAGGGAGCGGGCCGAGCGGGCGCGTGGCCGGAGGAGCGGCCTCGAGACGCGGCTCGGCAAGGTTTCGGAGCGTCGCCTGGCTGCCGAGGAGCGGTTCGCCGATCGGGATCGGATGCGTAGCGAGCTGTGGGAAACGCTGAACGGCCTGCGGGGTGCCAGGGAGAAGGTCCACCTGGCGACCGTTTCGATCGCGGAGCGAGGCCGGTCGCTCGAGCCCGGGATCGAGCTGCTCAAGCGCGAACTCGAGCCGCTCTCCTTCGACCTCGAGGGGACGGCCGGTGAGACGGACCGGGCCCGCCGGCTGGTCGTCGAGCTGGGCGAGGTGGAGCTGGGAATCGAGCGAGCCGGTCGGGGCCTGGCAAGAGCCGGGGCGGAAGGTTCGGAGACCGACCGTCTGGCCGGACTTGCCGAGGTCCACGAGGGGACCCGGACGGCCCAGGACCATGCGCGGCGGGCTGAGAGCCTGCTCGGCGAACGCCACCGGGAGAGGCTGGCCGAGCGACTGGAGGCTGCCGAGGGGCTGGCGGCGACCATCTCGGGACTTGCAGGTGCCGCGACCGAGGTGGCCGAGGCGATCGCATCCCGGGTCGGGGCTGCCGAACGGATCGCGGTCGGCGGCGACTCCGACGAGGCGGACGAGATCGCGGCCGAACTCCGCAGCTGCTCCGACGAAGAGGTCGAGATCCAGGCCGAGCTGAGGAAGGTTGCCGAGGAGCTGACCGAGGCCGAGGTCGATGCGACCCAGCTCGACAACCGCCGGGCCGAGCGGGTGGCCGAGATCGAGCGCATCGAGACCCGGCTCGGGGAGGCGATCGAGGCGGCGACCGAGCCGATCGAAGACGAGGAGCGGGCGACGATCGAGCGGAGGCTCGAGGCGCTGGCCCGCAGGAGGGAGCGGATCGGTCCGGTCAATCCGCTCGCCCAGCGCGAGTACGAGGAGGCTCAGGAGCATCACGCGTCCCTGGTCGAGCAGCGCGAGGACGCCGAGCGGGCGCTGCGGGAGCTGGAAGACGTGATCAAGGACATCGATGCCGAGATGTCCCGCTCCTTCGAGCAGACCTTCGAAGCCGCGGCGGCGAACTTCGAGGAAGTGATCGCCCACCTCTTCCCGGGTGGTTCGGGCAGGCTGAGGAAGGTCGAGCTCGAGGCCGCTCCGGCCGCGGCCGACGACGGTGAAGAGGTCGAGGCGGAGGAAGGCGACGACGAAGGCCCGGCTCCGGGCGAGCCCCGTTTCGGGGTCGAGCTCGAGGTGACGCCGAAGGGCAAGAAGACGCGGCAGATGAGGCTGCTCTCTGGCGGCGAGAAGGCGATGACCGCGCTCGGCTTCGTCTTCGCCGTCTTCCTCGCACGGCCCTGCCCCTTCTACATCCTCGACGAGGTCGAGGCGGCGCTCGACGACGCCAACATCGCCCGCTTCCTCGAGCTGGTCAGGGAGTTTTCGGAGCGGACCCAGTTCATCATCGTCACCCATCAGAAGCTGACCATGGACGCGGCCGACGTCCTCTACGGCGCGAGCATGGGGGGCGACGGGATAACCCGGGTCGTCTCCCGACGACTGCCGCCGGCGAAGGACGGGGAGTCCCGGGTCGACTCCGGGGTGGAGGAACGGCTCGACCGCGCGGCCTGAGCGGGCGGGTCCGCGGTGAGCACGACCTGGACCGACCTCTTCGAGGCCGGAACGGCCGGAGCCGGTGCTCCCGCCCCTGAGGCGGACGGTGACGAGGACGGCGGGAAGAAGGGGGCCTTCGCCCGGCTTCGGGAATCGCTCACCCGCAGTCGCCGGGCGCTCGCCTCGGAGCTCGGGCCGAGCCTCTTCGAGCGGATCGACTCCTCGACCTGGGAGCGGCTGGAGGAGGCCCTGATCATGGCCGACGCCGGGGTGCCGGTCACCGCCGAGGTCGTGGCCCGGCTGGAGGGCGAGGTCGACACCGGAGAGGTCGCAGCCACGCCCGAAGCCGTCCGTGAACGGCTGGAAGCGCTTCTTGCCGAGATCGCCTCGACCGATTCGGGCCCGATCGTGCTCGACGGCGATCCCTCGGTGCTCCTGATGACCGGGGTGAACGGCAGCGGCAAGACCACCTCGGCCGGCAAGCTGGCCTGGCGGCTGAAGGAGGAGTTCGGACTCTCAGTGATCCTCGGCGCTGCCGACACCTACCGGGCTGCCGCCGGGGAACAGCTCGAGGCGTGGGCCGGGCGGGCCGGGGCCGGCATCGTCAGGTCCCAGCAGGGTGCCGACCCCGGGGCGGTCGCCTTCGACGCGATCGCGGCCGGTCGTGCGCGTGGGGCTGACCTGGTGATCGTCGACACGGCCGGCCGGCTTCAGACCGAGAAGAGCCTGATGGACGAGCTGGCCAAGGTGCGCAGGGTGGTCGAGCGGGAGGCGCCGGGCGCACCGCATGGAACCCTGATCACGATCGACGCAACGACCGGGCAGAACGGCCTCCGCCAGGCCCGCTCGTTCCTCGACGCGGTCGAGGTCGACGGGGTGGTCCTGACCAAGCTGGACGGCTCTGCCAAGGGCGGCATAGCCCTGGCGATCGCCTCCGAGCTGGGTATTCCGATTCGGATGGTCGGCCTGGGCGAGGACATGAGGGACCTGCGCCCCTTCGACCCCGGAGACTTCGCCCGGGCCCTGCTCGAGCCGGACGTCTGAACCTGGGTCAGGCCGGCGGCCGGGCGCTACCCTCCGTTCGATGTTCGACCAGCTTTCGGAACGACTGAGGACTGCTCTCGACCCGCTCGGCAGGAAGGGCCGGATCACCGAGGACGACGTCGATGTCGCGATGCGCGAGATCCGACTCGCCCTGCTCGAAGCCGACGTCAACTTCAAGGTCGTCAAGCAGTTCACCGAGGGGGTACGTGAGCGCTGCCTGACCAGCGAGGTGACCGGCAGCGTCGACCCCGGTCAGCAGGTGGTCAAGGTGGTCAACGACCAGCTGACCGAGCTGATGGGCGGAAGCGGTCGCGAGATTGCGATCAACGCCGACGGCCTGACGGTGATCCTGATGGCCGGCCTCCAGGGTTCGGGCAAGACGACGGCCTCGGCCAAGCTGGCGTGGATGCTCGCCGAAGACGGAAAGAAGGTCGGCATCGCGGCCTGCGACCTCCAGAGACCGGCCGCGATCGAGCAGCTGGTCACGATCGGCGGGCAGGCCGGAGCGAAGGTGATCACCCGGCCGGACGCCACCGACCCGGTCGCGGTCGCCTCGGAGGCCAGGGACGAGGCGACCGAGGCCGGTCTCGACGTACTGATCGTCGATACGGCCGGCAGGCTCGACGTGGACCGGGAGCTGATGGACGAGCTGACTGCGATCCGGAAGGCGGTCCGGCCTCATGACGTGCTCCTGGTCGTCGACTCGATGACCGGCCAGGACGCCGTAGCCGTCGCCGAGGCCTTCTCCGAGGCGGTCGGGGTCGACGGCGTGGTCCTGACCAAGCTTGACGGTGATTCCCGGGGCGGCGCGGCGCTCTCGGTCCGGGCGGTCACCGGGAGCCCGATCCTGTTCGCCTCGACCGGCGAGAAGCTCGAGGCTTTCGACCGGTTCCACCCGGACCGGATGGCCGGTCGGATCCTCGGGATGGGGGACATCCTCAGCCTGGTAGAGAAGGCTGAGCGCGAGGTAGACCTCGAGGATGCCGAGGCGTTACAGGAGAAGATGGCCTCCGATGGCCTCACGCTCGAGGACTTCCTCACTCAGATGCGTCAGGTTCGGAAGATGGGCCCGCTCGGGTCGCTGCTCGGGATGATGCCCGGCATGGGCCAGATGAAGCAGTTGAAGGAGGCCGATGTCGACGAGCGTGAGCTCGACCGGGTCGAGGCGATCATCCTCTCGATGACCCCGGAAGAGAGGCAGCGGCCGGAGCTGGTCAAGGGTTCGAGGCGGCGCCGGATCGCGAACGGCTCCGGGACCACGATCCAGCAGGTCAACAACCTGGTCAAGCAGTTCGGCCAGATGAGACGGCTGATGAAGCAGGTCGCTTCCGGAGGTGCGCTCGACCCGGAGGCGCTCGCAAAGGCGGCCGGCAAGCCGCCCCGCCCGCGGGTGCGCAGGCGCTGAGACCCTGTAAGGTTGCCCGTCCAATGGTCCGAATCAGGCTCAAGCGTGTGGGTTCGAAGAAGAACCCGATCTGGCGCATCGTCGTCGCCGACCGCCGCTCCCCGAGGGACGGTCGCAACATCGAGACGATCGGTCAGTACAACGCCCAGACCGAACCTTCGACGATCGAAGTCGACGAGGAGCGGGCGCGTTACTGGCTGGCGCAGGGAGCACGGCCGACCCGCAGGGTCGCCGGTCTGCTGAGGATCAAGGGAATCGACGCGCACGGGAGCTGACGGAGCGGTGCAGGAGATGCTCCTGTTCATGGTTCGGGCCCTGGTCGACGAGAGCGACGCGGTCCGGGTCGACGAGATCGAAGAGGACGGCGACCTGGTCTTCGAGGTGACGGTGGCGGAGGACGACCTCGGCCGGGTGATCGGGCGCGGCGGAAGGGTCGCGAAAGCCCTCAGGACGATCGCCCGGGCTGCCTCCCACGACGACCGGCGCGTTCTGGTCGACATCCTCGACTAGGAGGGAGCCGCCCGGTGCGGTTCGACGTTTTCACGCTCTTTCCCGAGGCTTTCGATTGGCTGCTCGGCCAGAGGACGTTTCGCAAGGCGGCCGAGGCCGGCTCGTGTTTCGAGGTCCACGACTACCGCACCTGGACGCCGATCAAGGGTGGCAGGGTCGACGACGCCCCCTACGGCGGTGGCTCGGGGATGGTGATCCGGGTCGACGTCGTCGATGCGGCGCTGCGGGGCCTCTACGGGGACGGTGAGCGACCCCGGACGATCCTGCTCAGCCCGGCAGGCCGCCGGCTGGACGAGCCA
>JAUMBO010000175.1:0-8420 GCA_032119635.1 Solirubrobacterales bacterium
AGCCGGTGCCGGAAACGGCGCTTCAGTCTTCCGCCGGGACCTGAAAGGTCTCGATCCCCCCGGCCCTGCCGTCGTCGCTCACCTGTACGGCGGCCCCCATGACCCAGACGTCGCCTTCGGCGTCGTCGAAGCGGTGGGGGAGCCCGGTCCGCATCCGCTCGATCACCGTCTCCCGGTTCACCCCGAGGACCCCGTTCCGCGAGCCGGTCATGCCCACGTCGCTGACGAAGGCCGTGCCGTCGGGCAGGACCCTCCCGTCGGCGGTCGGGACGTGCGTGTGGGTCCCGAGTACGGCCGAGACCCGGCCGTCGAGGTACCAGCCGAGAGCGACCTTCTCACTGGTCACCTCGGCGTGGAAGTCGACCATCACCGCGTCTGCCGACTCGAGCGGCCCGTCGAGCAGGCGGTCGGCCTCGTCGAACGGCGAGACGGCCGCATCGAGCCCGATCCTGCCGATCAGGTTGACCACGCCGACCGTCATCCCGCCGGCTTCGACCAGCGCGAACCCTCGCCCCGGGTTCGATTTCCGGAAGTTGGCCGGCCTGAGCACCCGCTCTTCCCGGTCGAGCCAGTCCCAGGCCTCGCGTCGCCGGTAAGCGTGGTTTCCGAGGGTGATCAGATCAGCCCCGGCTTCGAACAGGTCGTCTGCGGTGCCCTCGGTGATCCCGACCCCTCCGGCCGCATTCTCGCCGTTGACGACGGTCAGGTCGGGCCCGAACCGCTCCTTCAGCAAGGGCAGCGTCGCAGCCAGGCCGCGCCGGCCGGCCGAGGAGACGACATCGCCGATGAACAGCAGGTCCACGGCCTGAACCTAGCGCGGCCCCGCCGACCGGGCCCGCCTAGACTCCGTCGGGTTGGCATCTTCCGGGCACACCAGCGAGAGCGCTCACGGCGCCGGTTCGATCCAGTTCCACGAGCGACTCAGGACCGAGGCCGCCGCGGCTCGGGCCCCGGTTGAGTGGTCTCCAGGCGCCGACTCCGGTCCGGTCCTGGCTGAGCTAGTGCTGGCCGGGGCACCGGATCCCGCGTCGAGGGACCAGGCCGCCTTCGCGGTCGAGGCCGTCTTCGAGGGGTTCCTCTGTCACCAGGGGATCCCGAGGCTGTTTACGACCGGTGACGGCGACCGGGCCCTTCTGACCGGCGACCTGCTCTACGCGCTCGGCCTGCGGGCCGTTGCCCAGGCCGGGGAGACGGAATCGGTCCGCATCCTCGCCGACCTGATCGGGGTGGCGGCCGGCCTCGCGTCGGAAGGTCGCCAGACGGCGCTCGTGGCGCTCTGGGTCGCCCAGGCACTCGCCCTCGGGGAGCCTTCCGCCGGGGCTCGGTACTCGGCTCTCGGGCAGCTAGTGGACGGCACGGACCGTGACGGCAGCCTGCTGCTCGAAGCGGCATCCGCGAGCGCTTCCCCGGCCGGGGCCGATGGAGCCTTCGGCCGGGCGGTGGACGCTCTACAATCCCTGTTCCAGATGGTCGACGAAGCCCGCTAGGGCAACGCGGTCATCGCCCCCGGACCAGTGGCAGACGAAACGGAAAAGAACGGCGCAGGCCGGTCGGACTCGGCTCCCGAGCTTCCGCCCGCCCAACCGCGTGGCTACTTCGAGGGCGAGTCGATGACCCGCCGGAAGGCCTTCGTCGTCGGCAGCGCCGCGCTCGGCGGCCTGGCCGGGGCGGCCGTCGTCCTGCCGGTGGTCGGATTCGCCGTCGCCCCGGTCTTCACCGCGGGCGAGGAGCGGTGGGAGGCGGTCGGAACGACAGGGGACTTCGATCGCGATAACTACCGGACCGTCGTGTTCACCGAGACCCCCGGGATCGGCGAGGCCGGTAAGACGACGGCCTACGTGCGCCAGGGATCGCCGGACATCGAGGGCGAGGACCCGAACGGCTACGTCGCGATTTCGACCCGCTGCGCCCACCTGGGCTGCCCGGTCCGGTTCGTCCAGGCGGCACGCAACTTCATCTGTCCCTGCCACGGCGGGGTCTACGACTTCATCGGCGAGCGGATCGGCGGCCCTCCGGTCCGCCCTCTCGACCGGTTCCAGACCAGGGTTCGCAACGGCTTCGTCGAACTCGGTCCCCGTTATTCCGTCACCAACCAGCTCAAGCCGGTCCGGACCCGCGATCCTGGCGAGTTCACCGGCGGGATCTGGGAGTATCTGTACCCACCCCGACCGACCGTTCCCCCGCCACCCAGCTGATCGGCTGACTGACCGGAGGCAAGAGACCAAATGGCACTGAAGATCCCGATTCCCGGCAGGAACAAGGAAGCCGCCCCCGGCGAAGGAGACTCGAACGGAAACGGAGCCGCGCCGGAAGATTCGAACGGAGCCGTGCCGACCAGGGCCGAGAAGGTCGCCAAGGCGAAGGAACTGACCGTCCACCACGGTACGGCGGCCGCGAAGAACACCACCGACTGGCTCGACGAGCGGGTCAACGGCACCGGCATCTACACGGCGATGCTGTCGAGGAAGGTTCCCAAGGGAACGAACTGGTTCTACACCCTCGGCTCCTCGGTCATGTTCATCTTCGCGATGCAGGCGATCACCGGGGTCTTCCTGGCGATGTACTACGTGCCCTCGGCCACCCAGGCCTACGCCTCGATCAGTCACATAACCAACGACGTCTTCCTCGGCGAGTTCGTCCGCGGCCTGCACAAGTGGGGCGCCAGCCTGATGATCATCCTGATCTTCCTCCACATGGCCCGGACCTTCTTCTTCGGCGCCTACAAGTACCCCCGTGAGCTGAACTGGGTGATCGGCGTCGTGCTGATCGTCCTGACCATGGTCATGGGCCTGACCGGTTACCTGCTGCCGTTCGATCAGCGCTCCTTCTGGGCGACGATCGTCGCCAACAACATCACCGCCTCCGGGCCGGTTCTCGGTCCATACCTGGCCGACTTCCTGCGTGCCGGGCCGGACTTCAGTGCGACCACGCTTTCCCGCTTCTATGCGCTCCACATGCTGGTCGTGCCCGGCCTGATCGCCGGCCTGATCGGGGCCCACCTGTTCCTGGTCGTCAAGCTCGGCACTACGGCACCACCCTGGGTCCGCGCGACCCGGCCGAAGGGTGCCCGGCCGTCCGAGCTGATCCCGGCCGGTGTGCCGGCGGTCGATGGGGCCGAAATCTCCCTGAACGGCCACTCGGGCAACGGGCACGTCGAGGTCTCCACCAACGGCTCCACCGCCCCGGCGGCCGAGTCGAACGGATCCCCCGAGGCACCGGCGAACCCGACCGAAACCGCGGCCGACGGTCCCGACGCACCGGAGACGGGGGGTGAGAACTCGTGAAGGCCCGCGACAAGGAGGAATACCTCCGCGAGTACGAGCAGCTGAAGAAGAAGGGCAAGTCCTTCTTCCCGTACGCGATCGTCAAGGATTCGGTCATGTTCTGCCTGGTCGCCGCGGTGCTGATCCTGATGGCGATCGTGATGGGGGCCGAGCAGGGCCCCAAGGCCGACCCCACTACGACGACCTACGTGCCTCGCCCCGAGTGGTACTTCTTCTTCCTCTTCGAGCTGCTGAAGGTGATCAAGCCCCCGGCACTGGTTCCGCTCGCCACGGTCGGCATTCCGACCATCTGCATGATCCTTCTGATCCTGCTCCCGTTCTACGACCGCAATCCGGAACGGATCCCGTGGAAGCGGCCGGTCGCTTCGATCTCCGGCATCCTGGTCATCGTCGCGATGGGCTACCTGACCTACATGGGCGCCAGCGCCGGTTCGCCGAACGAGATCGAGCTGGAGACCGCGCCCGAGTTCGAGCAGGGCCGCCAGATCGTCGCTCAGACCGGCTGTCTCGCCTGCCACAACATCGGTGAGAACGGAGCCGAGGGTGGCCTCGGTCCCGATCTGACCGAGATCGGCGCGATGCTCCCGAGAGCGGCGATCAAGCGCTCGGTCGCGATCGGGCCCGGGATCATGCCGTCCTACCGCGGTCTCGGCGAGAAGAAGCTCAACGAGGTAGCCGACTACCTCGCCTCGCTCGACTAGGGCGAAGGACGTGACTGACACTCCTCCCCGTCGCGGCGACGCCGAGTTCGCCGGACAGGTCAACTCGATGTTCGACCGGATCAGCGGCGTCTATGACCGGATGAACCGCGTGATGACGGCAGGCCTCGACCGGGCCTGGCGCCGCCGGGCGGCCGATCGGGCCGAAGTCGGGCCGGGCGACCGGGTACTCGACCTCTGCTGCGGCACCGGGGACCTGGCGATCGAAGCCGCCGGACGCGTCGGGAGGTCGGGCGAGGTGGTGGGTGCCGACTTCTCCGAGCCGATGCTCGAGATCGCCCGGAGAAAGGAACCGGGCGAGGGCGAGGCCACCGTTTCCTTCGTCAACGCCGATGCCCTCGATCTGCCCTTCGAGGACCATTCCTTCGATGCTCTGACGATCGGGTTCGGAGCCCGCAACCTGGCTGATCTCGACCGCGGCCTGGCCGAGATGCGGCGGGTCCTCCGGCCGGGGGGACGGCTGGTCATCCTCGAGATCACCCAGCCCCATCGTCAGCCGCTCAAGGGCTTCTTCGCCCTCTGGTTCGACCGCCTGGTGCCGCTGTTCGGACGGGTGGCCGGCGACTCGGCCGCCTACTCCTACCTGCCCGATTCCGTCCGCAGCTTTCCCGACGCCGATGCCCTGGCCGACCGGCTCGTCTCGGCCGGATTCGATCGGGTCCGGTGGACGGTGATGGCAGGCGGAATCATCGCGATCCACTCGGGGGTGGCGTGACGGCCGAAGGAGCGGCCCCCGAGCCGGTAACCGCGGTCATCGAGACCGCCGGCGAGTGGCTACCCGGCGCGCTCGGCGAGGTCGAACGTTCGCTGGACGAAGCGACCTCCCGGACCGGGCCGCTCGCCGCCGATGCCTCGGCGACTCTCAGGGCCGGCGGCAAGAGGATGCGCCCGATGCTGGTCCTTCTGGCGGCAGGCCCGGGGGGAGGCGAGAAGGCGATCAGGTCGGCGACCGCGGTCGAGCTGATCCACATGGCGAGCCTCGTCCACGACGACGTGCTCGACCGGGCACCCCTCAGACGGGGCAGGCCGACCGTTTTCGCCGAGTCGGGTCGGGCCCGGGCTACCGACCTGGGTGACGTCCTCTTCGCCGAGGCCTTCGGGCTGCTGGCCCGGGCCGGAGACGGCGAGGCGGTCGAGCTGCTGGGCGAGACGACCCGGGACCTGGTCGCCGGCGAGCTGACCCAGCGCCACCAGACCGGCGATCTCGGACTGACGGATGCCCAGTACTTCGAGCGATGTCGGCTGAAGACCGGCAGCCTCTTCTCGGCGTCCTGCGTGCTTGGCGGGCTGGCGGCCGATGGGGACGGCGAGCGACCCGACCTCGAGCGGCTGGCCGGGTTCGGCAACGACGTCGGACTCGCCTTTCAGATGCTCGACGACGTACTCGATCTCTCGGGCCCCGAGGAGCGGACCGGCAAGTCACCCGGAACCGACCTGCTGGACGGCACCGTAACCCTGCCGGTGGTGGTGGCGATCGGGCTGGACCCCGAGCTGGCGGGCGTCGACCTGGACGGCCTCGACCGGGATTCCGCCCAGGAGCTTGCCGGCCGGATCGCGGCCACCGGGGCGCTCGACGAGGTTCGGGCGAGGGCGGTTGCCATGGTCGGGGAGGCGAAGGCGGCTCTCGTCGGGGCGAGGCTTCCGGAAGGCCGCCGGGAGTTGCTCGAGCTGGTCGCCGACGGGGTCGTCCTGCGCTATTCCTGAAGGCACCGGGGCGGGGCCGCCCCCGGCTCTGGAATACTCCGGCCGCGATGGTTCTGAGCGACAAGACGATCCGCGAGGAGATCGAGGCCGGAAGGATCGTGGTCGATCCGTACGACGAGGAGATGATCCAGCCCTCGAGTATCGACGTCCGGGTCGATTCCAGCTACCGGGTCTTCAACAACACCCGGTACCCCTACATCGACGTCAAACAGCCGATGGAGGAGCTGACCGAGCTGGTCCGGACCGAGATCGACGAGCCGTTCATCCTCCACCCGGGCGAGTTCGTGCTCGGCCAGACGCTGGAGAAGGTCACCCTGCCGAACGACCTCGTCGCCCGGCTCGAGGGCAAGAGCTCGCTCGGCCGGCTCGGCCTCCTGATCCACTCGACCGCCGGGTTCGTCGACGCAGGTTTCTCGGGCAACCTCACCCTCGAGCTCTCCAACGTCGCCAACCTGCCGATCACGATCTACCACGGGATGCCGGTCGGCCAGCTCTCCTTCATGCAGATGGACCGCCCGGTCGAGAGCCCGTACGGCTCGAGCGCCCGGGCCTCGAAGTATCAGGAGCAGGCCGAGCCGACTGCCTCCCGGTACTACCTGAACTTCAAGTAGGCCCGATTCCGGGGCCCGGGAGCCCCCTGCGAGTAGGATCAAGGCGATGATTCCCCAGATCGGCATTGCCGAGATAGCGATCATCCTGATCATCGCGCTGATCGTTTTCGGACCCCGGAAGCTGCCAGACCTCGGCCGGTCGCTCGGCCGCGGACTGCGTGAGTTCCGTGAAGGGGTCTCGAGCATCTCCTCCAGCGTCCAGGAACCCGATCACGACGACGAGGACCTTCCCGACGAGGCTCCCCCGACCGAGAGCGAGGCGGTCGAGGTGGACGTCGAGGAAGTCCCGGCTGCGTCGTCCGGCTCGACGGACCGCAGCTGAGCGAACGGAAGTAGCGATGTCCAGGATTCGGCCGGTCGGCCACGACGAAGAGATCTCCCTGGTCGACCACCTCGACGAGCTCCGCTGGCGGATCGTCGCTTCGCTCGTCGCCCTCGTGGTCGCCTTCGGCTTCTGCTTCTGGCAGAGCAGCCTGATCCTCGACCTGGCTGCCGATCCGCTGCCGCCGGGCGACCGGGCCCTGATCGTCCTCGCCCCGGCCGAGGCCTTCATGACCACGGTCACCGTCTCCCTCTACGCCGCGATCATCCTCGCATCGCCCTTCATCTCCTACCAGTTCTTCGCCTTCGTGATCCCGGCCTTCTCCCCGAGGGAGCGGCGGGCCGTGATCCCGGTCCTGGTGACGATCCCGCTGCTCTTCGTGCTCGGGGTCGTGTTCGCCTATCTGATCGTCCTGCCCGCCGCGGTCGACTTCCTGCTCAGTTTCAACTCGGAGCAGTTCCAGACCGAGCTGAGGGCGCGGGACTACTACTCGTTCTTCGCCATGGTCCTGATCGCCGGCGGGGTCGTCTTCCAGCTCCCGGTCGTGATCCTGGCCCTGGTCCGGCTCAAGATCGTGACCGTCGACCAGCTCCGGCACAACCGCCGTTACGCCTATCTGCTGATCGCCGTGATCGCTGCCGCCCTGCCCGGGGTGGACCCGATCACGATGCTGATCGAGATGGTCCCGCTGCTTGCGCTGTACGAGTTGAGTATCTTGCTCGCCCGGGCACTTGGACGATCGAGACGCCGATCGGCCGCGGTCGGCGAGGGGCTCGAACCCGAGGCACAGGAATGAGAGGAAATGGCTGAGGAACCCGAACGAGGGATGCTTTTCGACCTGAGGGGTCGACGCAAGCGCGTGATTCAGGTGATCTACGTGATGCTGGCCTTCGTCATGGCGGCTAGCCTCCTGGTCATCGGTCTGCCGGGCGGGGTCAACCCGTTTAGCTCGGGTAGCTCGGTGGTCAGTCAGGACACTGCCGATGTGGCGACCGAGCGTGCGGCGAGGATCGAGGCCAAGCTCCGACAGGACCCCGACAACCTCACCCTCCAGGAGGAGCTGATCAGGGAGCGGATCGTGGCCGGGAATGCTCTGGTCGAGGTCGACGGCGACGCTCAGGTGGTCGGCCCGGATGCGGTCGAGCAGTACGAGCAGGCGGCTGCCGCCTGGGACAGGTACGTGAAAGAGAGTGGGGGCGAACCCGACCGCGGCGTCTCCCAGCTGATGGCCGGGACCCTGTTCAGTCTGGCCCAGGGTTCGACGATCGCCCAGTTCGAGGCCAACATGGACGCCGCCGCCGAGGCCCAGTCCTTCGTCGTCGAGGCCGGAAAGCGGGAGTTCAGGGAGGAGGACGGCCCTTCACCGACCGGACTGCTCGTCACCCTGGCGACCTACCAGCTCTACTCGCTCGACTTCAAGGCGGCCGAGAAGACTCGTGAGGAGGCACTCGGATTTGCCGACAGTCCCGAGCAGCGGGAAGAGATAAACCGGACCTTCGATTCGGTGGAGCGGGACGCAGAGCGGGTCAGCAAGGTGGTCGAGCGGGCGAAGAAGCAGGCCCGCAAGGAGGGTGGCTCGGCGCTCGATGAGCCGGCCGGGAACCTCGGGGGAACGGCTGTCTCCCCAATCACCCCCTAGGCTCTCCCCGGACGAGACCGGGAGGCAGCGATCCCCATCTATAATCGAGTGTCGCGGGTCAGTTCCAAAGGGGGCGACAGGTGTCGCAGCCGGGATCTCCCCACGAGAGGGCCGTTAGCTCAGTTGGTAGAGCAGGAGACT
>JAUMBO010000176.1:0-6461 GCA_032119635.1 Solirubrobacterales bacterium
CGGCAAGACTGCGCTGGTGACCGGGGCGGGAAGTGCCGAGGGGATCGGCTTCGCGATCGCCCGCTTGCTCGGCCGACAGGGAGCCGCAGTCGCGATCACCTCCACCACCGAGCGGATCCACGACCGGGCCGACGAGTTGGCCGGGGAGGGAATCGAGTCGAGGGCCTTGGTCGCCGACCTGATCGAAGCCGACCGGGCCGCCGAGATGGTCGAGCAGGCGACCGCCTGGAAGTCCGGGCTCGACATCCTGGTCAACAACGCCGGCATGGCCCAGCAGGGCGTCGACGAAGACTCCCGCCCGTTCGCGGAACTCTCCGACGCCGAGTGGCGGGCCGGGATCGACCGAAACCTCGACCTCGCCGCCAACGTAACCCGGGCCGCGATCGGGGCGATCACCGACTCCGGCCACGGCCGGATCATCTTCGTCACTTCGGTTACCGGCCCGCTCGTCGCGATCCACGGCTCCTCGGCCTACGGCGCAGCCAAGGCCGGGCTGGATGGCCTGATGCGGACCCTCGCCCTCGAACTCGCCCCCTCCGGCTCCACCGTCAACTCGGTCAACCCCGGCTGGATCGCCACCGCCTCCTCCACGGAAGAGGAGTTGGCGGCCGGTCGGAACACCCCGACCGGCCGCCCCGGCACCCCTGATGAAGTTGCGGCCGCCGTGCTGCTCCTCGCCTCGCCCGAGGCCTCCTACATCAACGGCCAGACCGTCGTGGTCGACGGCGGGAACGTGATCCAGGAGATGAAGGGGATCTGAACGGGGCCGGGCCGCCGGAGGCAGCCCCGGCTACCACGAGGGCAACGGAGTAGGCAATCCCCTCTCATCGATCTCGATGAGATCGTGGTAGAGCCGCCGCTCGCGAACGAAGTGGTTCAGCATCTTGTGCCAAACCTCTTCGGCCGCATGACGAGAGAAAGCCTTTCGACATTCCCCACAAAGCTGGTGGTGTCCCCTCGAGGTCATTTCCTCCAGGCGTCCCGGCGCTCGGCATATCTCGCAGAAGCGAAGGCCGGGATCCCCCTGCGCACTTTCGTGGCGATGGCCACTCGCCACGAAACCTATCCTCCCTCTCCTCTTACTGGCGGCGTCTCTCTGGACGTACCAGGCGTGCGTAGCCTGAGCCGCGTTGAGACCGGAGAACTTCCCTATTTCGCCACACACCTGGCACACCTCGTAGCCGAAGATGCCCGTCCTGTTGCCGTACGGGTACAGCTTCGATAGCGCAAACACGACCGTGTCGCGCCGCCTCCTGCGCTCTCGCTCCGAGACCTTTCTCTCGCTCCAACCCACTCGAATCACCTCCATCGAACCGGGCTTTCGCACCGTGTCCCTTCGGATCGGTTGCGGCGGCGTCACTGGGCCCGGGCCCTCGACCGCTCTTGATGAATGGTGCTGAGAAAAGCACCCTTGCCGTGAGGGAGTCTGACAGACGGCCCCATTTCTGACGGGCAACAAGCGATCCGGGAACTTGTTCGGTGGTCGTTGGGGGGCAAGAAGACTGCCGCGACGGCTGAACGGCTCTGACCCGCCCCCTGAGTCAAACCCTCAGGCGGCCCGGCGACCGACAAGATCCTCGACCAGGCTCCGGTCGAGCCCGCGGTCGAACTGCTCGAGCTTTGCCGCCAGCTCCTCGACCGAGCCGACCCTGATCAGGACGCAGCCGTACTCGGCGGCCATCCGCTCGGAGGGAACGTCCCACTCGAGTTCGGCCCCGGTCCGGGCAAAGAGGGCGATCGGCCGGGCGAACTCGGCCCGGAAGCCGTCCTCGTGGACCTCCATCCGGCCCCATGCCTCGACCACGCCGAACACGTCGTCGGGCTCGAGCCCCATCCCGTCGACCCGGAGGAAGTCCGAGTTCGGATCCCTGGCCCACGGGTGATTCGCATAAAGCCCGCAGGCACACCCCTCAGCCGGGACCGGTGAGCCTTCCGGGTGGGCTGCCGGCGTGCCGTCGCCGGGCAGACACTTGGCCCCGGTCGGCTGGCCACCCGATTCCCACCGGGTGTGGCCGTACCCGATCAGGCCGGGGCGACTCTCCCGATCGAGCGAGAGGCTCCAGGTCCTGAACCCGTGCACCGCTCCGGGGACGAGCGGCTCTTCGCCTATCTCCTCGAGCTGCTCCATCTAGCCCGGCACCTCCACCGGTTCGCGGTCCCGCTCAGGTGCGATGTCGGGATCCGCGCTCGGCTCCTCCGGAGTCTCGACCGGCTGCCGGCCCGGCTCCTCGATCGGCTCGACCCGGATCGGCTTCGACGGCCCGGGCAGGTCGAGAGCCGGGAACAGGGGGTAAGTCGACCGGCTGTCCAGTCGCTCGAACATGGCCCTTGATTCTACGGCTGTCGGCCCCGCCCGGAAGGGGCGGCTACCCTCGTCCCGATGACTGAGGACCAGCAGAAGCTCCTCGCCCTGATCGAAGACTCAGATCGAATCGTCGCTCTGACCGGGGCCGGCATCTCGACCGCGTCCGGGATCCCCGACTTCCGCTCGCCAGGCGGCCTCTGGGAGGACGTCGAACCGATGGAGGTCGCAACGCTCACCGTCTTTCGGGAGGACCCGAAGCGATTCTGGTCCTTCTACCGCTCACGCTTGGACATAGTCGACGAGTTCGATCCCAACCCCGGCCACTTCCTGCTTGCCGACCTCCACCAGTACGGGCGGCTGACTGCCGTGTCGACCCAGAACATCGACGGCCTCCACCAGAAGTCCGGCCTGCCCGAGGCAAGGGTGTTCGAGGTCCACGGATCTGTGAGGAACCTCATTTGCCTTTCCTGCGATGCCCGCCACCCGCGCGAAGAGGTGGAGGGACTCTGGGTCGAGGAAGAAGGGGTGCCGAAGTGCGGCTGCGGCGAGGTGCTGAAGCCCGCAGTGACCCTCTTCGAAGAGATGCTTCCCGAGGAGGCGTTCGCCGCCTCGGTCGCTGCGATCTCCGAGGCCGACCTGCTCCTGATCATCGGCTCCTCGATGGTCGTCCACCCGGCCGCTTCGCTCCCGACCCACCTGCCGGACTCCGGCCGAATCGCAATCCTGAACGACGAGCCGACCCCCTGGCGGGAAGAGGCCGACCTCTGGCTCTCGGGCGACATCGCCCAGAACTCCCAGGCGATTCGGGACGCGCTTTAGGCTGCCTGCTCTTCGTCCCCGTCGTCGTCTTCGCCTTCCGCGAAGTGCTCTTCCACCTTCGCCTTCAGCTCGGCCAATAGCTGGGCCGGTACCTGCTCCCGGATCTCCTCCATCAGCCGCGCTACCTCCCGGCTTGCCTGCTCGCGGGCAAGCTCGGTTATCCGGGCCTCCATCTCGGCCGGCAGTTCCCCTCGGGCCATGCGGTCGACCTGTTCCCGCCGCTCCCTCGCGGCCCGCATCCGCTCCTGGGCATCTCGCGGTGGTCTGGGTCTCTCGGCCCCGTCCTTCATCGACTCCGGGACCTTGCCCATCCTCTTGCTGATCTCCAGCTCGACCTTCGGGAACTCGAACAGGACCCCCTCTTCGGGGTCGGTGTTGAAGAGCTCCCTCACCCGCGGCCTCGGATCGCCGGGGTAGCCGTTCACCTTGACCGGCATTGAGGCCCAGAAGGCCTTCTCCAGGCCGAGGTCCGACCACTGGATGTTCAACCCGGCAACGTGGTCGTCCTCCAGTTCCTCGAGCTCATCGACTTCCATCTCGATCAATACGTCACGGGTCTCCCCGTCCCGCAGATCACCGACCCGGACCAGCAGCCCGTCCTCGCGCGGCTCGACCGGCTCCTCGCCCTTGACCTCGATCGAGCGCACGTTCTCACACGGCTCGACCACCAGCTCGACCCCACGGATCCGCTCGCCTCGCTCGCCCGGGATTCGCTCGAGCATCACTTCACAGACTCGCTGGCCCTCGGTCGTCCCGACCATCCGGCCGCCCCCGGCGTGGGCGATGCCACTCAGGAACCCACTCCCCTGACCGTCCATCGAAATCACGGTCACCGGGAAGCCGGCTTCCATCGCCGCCTTCGCGATCCCGGCCATCCGGTCGGCGATCTTGTGGTCGCGGACGAAGAGCGCTCGGTCGGTGATCAGGATGATCTGGCCCTTCATCCCGCCCGGGCTTCGCTTCGCCTCCTTCAGCGCCATCAGCAGCCCGGCCACCGGATCGGCGACTCCGAAGGGCCGTATCTGGCGGAGCGTCTCCCGTACTTCCTCTCCGTCCCAGACCGGGGCCGCCGCGAGGGCGACCTCCGCCTGCCCTCCGATCGTCACGATCCCGACCCCGTCGTCCTTCCTCAGGTGCGAGGCCAGGTAGTCGATTCCCCGTAGCGCCGGGAAGAGCTTCCTCGGGTGCATCGATTCGCTGGTGTCGAGCATGATCTGGGTGTGCCAGGGCCCCGTTTCCCCCTCGGTCGGGTCGGGAGCCTTCAGACGGAGCATCACCTCCACCTTGTCCCTGCCTTCGATTCCGATCACCTCGTAAGCGAGGCCTTCCTCTTCAAGTCCTTCGAGCGGTAGTTGGTCCATGGGGGCCTAGTCGCACCTGCCGCCGCTTTCCTGACAGTCCCTGCACCCCAAACCCTCACGTAGTGGCAGGATCACCCCATGAGCAAAGGCGAGAGCGAGGGACCCTGGGCCGGGGTCGATGTAGGGGGGAGGCGCAAGGGCTTCCACCTGGCTGTGATCGAGGGCGACCGGGTGACTGAGCTCGACCACTACGCCGACGCCGCCTCCCTCGCCGCCCATTTGATCGCCCTCAAGCCCCGGGCGATCGGCATCGACAGCCCACCCGAGTGGGCCCCGCTCGGCCAGAAGTCCCGCCCGGCCGAGCGGGAGTTCGCAAGGAAGAAGATCTGCGGCATCCGCTACACCCCGGACCTTGCCACCGCCCAGGCCCACCCCGGCACGTACTACGAATGGATCTTCAACGGCATGGAGCTATGGGGTTACCTTCGCGCCCACCCCCATTTCGAGGATCGCCTCTTCGAAGTCTTCCCGACTGCCTCCTGGACTATCTGGCACGGCCCCCGAGGGGACCGCAAGCGGGAGGACTGGAGCCACCAGGCCCTGGATTCCCTTCCCCTTCAGCTACCGAAAGTGATGTGGACCCAGGATCTGAGGGATGCGGTGGGGGCCTCGTTCACAGTTAAAGCGAGTGACCCAGCACCCTCCGGGACGATCGCGCTGCCCGGGTGACGGCGTTCCGCCGCCACCCGGAGCGCGCCGCTGGTACGGGCTAGTCGTCGGACTCCCAGCCGCAATACTCTGCCGGAATGTCCGTCTTGAGCCTCTTTTGCCTGGCTCGCGGATACCAGTTGGTCTGCTCCCAGATGCAGTAGAAGGTGTCTTCGCCGGTCACGAAGCCCTCCTCGTCTACGGTGTCGAAGTACCCCTCGACCAGACCAAAGCAGTTCACTCTGGACCGTGACTTACGCTCGCATTCACCCGCGCCCCAGTAGTCCCAGTCCGAGTCTCCGATGATCAAGCCTTGCTCATCGAACTCATTAGGTGTCGTAGTCGAGTAGATGTATCGCGCAAAGCTTGTCGTTGCTCGCTGGGCAACGGCGACAGGCATTGGCCATACCCTCGGCTTCCTGGCCTTCCGTCGAACGGAAACCTCGTTTGCCGAGCGCGTGGCGACCGAGTCGAAGCCAAGTTCGCCGATCTCGAGACTCGCTCCCCGGGTCACCGACCCCTCTGAGCTGGCCACATTCGCAGCCGCCGCATCCCCCGCACTGAGCGCCAGTGATGCGAAGAGCGAGACGGCACCAATTCCGAAAACGCCGAGCCACCTCCGACACGTAACTGGTTCGTTTGCTTCCAATTCGATCTCCTCTCGAAAATGGACTTGCTTGACCAGCTACCGATCGAGTCATCCGTGACTGCACGTGAGCATACACAAGGTGCTAAGTGGAGCGAGTCTGCCGGCGTGTTGGTTTCCATTTTCGGTCGGCTTGCGACGCGCTCAACGTGTTCCGCCCGGTTGAGCGGATTGCGCCGCCTTTAGGGGACGCGCCCGACAGGATTCGAACCTGTGACCTTCGGTTTCGTAGACGGCCGGTCCTATCGCCTCAAGGCGCTAGCCCTCGGACGTCTCTAGGACCCCAAGCAACTCCACTACCCTGCAGACCAACAACCTCTCGTCGTCAACTTCCACCCACGTGCCGGCGGAGGCGGGGAAGACGACGTGGTCTCCGGGCTTGACCGGCATCTCGACTCCGGCCGCCTTCCACCAGTCGACTCCTTCGCCCACGGCGAGGACGATGCCCTGCTGGGGAGGGGGCTCGGAGGTGCCGGGAGGGACGACCAGGCCGGACTTCCGCATCCGGTCGGGCTCGAGCTCCTTGATCACGACCTGGTCGAAGAGGGGTCTGAGCTGGTGGCGGGCCACCGGGGAAGCCTAGAGCGAAATAGGTGATACTCCGCGCATGCTCTATGAGGGGAAGATCGCGATAGTCACCGGCGGGGCGAGTGGGTTCGGCAAGGGAGTCGCCGAGCGGCTG
>JAUMBO010000177.1:0-1836 GCA_032119635.1 Solirubrobacterales bacterium
GGTCTCGCTGGCAGGTCAGGTAGGCTGTCCGTCGTGTTCCCGCGCAAGAAGATCCGCTTCGCTCTTCCGGCCGCTTCAGTGGTCGCCCTGGCGGTCGCCATCGGTTCGGCCGGGTGCAGCTCGACCCCGGCTTTCTGCTCGGACGTCGACACGCTTCGGTCCTCGGTGAACGACCTGGTCTCTATCCAGGTCAACTCGAACACGATCAACGAGGTCCAGACCGATTTCGAAAAGGTCCAGACGGACGCCGAACGGGCGGTCGAGTCGGCCCGGGAGGACTTCCCGGAGGAGACTTCGAACCTCGAGGACCAGATCGATTCGACGAAGAAGGCGATCGAGGAGCTTCCCTCAAGTCCTAATGCCGGCGACTACGTCGCCCTGGGGCTTCAGGTGGTCGCGCTGGGCAAGGCGGCGGACGACTTCCGTAACGCCGCTTCCTCAGCCTGTAACTGAGTCCCCCGGGGGCTTCGCCCCGTCAGGTCGGCCGAGCAGGTAGTAGACGACTCCGAGCAGGACCAGGACCGAGCTGACCAGCAGCAGCGGGCCGGAGTCCTCGATAATCGAGCCGACCAAACCGCCGGCCACGCCGCCCGCGATCGCCGCCCCCCAGGCCGGACCGGGTAGCGGTTCGAGGGAGGCCCGGTTCTTCCACCCGAAGGCGATTGCGATCAGGGAGGCGAGGAGCGCCACCGGCATCGCTCCGCGGAAGACCTGTTGCCATGCGAGCCTCATCCGGCGCTCGATCGCCTCGCCGAGGCCGGAGCCCGACCCCTCGCCGAGGATGTTGCGGGCGAAGTGTCCCTGGTCGCCTGCGAACAGCAGGTCGAGGCCGGCCAGGAGGACGAGGGCGAGGATCGGGGCGGCGACCAGCGCGCCGATCCTCATCGGGGAGAGCCGGCCGGGCATCAGCAGCACGGCCATCACCCCGGCCCCGACCGCGACGACCACGACCCCGCCGACCGCCGCTCCGAGCCGACCCGAGCCGAGCACGACCGCCAGGGCCAGGGCGGCTGCCCCGACCGCCCCGGCCGCCGACCAGGACCTGGGCCGCCAGGCCAGCAGTCCGGCCATCCCGACCAGTAGGAGGACGACGAGGACCGCTTCGAGTTCGTTACCGATGCCGTAGAAGCGCGCCCCGTAGCCCGGGCTGGGGCCGAGGACCGACCGGATCACGAGCGGTGAGCCGAGGATCAGGTCGAGGGTGAACGCGGCGAGGCTCACCAGGGCCGGAATGACGGCGGCCCGGGGCCAGGGCAGGAGCCTGTCGGAGGCTGCCCCGAGGGCGAGCGAGAGGATGCCGACCAAGCCGATCTCGACCGGGGCAGACGGATTGCCGACCAGCGGGACGAGCAGGGTGACGGCCGGCAGCCAGAGGATCGCGAGGCCCCCGGTCCTCCTGATCGCAGCCCGGACCCTCTCGACGCCCCCGACCGCCCCGGCGACCAGGAAGACGAGGAGCCAGGCGATCGGGAGACCGGCGACCACGGCGATCCGACGTTCTCCCAGCGAATCGAGGCGGTCCCGGAAGGAGATCAGCTGGTCTGCGTCCCGGGTCGGGCCCTGCTCGATCACGGTGCCGGTCATCTCGTCCGGAACGGGGAGGCCCAGATGGTTCAGAAGGGTCGGAGCGAAGTCGATCGCGGCGACCATCGCATCGAGCGAGGTGGTCGGGGAAGTCGGACTTCCGGCACCCATGCCCGAGATGGCGACCGGGAAGGAAGGCAGGTCGGCTCCCTCGGGCGGAGCCTGGACCGCGATCACCAGGTCGCCACCGTCGGTTCCCTCGACCAGTTCGGTCAGATCGGCGATTCCGGCCCGTCCGGGAGAGGTCAGGGT
>JAUMBO010000178.1:0-10890 GCA_032119635.1 Solirubrobacterales bacterium
GCCACTCGACGTGACCGACGCCGATGCCGTGACCCTCGCCATCCGGACCCACCGGCCCGACGTGGTGGTCCACCTCGCTTCGATCGTCAACCCGGGGCGGAACACCACTCCCGGCATGGAGTACGAGGTCGACGTGGTCGGCTCGCGGAACGTCTTCGCGGCCTGTGCCGGGGCCGGTGTAGGGCGGGTAGTGGTCTCTTCCAGCGGCGCCGCCTACGGCTATCACGCCGACAACCCCGTCCCGTTGAGCGAGACGGACGAGCTGAGGGGCAACCGGGCCTTCCCCTACTCATGGCACAAGCGACTGGTCGAGGAAGAGCTGGCCCGGTACCGGGAGACCGACCCCGGGATGGAGCAGGTGGTCTTCCGCATCGGGACGATCCTCGGCCGGGAGGTCGACAACCAGATCACCGCCCTGTTCGAGCGCAACCGGCTGCTCAGGATCCAGGGCTCCGACTCGCCTTTCGTCTTCGCCTGGGATGAGGACGTGGCCCAGGCCGTCGCCAGGGCCGCCGGTCCGGGACCTGCCGGGATCTACAACGTCGCCGGCGACGGCTGGCTGACGATCGACCAGATCGCGGCCGCTCTCGGCCGACCGACCGTGACCGTCCCGGCCTGGCTGGTCAAGGCCGGCCTCTTCGTCGGCAACCGGCTCGGCCTGACCCCGCACGGACCGGCCCAGGTCGACTTCCTCCGCTACCGGCCGGTCCTCGACAACGCCCGGCTGAAAGACGAGTTCGGCTACACCCCGGCGAAGACTAGCCAAGAGGCCTTCCTTGCCTGGCTCGAGGCAAGGAGCCTCGGGGCCGGGTCCGGTCCCTAGACTCCGCCTCCGGACGGGGCGTGGCGCAGCCTGGTAGCGCACCTGCTTTGGGAGCAGGGGGTCGCTGGTTCAAATCCAGTCGCCCCGATTCCGGGTCGGGCTGATCAGGCTTCTTCGGACCCCGGCTCCGTGGAGCCGTCGAAAGCGTCTTCGGCGACTTTTTCCGGAGCACGTCCCTTCGGAACGAAGATCAGGGAGAAGATGAACATCACAGCCATCGCGCCGGCGATCACGTAGAAGACGGTCGAGGTGGAGGCGGCGTAGGCGTTCTGGATCGCCTCGAACACCTTCTCGCCGCCAGCTCCGGACGGCCCACCCCTCGGCCCGCCTCCACCGACGACCTCCGAGGCGATTCGATCGGCGGCATCTTTCGGGATGCCGATCTCGCCCAGCCTCCCTTCGAGATTGAGCCGGTTCTGGGTGATCAGGATCGTCCCGAGGATCGCCATCCCGAGGCTGGCCCCGTAGTTCCTCACGGTCTGGGTGATCCCGGTCGCCTCGCCGTAGCTCGTGGCAGGGGCACGATTGATCGCGTCCGTATTCGAGGGCGCTAGTACCAGCCCCATGCCGAAGCCCGACATGATGATCCACGGGGTCTGGGCCGACCACGAGAGGTCGGTGAGGCTGTTCGCCCAGAGGAAGAACCCGACTGCCGCGATCGCACCACCGGCGACGACCGCGGGCCTGGCCCCGACCTTGTCGAGTACTCGCCCACCCACCTGGGCTGCGATTGCGAATCCGATGAAGAAAGTGAGGATGTAGAGCCCGGCATTGGATGGACTCTGGCCGAGCGAGAGCTGGGCGTAGGTCGAGGTAAAGAAGAAGAGCGGGATGAACCCGAAGGAGAGGACGAACAGGACGACGTTCTGTGAGGCGAACGCCCGGTCGGTGAAGATCCGGATCCGGAGCAGCGGGTTCTCGACCTTGAGCTCCCTCAGCACGAAGGCGACGATCGTCAGGGCGCCGACCGAGATCGAAGCGATCGTCATCCAGGAACCCCAGCCCCAGACGCTCGACTGCTGGAGGCCGAGCACCGAGAGGGCCATCCCGGCCGTGACCATGAGCGCTCCGGGGATGTCGAGAGGTGCCGGACTTCGGGAGTCGGAGGGCTTCGAGTAGGCGATCAGGCCGAGGGCGATCAGCGCGATCGGGACGTTGACCCAGAAGATCGCCCGCCAGTCGATCGCGGTCAGGTAGCCGCCGGCGATCGGTCCGATCGAGGTCAGCGCACCGGTTATGCCGAAGAAGATGGCGAGCGCCTGGCCTCGCTTGTGCACCTCGAAGGAGCCGATCACGAGGGCGAGGGCCGCGGGGATCATCATCGCAGCACCCACCCCCTGGAGTGCACGAAAGACGACGATCCAGGTCTCGGCGTACCCCTGGGCCGGGGTCAGGCCGCACAGGGCGGAGGAGGTCGCGAAGGTGATCACCCCGGCGGTGACCATCTTCCGGCTGCCGAGCGTGTCGGCGAGGCGCCCTCCGAGGGCGAAGGTGGCCGACAGTGCCAGCAGGTAGGCATTCACCACCCACTGGACGCCCGTCTCGCTGAGTTCGAGGTCCTGCTCGAGGTCAGGGATCGCGATCGAGACGATCGTCTGGTCGATGAAGGTCATCCCTACCGCGAAGACCATTGCGGCGAGGACCCATGGACCCCCTCTGCTTGCTCCCCCCATGGGTCGGGAATATATACGGCCTCCGGAGGGTCTCCCGGGGCCGGGCAGGGCAAATTGCTACGGTCGTACCGGAGTCCGGTGAGGGCTTCCGCGGCTCTGGGTCGCGGGGAAAGGGATTCTGGATGAGTGCGGAGCGTTTCGAGGGCCGGGTCGCGTTGGTGACCGGTGCGGCGAGCGGAATCGGCCGGGCGACCTGCCTCAAGCTGGCGGCCGAGGGCGCCAGGGTGGTCGCGACGGATCTGCAGGACGAAGCGGGCGAAGCCGTCGCGGCCGGGATCCGGGATGCCGGCGGGGAGGCGATCTTCGTCCACCACGACGTGTCGGACCAGGCCAGCTGGGAGGCCGCCCTCGGGGCGACCCGGGAGGCCTTCGGGCAGCTCGACGTCCTGGTCAACAACGCCGGGATCGGGGATACGGCAACGATCGAGGAGACCACTCTCGACGAGTACGAAAAGACGATCGCGGTCGACCAGACCGGGGTCTTTCTCGGGATGAAGCTGGCCGCTCCGATGCTGGCCGGGTCGCGCAGGGCATCGATCGTCAACGTCAGCTCGATCTTCGGGACGACCGGCGGGTTCGGGGCATCACCGGCCTACCACGCTGCCAAGGGCGCGATAACGACCTTGACGAAGAACGCGGCCCTCCACTGGGCGACCGAGGGAATCCGGGTCAACTCGATCCATCCCGGCTTCATCGACACCCCGCTGCTCGAACAGGCGAAGGGAACCCCGTTCGAGGACCTGATGGTCCAGGCCACCCCGATGGCGAGGCTCGGTCGCCCGGAGGAGGTCGCGGCCGGGATCGCCTACCTGGCGAGCGACGACGCGGCCTTCGTGACCGGGACCGAGCTCTACGTGGACGGCGGCTATACGGCCCGTTGAGCAGCGATCCGGTCCTGGTTCGTCCGTATGATCTGGCCGGGATGAACGAGGGGGTCGAAGAGTCCGGTCTGGCCGTGCCCGGCGTCAGGGAGGACGCCCAGCGTGCCTTTCTGGCGAAGGTCTTCGGCTGGATGTTCCTCGGCCTGCTGGTCACCGCCGGGGTCGCCGCCTGGTTCAGCCAGACGGTCGACATGGAGACCTTCGTCGCCGACAACCCCTTCATCTTCTTCGGGGCGATAATCGCCCAGCTCGTACTGGTCATCGCCCTCGTTGCGATGGTCAACCGGATGGCCCCGGCTCTGGCGATGGCGATGTTCCTGCTCTACTCGGGCCTGACCGGGTTCGTCTTCTCGATGATCATCTCGGGCTATACCACCGGCTCGATCGCCTCGACCTTCGCGATCACGGCCGGCATGTTCGGGGCTATGGCCCTGTTCGGCTACGTCACCAAACGGGATCTCTCCTCGCTCGGCTCGATCCTCTTCATGGCGCTGATCGGTTTCATCATCGCCTCGATCGTCAATCTGATCTGGTTCAACGAGACCATCTACTGGGTGCTCACCGGTATCGGGATCCTGATCTTCTGCGGGCTGACCGCCTACGACATGCAGAAGCTGAAGGAGATTGGTGCGGGGGAGATGGATGAGCAGGCATCCGACCGTGCCGCCGTCGTCGGCGCGCTCGCCCTCTACCTCGACTTCATCAACCTCTTCCTGCTCCTGCTGAGGATCTTCGGCAGGACCCGGTAGGAGTTCGCTAGGGGGTAGCCGGGTCCCCGGCCGGCCACGGCCAGGTGACCGCCTCGGAGATCTGCTCCGGTGTCGGCTCGAGCGTCTCTCCCGGCAGCGGGGCGAGCACGTCCGACTCGTCGATCGGGGCCATCTTCGGTGCCTCGACCAGGCAGTCGCCCGGCTTGCCTCCCGTTTCGGGCTCCCAGTCGGGCGGGAAGGCCTCTTCCAGGGCGTCGGCGATCATCCTGGCCCGGTTCGCGTAGCCCTCAGAGGTGAAGTGGATCCCATCGGTCACGAACCAGTCGTCGTCCACCTGACGGCGCCAGTCGTAGATCCGCATATTCGGCCAGGCGGGGCAGGCATCGAGCAGCGCCTGGTTCCAGTTCTCCATGTTGGCGCTGTCGTAGGGGGTGCCGGAGACGATCGACTTGACGTTGACCCAGAGCACCGGGTCTCCGTCGGCGACCGCCATCATCGTGTTGATCCGGGTCTGCTCGGTGACCGTCGAGCCGACTGCGACATTGGCCGACTCGTTCGTTCCGAGGGCGAGGATCCAGCAGCCGTCGAAGTCTTCATCCCGGATCACCTGAGCCGCCTCCTCGGCGTTCAGCTGTCCCTCGACCTTCTCGACGATCGAGCGGGCACCGTCGATGTCGAGGCGCTGCGACTCGATCCCCTTCTCGGCCAGACGGGCATCGATTCGCTGCTCGGGGCGGGGGAGGTAGTCGGGGGAGAGCAGACCGACCGAGGTCGAATCACCGATGAAGGCGACCTCGGCGCAGGCGGTATCCCCGTCGGCCACCGGTTCACCGGTCGCCTCGCGGGTCTTGGAGACGGCCTGTTCGAGCTCCTTCGCCTTCTCGGCCTCGGCCGAGGCGGTGACGGCAAGGGGGGCCACCGGACCGGACGGGCTCAGGCCGATGAGGCTGAGGAAGGCGAGCAACCCGACGAAGAGCGAGACCCCGGCGACGATCCGGCCGCCGAGCGACCAGTCCGGCAGCCGTTTGTCCCTGATCGACCTGGCGATCTTCCTGAGCCACGGACCCATGGCCCCGTGCCGGATCGGGTCCTCGACGAACTTCCACGAAAGGGCCGAGATGACCATCACGGCCGCGACCTGGATCGCGGCCCGCACCGGGTCGATTCCCTGGCTGTCCGCCGGCGTGGTCAGGCCGATGATCGGCAGCTGCCAGAGGTAGATCGCATACGAGCGGACCCCGATCCAGCGAAGGGGTCGAACCCCGATCGCCACCCCGAGGCGCGACGCCGGATGGGCCAGCACGGCGACCACGATCACCGTCGCGATCGTCAGGATGACCAGGCCGCCGCGGTAGATGAAGGGCGAATAGTCGTCGGTCGCCCAGATCAGCAGGAAGATCACCAGGAAGCCGCCGACGCCCGCCGCGTCGAGGAGGTTCCTCGCCTTGCCCGAGAGACCCCTGGTCAACAGCCGGCTCGGCCAGACCATCGCCAGTGCGGCACCGAACAGCAGTCCGAAGGCCCGCGTGTCGGTGCCCTGGTAGATCCGGGTCGTGTCGAAGCCGGGTTTGTAGAGGGCCAGCATCAGGACGATCGAGACGAGAGCGAGCGCGAGCGTGGCGAGCGCGAGCGCCGGCTGGGTGTCCTGGCGCTTCCCGTTGCGGGTGCCGCGGAACAGCCAGAGGCCGCCCAGGAGCAGCCACGGCCAGAAGATGTAGAACTGCTCCTCGACGGCCAGCGACCAGAGATGGCTGAGTGGCGACACCGGCCCGAACCGTTCGAAGTACGAGGAGTCCTGGAAGATCATCCACCAGTTGCTGACGAACAGCGAGGCCGAGACCGCCTCCCCCCGCAGCTGGTCGAGCCGGCCCGGGTCGGCTATCCAGACCCAGGCGAGCACCACGACCAGCATTAGGAAGAGGGCCGGCAGAAGGCGCCTCGCCCGGGCCAGCCAGAAGAGCCCCAGCTTCAGTTCGTGACGGACCCACCTGGAAAGCAGCAGATCGGTGATCAGGTAGCCGCTCAGGGTGAAGAAGACGGCCACGCCGAGCAGGCCTCCCTGTGCCCAGTCGGCATCCAGGTGATAGGCGATGACGGCGAGGACGGCGATGGCCCTGAGGCCATCCAGTCCGGGCATGTAGCGCTGGCCGCCCTTTGTCGCTACCGGCTTCGGCACGGACCCTCTTTACCAGTCCGCCCCGACGGGGACTGCTCCGGTGTGGTCCCGGTCAACCCTTGAGGAACGCAGCGGGTGCCCCGGCGAGTGCCGCCGGGAAGTCGCGCCGGGAGCGATCCATCGCCTGCTGCAGGGCCTCGGTCGCCCGCGGACCATGTATCGGGGGCCCGTGGCCGATCAGGAGGTGGTTGGGCAGGTAGCTGCCGAGCGCCTGCCTGGGCGGCGCCAGCCTGAGGCCGAGATGGATTCCGGCCCCGGCCGAACCGGGCCGGTAGAACCGGTTGGTCCCGACCGCCTCGGCCACGACCAGTACCCGTTCGTCCTGCCACCAGAGTGCCTTCTCTTTCCAGATGCCCCGGTCCACCACCTCGATCACCTCGAACGGGGTCCCGGGCAGGCTCTCGGGCAGTCGGAGAAGCGGTACCCCCAGTCGCTCGGCCACTTCGGCCGAGTCCCTGTTGTGGCGATCGAGAAGCTGGATGACTGCCGCCGGCTCGCCCAGCTCGGCAACGGCCTCCATTGCGTCGGCGTCGTCCACTGGGTCGATGATCCATACCCGGGAGTCCGAGACGAGTGCGTGCGAGGCCCGCGCCATCGGTTCGTCGATGACCCATGTCAGGCCGACGGGAGAGCGGTCGATCAGCCGGGAAGCCACCCCCTGAGTGTAGAGCGGCCGCCGCTAGACTTGACCCGGTAATGCTCTTCGGCAAGGCGAATACCGGTATGCCGTCCAGGGAGGCGGCTCTGCCGGGCAGGGAGGAGCGGCCCTTCCCCCTCCCCGGGACCCACCGCGTGCTCGGCAACCCGCTCGAGCCGCCGTTTCCGGCCGGGGTCGAGTCCGCCTTCTTCGCGATGGGCTGTTTCTGGGGTGCCGAGCGCCTCTTCTGGCAGCTGGACGGCGTCTACACGACCGCGGTCGGTTACCAGAACGGCTTCACACCCAACCCGACCTACGAGGAGGTCTGCTCCGGCCAGACCGGACATGCCGAGTCGGTCCTGGTCGCCTTCCGGCCTGACGACCTGCCCTACGAGCGACTGGTCGAGCTCTTCTTCGCCGAGCACGATCCGACCCAGGGGATGCGCCAGGGCAATGACGTCGGGACCCAGTACAGGTCCGGGATCTTCTGCGTCGACGATCACCAGCTGGAGGTGGCCACGGCCATCCGCGACGGCTATCAGCAGGATCTGGAGCAGGCCGGTTTCGGCCAGGTGACGACGGCTATCGAGCCGGCCGGGCCCTTCTACTTCGCCGAGCCGGAGCACCAGCAATACCTCGACCGGGTCCCCAACGGCTACTGCGGTCTCGCCGGCACCGGGGTCGCCTGCCGTGCGGATCGGGCTGGCAGGTCTTGAGCTCCGCGGTTGGCCAGATCCCTTGCCAGTAGCCCCGAACGGCAGGAAAACGGCGGAAGGCGCCCAAGTAGGAACATGTTGACCGGCCGGCTTCCGGCCCAGACCCTTCGCACGACGCTTACGGATGGCCCACCTTGATTCCTGAACTCGGCTCGTACCTGATCGGTTTCGTCTCCCTGGTGGCGATCCTGCTTTCGCTCTGGCTGGCCGGCTACTGGCTCAGAAGGTGGATCGTGCCCGAGTTCTCGGGTGCCCTGGCCCGACTGTCCGACCTGATCCTGGCCAGCGCCCTGCTCGTGCTCGTCCTGCAGCTGGTCGGAAGTCTCGGACTGCTGAAGCTCGGGTGGATCGTCGCGGCCTGCGTGGTGATCCCGCTCCTGGTCGCCGGAGTCGCCTGGCGAATGGCACCGGACGACCATGAAGACGAGATAGCGGCGCCGGCGGTCCCGTTCTGGGCGTTCATGGTGGCGGTCGGCGTTGCCTCCTGGACGGTCGCGGAGTGGAGTTTCCCGACCCAGCTGAGCCTCGACCAGGGGATGTTCGGAGGCGACACCACCTGGTACCACATGCCGGCTTCGGCACGGTTCGTCCAGGACCACTCGATCCTCCCGCTCCACTTCACCGATGCCCTCCGCCTCGCGGTCTGGTTCTACCCGCAGACCTCGGAGCTCATGCACGGAGCCCTGATCGGACTGATGGAGACCGACTGGCTCTCGCCCCTCTTCAACATGTACGCCCTCGGCGTGGCCCTGCTGGCGGGCTGGGTCGTCGGCCGGCCATACGGGGTCGGTCCCTCGACCCTCGTCGCGGTCGCCGTCCTGCTCAGCTCTGGCGTGATGATCGAGACCCAGCCGGGGGAGGGCCGAAACGACATCCTCGCCTTCGCCTTCCTGCTCGCATTCGCCGCCTTCCTCGTGAACGGGCACCAGCGAAGGGCACCCGGGGCAGGGGAGGCGGTCGAGGACAGGCCCGACCCGGACGCACCCCTGCTCGACCGTGGCCCCCTGATCCTGGCCGGAGTCGCTGCCGGCCTCGCCATATCGGTCAAGGTCTCGATGCTCGCTCCCGTAGGGGTGATCCTGATCGGGATGATCCTCGCCAGCGGCCGGGCCCGCTGGCTGACGACGACCCTCTGGCTGGGCCTGCCGATGCTCGTGGTCGGAGGGTTCTGGTACGTGCGGGCGATGCTCTACACCGGGGGCAATCCGGTGCCGGCGATCGGATGGGGGCCGCTCGGTTTGCCGCAACCCGACCAGATGCCACTCGATCCGAGGCCGCGATTCTCGGTCGCCGACTACGCGACCGACCTCGACATCTACCGGTTCTGGTTCCTTCCCGAGCTGGAGCAGGCCTTCGGAGTCCTCTTCCCGTTGATCTTCCTGGGCCTGGGGGTGGCCGCCGTCTACGTCGCCATCCGTTCCCGTAACCGGGTGCTCAGGGTCCTGGCCGGCGCGGCGATCATCACCGCGATCGT
Organism: Solirubrobacterales bacterium; assembly: GCA_032119635.1. GTDB lineage: Bacteria > Actinomycetota > Thermoleophilia > Solirubrobacterales > 70-9 > 67-14. Next base: position 9,091 of record JAUMBO010000178.1, read on the forward strand.
CTACGTCTTCACCCCGCTGACCGCGGCCGGCCAGGAGGGCTCGCCCCGCGGGTTCTTCACCAACACCAGGTACCTCCTGCCGGGCCTCCTGCTGGCCGCTTCACTCCTCCCGATCGCAAGGCCGCTTCGCTCGCCCCCGGCGAGGGCCTCCGCCGTTCTCGCACTCCTGACCGCCGTCTACGCGGTGACCGTGCTCACCTCGCCCCGGTGGTCGACGATGTTCCTGCCGGGCGCGATCTTCCTCACCCTGGTGATCGTCTGGGCGCCGGTCGGCCTTACGTGGCTGCGGGAGAACGGGCGGCTCTCGCTGCCGGGGCTGGTAGCGGCGATCGCGGCCCTGGTGGTCGTCGCCGGGATCTGGGGCAGGGGGGAGGAGGTCGGCTACGCCGAGAAGCATTACACCCGCTCGACCCTCTTCCTCCAGGACGGTGGACCGCAGGAGAGCTACGACTTCGCCCGGACACTCTCGGGCAAGCGGATTGCGGTAGCCGGCTCGGGCCAGATGCTGTTCGGTCAGTACGGCTTCTACGGGCCGAGGCTCGACAACTACGTCCAGTACATAGGCCTGGAGGGTGATCGCGGCTCGTACCGCCTGATCACCCGGTGCGAGAACTTCATCCGGGAGATCAACCGGGGCGGCTACGACTTCATCTTCACCTCGGAGTACACCCAGGACTCACCCACGGCCCCCTTCCGCTACCCGGTCAGGGAGTGGGTTGCCTCCGACCCGAACGTGACCGAGGTGGTGGCCGAGCCGGCGATCACTCCGCAGCCAGCCTACGTGTACCGGATCGACGGGCCGCTCGATCCCTCTCGCTGTCGGTAGTCCGCTCCCTGCCCGCCGCGCCCTTCCTGTCACCGGCCCGGCCGGGGTATCGTCGGATGGATCCCGCCCCCGTAGCTCAGCTGGATAGAGCGCCGGCCTTCTAAGCCGGATGTCGCAGGTTCGAATCCTGCCGGGGGCGCTCGGTGGGTCCCGGGTCCGGTCACGGGCTGGTTTGATTGCCCGGTGTCGACTCCGTCTGGTCCCACCGGTTCCCGGCTCGTCGCCGCATCGCTCGTGGTCGGAGCGATCGTCTCGATCCAGTTCGGGACGGCCCTCGCGACCGGCCTGTTCGATCAGGTCGGTGTGTTCGGTGCGGTCCTGCTGAGGACCGCCCTTGCGGCCATCCTCCTGGTCGCCATCTGGCGACCGACCATCGCCTTCTTCCGGCGGGCACCCCTGCTCATCTTCTCCTTCGGTTTCTGCCTCTCGGCGCTCACGACCTCCCTCTACCTGGCGATCGACCGGATCCCGCTCGGGGCAGCGGTCACGATCGAGTTCCTGGGACCTCTGGCGGTCGCCCTCGCGACTTCACGCAGGAGGTCCAACTTGGTTTGGGTCGCGATGGCCGCGGCCGGGGTCTGGCTGCTGACCGGCGGCGTCTCGGGCGAGGACCTCGACCCCGTCGGGGTCGCCTTCGCCCTGGGGGCGGGCTTCTTCTGGGGCTCTTACATCCTGCTCGGCCGGCACCTCGGCCGACTCGACGGTGGCGGCGCCGGCCTCGCCGCGGCGATGGTGGTCGCCACCCTGGTCATCCTCGTCCCGGGCTCGATCGGAGCAGCTGGGGGAGTGGTGACCCCGTCGGTGCTGCTGCTGGGCGCGGCCGTGGCGATGCTTTCGGCAGCGATCCCCTTCTCGTTGGAGGTCGAGGCGATGCGCCGGATCCCTGCTTCCACCTTCGGCGTGATGATGAGCCTCGAGCCGGCGATCGCCGCCCTCGTCGGGCTGGCCGTACTGGGGCAGTCGATCGTCCTCGG
>JAUMBO010000179.1:0-6482 GCA_032119635.1 Solirubrobacterales bacterium
TCTTCGCGATGATCTCGAGGGCATCGTTCCATTCGCGCTGCCAGACGTTTCGGCCGAAGATCACCCCCGAGCCACCGGCCTCCATGATCGAGCGGGTGTGGTCGAGCACGGTCGCGTCGTCGACCTTCGAGCCACCGGAGAGCACGACCAGCGACCGACCGGCCGACTCGACGCACTGGCGCATCGCCTCGTCGGCCGTGACTTCCATCTCGTTGTAGGGGGGCTGTGCGTCCCTGTCCTTCTCCGGGTTGATCACCGGCATGTTCAGCTTGACCACGTCGGCGCCCATCTCCATCGCCAGCCGGGCCGCGTAGTCGATCGCGTAGAACGAGGTTGCCCCGCCCTTGCCGTCGACCGCCTCACCTCGCGGGTAGGACCAGATCACCAGTGGCATGCCGAAGCGGTCGCAGTCCTCGCGGACCTGCCGGAGCTGGACCAGATCCTCGTCCTGGCGGGGTGAGCCGACGTAGAGCGTGTAGCCGACCGCATCGGCACCGAGCCGGACCGCATCCTCCACCGAGGCATTGCAGGTCGAGAGCGCCTGGGCCGAAGAAGGGATGTCGGTCTTCCCGTTGACCTTGAGGATCAGCGGCACCTGACCGGCGTAGTCGGGGTAGTACTTCTCGGCCATCCCGATCTGGCAGGCGAGGGCCGAGTAGCCGGCCTCGGCCGCAAGCCGGAACTGGTAATCGGGGTCCTTGGAGGCCGGGTTGGGGAAGAAATCGCGCGGTCCGTGCTCGATACCCTGGTCGATCGGCAGGAGCATCAACGTCCCATTGCCGGGGCCGAACTCGTAAAGGAGCCGGTGGAGTCGTGCCCGCTTGCCCGGGGGCAGGACCTCCAGCAGTGACTTCTGTTCGGTGCTGCTTCCGGCTTCCATCTTTATCGGTTACCTCCCTGGGGCCTCGGTCGTGTGCGTTACGGCGGGATTGAGTATGCCAGCAGGGTGGTCGCCACGGTTCGATGGCTATCCTCGTGCGTCCGGCGATGAACGAAACGGAACTACAGGTCGTCTGCCGGTCGTGCGGCAAGGAGGCAAGCCCTTACGTAACGGAGTGCCCCTACTGCGGGACCCGGCTCAGGAAGAAGGCGCCGAAGCTCGAGCGCGACGAATCCGGCTCTCTCGGGGCTGCCCGCAAGCCGGTCCGCAGGATCCGTCCACGGATCTCCCTGCCACGTCCCGACACGGCCGGGAGGCCGCTCGGTTCGATCGGGATCGCGGTCCTGCCGGCGATCCTGCTCCTGGTCGGCACCGCGTTCGGGCTCGATCGAGTCGACCTCGGTGCGGTCGGCGTTCCCTCGCCGGCCGAGTTCTGGCGCTTCCTGGCCGCCCCCTTCGTCTACGGCGACCCCGGCTACCTCTTCGCGATCGGGCTCGTCGTGATCCTGTTCGGCTCCCAGCTGGAGGAGCGGATCGGAACGGTCGCTTTGGTGCTGCTCCTTCTCGCCTGTGGCTCGCTCGGGATCCTCGGAGCGTTCGCGATCGATGACCAGCGTGGTTTCGACTCGGTCCTCTCGGGCGGGAGCGGCGTCGCCCTGGGGGTGATCGCCGCCTCCTGGGTCTCGGGCAGGCGGACGGCCGCGGCCCGCGGTGAGCGACTCGACTGGATCCCGTTCCTCGTCGCCGGAATCGTCGTCGCCGCGATGCCGCTCGTGGTCGCCACGGCGTCCCTCTGGGTCGGGCCGATCGGAGGCGCGGTCGGTGCGCTCGCCGGCATCGCGATCCGGGAGGGGGCCCGGGAGTGAGCACGGAAGAGGAGGGCGTCCCCGAACCCCCGGCCTCACCGGGTGAGCTGCCGGTGGACGACGAGCTCCGTGAGGCGCTCGAAAGGATCACCTCCGGCGAGGCCCTGGCCCGGGCCGAGCAGGTAGTTGCCACCGTGTTGCCCGAGCTCAGGGTGGTGCTCGCCGAGGCTCTCGCGAGCGGAGGCTGGTTCGGCCAGCCCCACCAGTCGGAGACCCTCCGGGTGGCGACCATGCCCGACCCCGACGAGCGCCTGGAGGCGCTTCGGAACCTGCTCGAGGAGGAGACGAACATCGGAATGATGGTCGGGGTGGCGGTAGGCTGGGCACTCCGGGCGGAGATCGACGGAGCTGCCGGAAACGGCGCAAGGGAAGTCGGCGAGCCCCGGGACGAGCCGCCGGCAGCCGACTGACCGGAGGTCGTTGGAAACCGAACGAGGCAAGGAGGAAGACCGAGATGGAGATCCACTACCACGGGCACTCATGTTTCGAATTGCGGGACGGGGAACACACCCTGCTGGTCGACCCCTTCCTGGCTCCCAACAACCCGAAGGCCGTCGCCACTGCCGATGACGTCTCTCCGACCCACATCGCGATCACCCACGCCCACGCCGATCACGTCGCCGATGCGGTGGCGGTGGCTACCCGGACCGGCGCCGAGTGCGTGGCCGTGGTCGAGCTGGCCGAGTGGCTCAAGGCCCAGGGGGTCGAGAACGTCCACGACCCGAACCTCGGGGGCACGATCGCCTTCCCCTGGGGTTCGATCAAGCTGGTCCAGGCCTTCCACACCAACACCGCCCCCGGCTCACCCGAACACCCCTTCTCCCCGATCGATGGCACCGCCATCGGCATGCCGGCCGGCCTGGTGATCGAGTTCGGTGGCCTGACCTTCTACGACGCCGGCGACACCTGCCTGTTCGGCGATATGGAGCTGATCGGCAAGCGGCACGGGGTCGACGTGGCGATGCTCCCGATCGGCGGCCACTACACGATGGATCGCCACGATGCCGCCTACGCGGCCGAGTTGACCGGCGCCCGCAGGGTCATGCCGATCCATTACGACACCTTCCCGCCGATCGAGACCGACTCGGCGGCGTTCGCGGCCGACCTGTCCGGCAAGGGCATCGAGGCCCTCGTCCTCGAGCCGAACTCCTCGGTCGAGCTCTAGGCAGGGCCGCCGTCCGGCTGTCGACTGACTATTCGGTCGGCTGAGCGGCCGGTGCGGGCTGCGGTGCCGGGAGCGGAGTTACGTCGGCAGGCGGGGTGATCACCGGCGGGTCGACCGGCTCGGGCGGAACGGACTCGGTCGGCAGCGTCACGGGCCTGGCCTCGATCCCGCTCTCGACCGGGGCCTTGATGGCCGAAGCCTCGACCGCTCCGGTCTCGGGTTCGGTCGGGGCCGGCACCGGCACCGGCTCCTCGACCACCGGCTCGACGACCACCGGCATCTCTTCGACGACCGCCGGCTCAGGCAGTGCGGCCAGCAGCGGGGCCGGGTCGGCCGTCTGCTCCCTGGTCACCACCTTGGGGGCCGGGGCCACGGGATCGGTCTGGGTCACCACGTTCCTGACCTCGACCGCACCGGCCGTGATCACCGCTGCGGTGACCACTCCGGCGACCGCCTTGACGCCAACTGCGCCGCCGATTGCTCCGATTCCCGATGCCGCGCCGGCGCCTCCGGCCGCAGCTCCGGCCGCGGCCGAGCCGACTGCCACCGGTCCGGCACCTCCGGCCGTCGAGCCGGCGACCGAGCCGGCCCCGCCGATTCCGAGCTTGCCCACCAGGGCGGCCTTGAGCGCGATGATCGGCCCGATCGGCATGATCATCGCCAGCACCTTCGAATCGCTCTTCAACTGCTTGCGGAAGGCCGCGCAGCCCTCACAGTCCTTCACGTGGCGGCGGACCGGACCGGAAACCTTGGCCAGGCCCTCGGCCGCCTCGGCCAGCTCGACCTTTACTTCGCCACAGGTCAGCATCCTCGCCTGGCTCGCCTCGGCCAGTGCGATCCTTGCCCGAACCAGGAGCGACTTGACCGCCGGGACGGTCGTCTCCATCGCTTCGGCTATCTCCTCGTAGCTCATCGCGTCGATCTCGCGGAGCAGGAGGGCCGCCCGCTGGGTCTCGGGGAGCTTGGTCACGTCCGCGAGCAGCTGGCGGAACTCTTCCCGGTTGTGGACCTTCTCGGCGGTCGAGCCGGCCTCGACCATCGGCACCATGTCCATCGACTCACGGGCCTCGGCCTTCGGTCGGCGGAGGTGGTTGAGCGAGCGGTTCCTGGCGATCCGGTAGAGCCAGGGCTTCAGGTTGATCGCCCGGTTGTCGGCCAGCATTGCCCTGTAGGCGTTGACGAAGACCTCCTGGAGCACGTCCTCGGCGTCCTCGGTCGAGCCGAGCATCTGACGGCAGAAGCCCAGCAGCCTCGTCTGGTACCGGTCGACGATCACGTCGAACGCTCCGGGGTTCCCCTCACGGACGAGGGCGACGAGCTGTTCGTCACCCTTCAGCTTGAGCAGGGGGGACTTGCGGGCGAGGAGCCCTTTCTGTGCCGCAGTACTGAGCGCCGAGGCTTCCACGATCTATCTCCCTCTGGAAGATGGCAGGGTCATCTGTCGAAACACCCTAGATGGCGAGTTGTAGCGCTTCATAAAGAAAAACGGAAGGGAACCTTCAGCAGGGGCGGTGGCGACCGCCCGATCCCGCTCCTGCCGCCGGATTCCGGCGCCTTCTAGGATCGTCGGGCCCGGATGGCGGAACGGTAGACGCGGCGGCCTTAAAAGCCGGTGTCCCGAATGGGGCGTGCGGGTTCGAATCCCGCTCCGGGCATTCCGGCGACCCCTGACCCGTTCGTCCGCTTCGGGCGTCCAATAGGGTCTGCCGGGTGAAGGGGGTGAACCGGCAGGAATGAACGAGGATTCGAGACCGCGCAGCGGCTGGGTCAAGCTGACCACATTCTTCGTCGGGCTGTTCACGGTGCTGGCCGTGCTGACCTCCTGGCTCGACAGCCAGCTGCTCGACACCAACCAGTGGGTCGACACCTCGGCCGAGATGCTCCAGAGTCCCGAGATCCGGTCGGCGGTGGCTGCGTTCGCGGTCGAGGAGCTCTACGCCAATGTCGACGTAGAGGCCGAGCTGGAACAGGTCCTGCCGAAGGACTTCAAGGGGCTCTCCGGGATCGCCGCCGGGGGCCTCCGGCAGGTCGCCGACCAGGGGGCCGAGCAGGCCCTCGCCCTGCCCCAGGTCCAGTCCGCCTGGGAGCGGGCGAACGAGACGGCCCACCGCACCCTGATCGACGTGATCGAGAACCGGAGCGACGTCCTGACCACCGGGGGCGGGAAGGTCGAGCTCCAGCTCCGGCCGCTGATCATCGAAATCGCCGACCAGATCGGCCTCGGCACCCAGGCCCGCCAGAACATCCCGGCCGCGGTCGGGTCGGTCGAAGTCCTCGACTCGTCGGAGCTCGAAACGGTCCAGCGGGTGGCCGGGGCGCTCCAGGGATTTGCCCTGATCTTCTCCCTGCTCCTGGTGCTGCTGGTTGGGCTCTCGGTCTACCTGGCGCGCGGCTGGCGCTGGCTGGCCCTGATCTGGACCGGTGCCGCGCTCGTCCTGGGGGCCGTCCTCGTGCTTATCGCCCGGGCGATCGCCCAGGGCTACGTGGTCGATTCGCTCGCCACACCGGACCTCGTCCCGGCGGCGAATGCGGCCTACTCGATCGGCACCGAACTGCTGGTCTCCTACGCGTGGAGCGCGATCTGGGGCGCGATCTTCCTGTTGGTCCTGGCCTGGCTGGCCTCGCCGGCATCGTCCTCGGTGGCCGCCCGGCGTTTCCTTGCGGTCCCGTTCGGCCGCTTTCCGGGAGCCACCTTCGGCCTGCTCGGCCTCATCGGGCTGGTCTACCTACTGCTGGGAGCCGGGAACCAGCGGATATTCCTGGTCCACCTGCTGATCGTCCTGCTGCTCGGCGTGGCCGCGTACATGTTTCGCAGGGAGCTCCTTACCGAGCACCCCGAGGCCGATGCCCCGGAGTTCGGCCCGATGGTCGAGCGGGGCAAGGAGAAGGTCCGCGGGCTCTGGTCGCGGAGACCGAAGGAGGTTCCGGGCAAGGGTTATCTGGAGGAGCGAAAGGCCCGCAAGGAGGAGGCTGCCGCTGCGGCTGCCGTCGCCGCTCAGCCGGCCACCGAACCGGAGACCGAGCGGCTCGGCCAGCTCGAGCGACTCGGCAAGCTGCACGAGACGGGCGTTCTCTCCGACGAAGAGTTCACAGAGGAAAAGACCCGGATCCTCGGCCGGGACGAGTAGCTGGCCCCGGTCTAGCGGCCTTCGGTACCGGCCGCCGCCAGGGCCGATCCGTACAGGATGTCGTGCTCGGAGACCTCGATCGCATCGAGTCCGAAGGTCCTCATCACCTCGATCAGGATGACCAGCCCGGCGACGATCGCCTGGGCCCGATCGGGGTGGATTCCAGTCACCTCGCGCCGCTCGGCCAGTGGCATGGCGGCCAGTCGTGAGAGCCAGGTCTGGACGGTCCCGATCTCGAGCCGGTGACCCTCGACCGCCCTCGGATCGTACGGCTCCAGGGCCAGGTCGACCGCGGCCAGCGACGAGGGCGTGCCGGCGACCCCGATCGCCCGCTCGATCCGGGGCAGCTCGACTCCGGCCAGCGCCTCGGCCAGTCGGTCGTGGACGTCACTCGCCAGGGCCTCGAGTTGGGAGGCGGTCGGTGGATCGTCGGCCAGGAAGCG
>JAUMBO010000180.1:0-35918 GCA_032119635.1 Solirubrobacterales bacterium
ACGAACCGCCGGGCCCACGACGACTGCCACCGGCCGGATCGCCCCGGTTTCCCGACCCGACGAGCCGAGTGTAGGCTCGTGCGGTGTCCGAAACGACCAGACGGGCGAGACCCCGCCGGACCCGCTCCGGCCGCTCGCCGGCAGCCCGGGTGATGCTCGCGGTCGCCCTGCTTAGCGCCCTCACCTTCGCGGGTTGCACCACCACGGTGATCGACGCGAAGAAGGCTCGTGAGGCGGTCCGGGACGACGTCGAGCGAAAGACCGGGGTGGAGATCCGCTCGGTCTCCTGCCCGAAGGACGTCGAGGTCTACCCGAACGCGACCTTCTCCTGTCGGGTGGTCGCGGGCGACGGCAGGGTGGCGGAGGTGGAGCTCCGGATCCGGAACTTCGAAGCCGACGTCGAGACGCTCTCGATCGAGTCGGCACCGGGCTGAAAGCGAAACGGGGGGTCGGTGAGTAAGAATCCGGATCAGGGTCCGGGTCGAGCGCCATCGAGCCGCACGATCGGGATCCGCTCCGAGGAGATGAACCCGGGATCTTGAACGAGAACGAAGAGACCTCCGCACCGACCTCGAACCGGAAGCTGGTCGACTGGGTCGAGGAAGTGGCCGCCCTGACCCAGCCCGATCGGATCTACTGGTGCGACGGATCCCAGGAGGAGTACGACCGCCTCTGTCAGGAGATGGTCGAGGCCGGCACCTTCACCCGACTGGACGAGGAGAAGCGGCCCAACTCGTACCTGGCCCGTTCCGACCCCGGCGACGTCGCCCGGGTCGAGGACCGGACCTACATCTGCTCCGAGCGTGAGCAGGACGCCGGACCGACCAACAACTGGGTGGCCCCGGCCGAGATGCGCGAGAAGCTGGGCGGTCTGTTCGAGGGTTCGATGAGGGGCCGCACGATGTACGTCGTCCCGTTCTCGATGGGTCCGATCGGCTCGCCGATCGCTCACATCGGGGTCGAGCTGACAGATTCGCCCTACGTGGCCGTCTCCATGCGGATCATGACCCGCATGGGCCAGGAGGCCCTCGAGGCCCTCGGCGACGACGGCGAGTTCGTGCCCTGCGTCCACTCGGTCGGGATGCCGCTGGCGGAGGGCCAGGAAGACGTCCCATGGCCCTGCAACGCCGAGAACAAGTACATCGTCCACTACCCCGAGACGCGCGAGATCTGGTCCTACGGATCGGGCTACGGCGGCAACGCCCTGCTCGGCAAGAAGTGCTTCGCGCTCCGGATTGCCTCGGTCATGGCCCGCGACGAGGGCTGGCTGGCCGAGCACATGCTGATCCTCAAGCTGACCAACCCCGAGGGCGAGGTCAAGTACGTAGCTGCCGCCTTCCCCTCGGCCTGTGGCAAGACCAACCTCGCGATGCTGATCCCGACCGTCCCAGGCTGGAAGGTCGAGACGGTCGGCGACGACATCGCCTGGATGAAGTTCGGCGACGACGGGCGCCTCCGTGCGGTGAACCCCGAGTTCGGCTTTTTCGGCGTGGCTCCCGGCACGAGCCAGGACTCGAACCCGAACGCGATCCGGACGATCGACGGCAACTCGATCTTCACCAACTGCGCCCTGACCGACGATGGCGATGTCTGGTGGGAGGACATGACGGACCTGCCACCCGATCACCTGATCGACTGGCACGGCGAGGACTGGACGCCGGAGTCCGACGAGCCGGCAGCCCACCCGAATGCCCGCTTCACCACCCCGGCCGGCCAGGCACCGAGCATCGCCCCGGAGTGGGAGGACCCGGCCGGCGTCCCGATCGACGCCTTCCTGTTCGGTGGTCGCCGGGCCACCGTTATCCCCCTGGTCACCGAAGCGTTCGACTGGGAGCATGGCGTCTTCCTCGGGGCGACGATGTCGTCCGAGACGACCGCGGCCGCATCCGGCGCAGTCGGGCAGCTCAGGTTCGACCCGATGGCCATGCTCCCGTTCTGCGGCTACAACATGGCCGACTACCTCCGGCACTGGCTGGAGATCGGGAGGACCGAGGGTGCGGTCATGCCGAAGATCTTCTACGTCAACTGGTTCCGTCGCGATGAAACCGGCAACTTCCTCTGGCCCGGGTTCGGCGAGAACAGCCGGGTTCTCGAGTGGGTGTTTCGTCGCTGTGACGGAGACGGGGAGACCTTCGATACGGCCCTCGGCCTGCTGCCGTCGATCGGCGACCTCGACCTCGACGGCCTCGAGATATCCGCCGACGCGCTAGACGCCCTGTTGACCGTCGACGACGAGCAGGTCCGCACCCAACTACCCCATATAGAGGGTCATCTGGCTCAGTTCGGCGACGACCTGCCGGCCGAGCTGACGGCCCAGCTCGAGGCCCTGCGCGAGCGTCTCGGCTAGTCCCCCGGGCGGCCCTGGGGGCCGCCTGGTGGGCCGGACGCTTTCCTAACTGGAGAAGCCGTACTGCTCGGCCAGCTCGGGGTCCTTCTTGGCCAGCATCTCGGCCAGGTCGACCATCACCTTGCACTGCTTCCAGGTCGCGTCGTCCTGCATCTTGCCGTCGATCATGTGGACGCCCTTGCCGTCCGGGATCGCCTCGATCACCTTCTTGGCGAAGATGACCTCGTCGGCCGGGGGCGAGAAGACCTTCTTGGCGATCCCGATCTGGACTGGATGGAGTGACCATGAGCCGACGCAGCCGAGCAGGAAGGCCGACCGGAACTGGGCCTCACAGCCCTCGACGTCCTTGATGTCACCGTAGGGCCCGTAGAAGGGGAGGATGTCGTTGGCCGTGCAGGCATCTACCATCCTCGCGATCGAGTAGTGCCACGGGTCCTGCTGGGCGGTGACCCTCGGGGCATCCTCGTTCTCCGGGTCGGGGTCCTCCATCACCCGGTAGCCGGGATGCCCACCGCCGACCCTGGTCGTCTTCATCCGGCGCGAGGCGGCGAGGTCGGCCGGACCGAAGCTCATGCCCTGCATCCGGGGGCTGGCAGCCGCGATCTCCTCGACGTTGACCACACCCTGGGCGGTCTCGAGGATCGCGTGGATCAGGATCGGCCTGGTAACGCCGGCCTTCGCCTCGAGCTGGGCCAGCAGCTGGTCCATGTAGTGGATGTCCCAGGGTCCCTCGACCTTGGGGACCATCAGCACGTCGATCTCGTTTCCGGCCTCGGTGACCAGCTCGGTCACGTCGTCGAGCACCCACGGGCTCTCCAGCGAGTTGATCCTCGACCAGAGCTGGGTGTCGCCGAGATCGGCCTCCTTCGCGACCTTGATCAGCCCCTCCCGGGCGGCCACCTTGTTGTCCACCGGGACGGCATCTTCGAGGTTGCCGAGCAGGATGTCCGTCTGCTGCGCCATGTCGGGGACCTTGGCGGCCATCTTCTCGTTCGAGGCATCGAAGAAATGGATCATCCGGGACGGCCCGAACGGGACCTGGGTGATCGGATCGGGCGCCCCGATCGCCATCGGCTTGAAGAAGTTGCGGGGATTTCTCACGTTTCTCCTCGGTTTCGGTGGGGGCGGGCATCGAGCCGGCCCGATCGGGCGTGGAAAGCGGGAATCTACCGACACCGGGCCGACGCGGGCGTTCGGCCTTCTGGCGGTTTCCCCGCCCCACCGGGGCCGGGACCGGTATCCTGCGGTAAAGGTTTACGGCCCGGAACGGGTTTTTCCCCGCCACCTTCGAACGAACAGGAGCGTCATGTACCAGTCGACCTATCAGGAGATGACGGAAGACCAGAAGGCGATCACCGAGATGGTTCGCCAGTTCGTCGACGAACAGATCCTTCCCAACGCCGAGGAGTACGACCACGAGGACAAGTTCCCCGAGCCGATCGTCGAGCAGATGAAGGAGCTCGGCCTGTTCGGGGTGACGATCCCGGAGCAGTACGGCGGCATGGGACTCGACCTGACGACCTACACGATGATCGTCGAGGAGCTCTCGCGCGGCTGGATCTCGATCTCGGGCGTCGTCAACACCCACTTCATCGGCTCCTACCTCCTGATGAAGTTCGGAACCGAGGAGCAGAAGGACACCTACCTGCCGAGGATGGCGACCGGAGAGGTCCGGGCGGCCTTCTCGCTCTCGGAGCCCGAAGTCGGCTCCGACGTCCAGGCGCTGAAGACCTCGGCCAAGAAGGACGCGGACGGCAACTGGGAGATCAACGGACAGAAGATGTGGGTTACGAATGGCCTCGGTTCGACCCTGGTCTTCCTGCTCGCCAAGAGCGACCCCGACGCCGATCCCCGCTACAAGGGGATGACCTGCTTCATCACCGAGAAAGAGCCGTGGGTCCACGAGAACACCGGCGAGTTCGCCGGGCTGACCGTGCCCCCGACGATCAAGAAGATGGGCTACAAGGGCGTCGAGTCGACCGAGCTGGTCTACGACGGCTACAAGTGCCCGCCGGACAGGATCCTCGGTGGCGAGGAAGAGGGCCTGAACAAGGGCTTCGGCCAGATGATGGACGCGCTCGAGGTCGGCCGGGTCAACGTCGCCGCCCGTGGCGTCGGCATTGCCCAGCGGGCCTTCGAGCTGGCGATCAAGTACAGCCAGGAGCGGAAGACCTTCGGCAAGCCGATCGCCCAGCACCAGGCGATCCAGTTCAAGCTGGCCGACATGGCGACCAAGATCGAAGCCGCCCGCCTCGTGACCCGCAAGGCCTGCCAGATGAAGGACGCCGGGCTCCGCTCGGACCTCGAAGCCGGCATGGCCAAGCTGATCGCCTCCGAGACCGGCAAGGAGGTCGTCGAGGAGTCGTTCCGGATCCACGGCGGCTACGGCTACTCGAAGGAGTACGAGATCGAGCGGCTCTACCGGGATGCCCCGCTGCTTCTGATCGGCGAAGGCACTTCCGAGATCCAGCGAATGGTGATCGGCAAGAAGCTGCTCGAGCGGTACAAGATCTGAGCACGGTGCATCGGCCCGGGCGAGAGGAACGGTCTGCGTACCTCGGAGCCCCTGCCGTCCCCCGCGAGGGCGGTGGCTGATGCCCTCGACGCCGGAGATGATCGGCACCGCGCTCGACGGGCTGCTGACCGAGGTTCCGGCGCTGAAGAAGCTGAAGCTCGTCTTCGGCCTCGACATCCGGGCCAAGGGCGACATCCAGACCTATCGCGTCGAGCTGCCCGGACCCGAGGTGAGCAAGGGGAGGGGGGAGGACGAGCGGTGTCGGATCGAGATCGACCGGCCGACCTTCAACTCCCTGGCCGATCCGAAGAGCGGCCTCTCGGTCTACCGCCGTGCGGTCGAGGACGGCCACATCCGGTTCGAGGGCGATACCAACGTGGCCAAGCTGGTCGCCAGGGTGGTCGAGGCGCACGAGCAGCGCAGCAGCCTGAAGAAGGTCCACTGAGCGCTCCGGTCGGGCCGCGCCCGTACTCGCTTTTTTCGTAGCCTGCTGGTCAGTCGACAGGACCAATCGAGAAGGAGCAGCGGGAAACCAGATGAGCGAGAAGAACGAGGACTTCACGACCGACCAGGCCGAGCGCGAGAAGTCGGGCTCCCATCCCTACGGCCGCTACCTGGAGGAGTTCGAGGTCGGGGCCGTCTACGAGCACATGCCCGCCAAGACGGTCACCGAGGCGGACGACCACCTGTTCTGCCTGCTGACCATGAACCATCATCCGCTCCACATCAACGACGTCCACGCCCAGGCCTCGCAGCAGGGCCGGAACGTAGTCGTCGGCCCGCTGGTCTATTCGCTGGCCGTCGGCATGTCGGTCTCGGACTTCTCGGGCAAGGCGATCGCCAACCTGGCAACCGATGAGCTCAGCCACCCGCACCCGGTTTTCCACGGCGACACCCTGTTCTGTGAGTCGGAGGTGCTGGAGGTACGGGAGTCGAAGTCGAAGCCCGACCGCGGCTTGGTCAAGGTCCACACCCGGGTCTACAACCAGGACGGGGTCCTGGTTGCCGAGTTCAAGCGGACCGCCCTGATCCCGAAGAAGAACCCGGGCGAGCCACTGCCCCAGTAACGCGTACGGCTCGCCCTAACGGCCGGGCGGACTCAGTGGGAGCCGTCCGGCGCGTGGGCCGGGGGGCGTGATTCCTCGGCCAGCGAGGTGATTTCGATCGTCCCCCGGGCCGCGTCGTCGAGCACGGCCGTTGCCTCTTCGGCCGAGCGGGCGTAGAGCTCGACCAGCAGGTGGACGATGATCATCTCGTCCTGGTGCTTGTGGAACCGGACGTGAGTGAAGAACTCCCGGGTGCCGGCGTCACCGAAGGAGCCGTAGGTGAGCGACTCGACCGCCTCCGGTCCGGAGCAGGTCTCTACCTGGTCCGCCTCGACGGCGACGGTGCAGGAGGCGACCCACGGTGTTCCGGCCACCATGCGCTCCCACCGGTCCTCGATCGGCACCACGCCCTGTCCGTCGAAGGTCAGGTGGGGCTGGTCGTGCAGGCAGTCGAGGCACTGGACCACAGCCTCCTGGACCTCGTCGATCCCTTCGGCCGGAATCCCGCTCTCGGGGTCGACCTTGCGGATCGCGTCGTAGTGGAGCTGGACTTCGAGGTTCCGTGACCAGCAGCGGTAGCAGCGAAGCCAGGCCGAGATCGAGTCGTTCAAACTACTGGGCCTGCCGAATTGCCTTCTTGATCTCGTCGATCGAGTCGAAGGGTTCGGGCGGGATCAGCTCGAATGAGCCATCTGCCTGCTCGATGGCGAAGGTGGGAGTACCGGTCGCACCGACCTCTGCTGCCAGATCGTCGTCCCTGAGCAGCACTTCATCCCATTTCGGCAGGTTCCGGTCCTCGTTCCACCTGTCGATGTCGGGTACCCCGGCCTGCTCCGCAATGTCGGTCAGGAAATCGTCGGTCACGTAGCCGGTGCCGGCAACACCCTGGTTGGCGTAGAAGTACTCGATGAATTGCCAGAAGCGACCCTGATTGGAGGCCGCGAGGGCGGCCTTGGCCGCTTCGAAGTCACTCGAGGCGGTCTGCAGGAAGCGCAGGTCGAGCCTGGCCCGCCCCGGTCGTACCTCGCTCTTGATCAAGTCGGGCAGGCCGCCTTCCGCAAATTGCTTGCAGCTCGCACACTCGAGGTCGGCGAATTCGACCACGGTGGCAGGAGCATTCGGGTTGCCGAGAACGGTGCCGTTCTGCGGGATACCAGCTAGCAGTTTCTCTATCTGATCGCCCGATTTCGCCCCATCGTCCTGGCTGCCGCCCGAGACGGCGACCACGATCACTACGATCACCGCGATCACCGCGAGGAAGGCGACGGCGGCGATCGCCTTGACGGCGCTCTGGCGGGTGTCCTGCCCCTTGGCCTGCTTCTCGGCCGCCAGGCGCTTCTCCTTGAGTTCCCTGCGCTTCTTCTGACTTTCGGTTGCCATGTCCGAAGGGTATCCGACCGTGGTCGGGGGCGTTCAGGCCGGCTGTCCGGCCTGTTCGCCCGCGCCCCTGGACGAGCGGGCCACCAGATCGGCGATTTCCCGCATGATGCCGTTGATGTCGAAGTCCTTCGGGGTGTAGACGCCGGCGACACCCTTCTCGCGCAGGAACTCGGCGTCCTCGGGAGGGATGATTCCGCCGGCCACCACCGGTATGTCGAGGCCGGCCTCGAGCAGCCGCTCGACGACTTCGGGAACGAGCTCCATGTGGGATCCCGAGAGGATCGAAAGGCCGACCACGTCGACGTCCTCCTGGACTGCCGATTCGGCGATCTGCTCGGGAGTCAGCCTGATCCCCTGGTAGACGACCTCCATGCCGACGTCACGGGCCCTCAGGGCTATCTGCTCGGAGCCGTTCGAGTGCCCGTCCAGACCGGGCTTCCCGACCAGGATCCGGATCCGGTGTCCGATCGAGTCCGAGACCTCGTCGACCCGACGCCTGACTTCGTCGATCTCCTCCCGGTTGGCGCTCGGGCCGGCCGCTCCGACCCCGGTCGGACCGCGATAGGGGCCGAAAACTTCGCGGAGGGTCTCGGCCCACTCGCCGGTGGTCGCTCCGGCCCGGGCAGCCTCGATCGTCGCCGGCATGATGTTCTCGGTCTCCGAGGCTGCCACCCGGGCCACTTCGGCCAGGGCCGCCTCGACCGCGGCATCGTCGCGCTCGGCCTTCCACTGTTCGAGCGCCTCGACCCGCTCCCGCTCGACCTCGGGGTCCGGCTTCATGATTCCGCCGTCAGAGCTGGCGGTGAGCGGGGAGTCCTCGGTCTCGGTGTAAGAGTTCAGGCCGACCACCTTCTGTTCGCCCGACTCGATCCGGGCGACCCGGTCCCGGTGCGACTCGACCAGTCGGGCCTTCATGTACGGGACAGCCTCGACGGCACCGCCCTTCTCCTCGACGACCGCCATCTCGTCACGGGCTCCCTCCATGAACTCTTCGACCAGTCCCTCCATCACAACCGAGCCCTCGAAGATGTCCGGGTATTCGAGGATGTCCGTCTCGAACGCGATCACCTGCTGGATCCGGAGGCTCCACTGCTGGTCCCAGGGGCGGGGCAGGCCCATCGCCTCGTTCCAGGCGGGGAGCTGGAGGGCCCTGGCCCGGGCGTCGCGGGCCAGGATCACCGCCAGGGCCTCGACCACGATCCTCTGCACGTTGTTCTCCGGCTGGGCCTCGGTCAGTCCCAGCGAGTTCACCTGGACCCCGTACCTGAACCGGAGCATCTTGGGGTCCTCGACCCCGTACCGCTCCCGGCCGATCTCGGTCCAGAGCCGGCCCATCGCCTTCAGCTTCGCGACCTCCTCGACGAACCGGATCCCGGCATTGACGAAGAACGAGATCCGCCCGAACACCTTCGGGAAGTCCTCCTCGGCGACCTGGCCCCTCGCCTTCACCTCGTCGAGCACGGCGATCGCGTTCGAGAGCGCGTATGCGATCTCCTGGACCGGCGTGGCTCCGGCCTCCTGCAGGTGGTACGAGCAGATGTTGATCGGGTTCCAGGAAGGCACCTCGTTGACCGAGAAGGCGACCATGTCGGCGATCAGGCGCATCGACGGCTCGGGCGGGAAGGCGTATGTGCCGCGCGAGAGGTACTCCTTGATGATGTCGTTCTGGGTCGTCCCGGTCAGCTCGGAGCGATCGACTCCGGTCTTTTCGGCCGCGGCGACATAGAGGCCGAGCATCCAGGCCGCGACCGCATTGATCGTCATCGAGGTGTTCATCTCACCGAGCGGGATTTCGTCCATCAGGGTCTCCATGTCGCCCAGGTGGGCGACCGAGACGCCGACCTTGCCGACCTCGCCGCGCGACAGCGCATGATCGGGGTCGTAGCCGGTCTGGGTGGGCAGATCGAAGGCCACCGAGAGGCCGGTCTGCCCTTTGGCCAGGTTGGACCTGTAGAGCTCGTTGGAACGCCGGGCATCCGAGTGACCGGCGTAGGTACGCATCACCCATGGCCGGTCGGCCCCCTCGAGCCGGTGGTCGTCGCGTTCTGGCATGGGGGAACGATACCCGCCCGGCCGCGAACCCGGCCGTGGCAGATTCGCTTACAGGGACAGTCCCAACGCACCCTTTCGGCCCGGCCTGTGTTTAGGTAGTCGAACGATGGAGCCTGCGCTGCCTCGCACAGCCACCAACGGACCCCCAGGGGCCGGCACCAAGGGGAGTCCTCGCCTCCGACTCTTGAGTCTCGGTGGGACCGCCCTGGCCACCCTCTGCTGCCTGTTTGCCGGCCCGATGGCCGATCGGTCCGGGGCATCGTCGGTCCTGCTCTACAAGAACGACCTCAGCTCCTCCCAGAAGCGGAGCCAGATCAAGCAGTATGGATCGACGGCCAACTGTGAGTCCGGGGGATCGGCCAAGGCCTTCAAGTTCACCCTCGGCGCGCAGACCAGGGATTGTTTCTACCGAATCCCGGTGGTCGGCCGATCGACCGAGGTTACGGGTGTGGGTGTGCTGCTCAAGTCGACTCCGGCCTCCCTTCGCGGACGGACCTGGCTCGCCGTTTCGACCCGACAGGCGCCCGACGGCTCCCGCTACCAGCTCACCGTCTTCCCTGCCCAGCAGAAGGTTCAGGTCCGAAAGATGCTGGGCAACGGCGATATCGAGTACCTGGCGACCGAGACGAACGTCCAGAAGGTCGCCAAGCCGGGTGGTTCGAACCGGATGACCCTGCGAGCCTTCGACGGCGTGAGCGGCGTTCCGGCCGGCACGACCCGGGTGATCGCCTGGGTGAACGGCCAGAGGATCGCCGTCATCGATGATGCCAGCAGCCCCCAACTGACCGGAAGGTTCTCGACCTTCTCGATCGGATCGGGGAGCTTCGCTCCCAAGGCGACCGGAAGTTTCAGGGATCTCGCCGTACGGATCCCCGACCCGTTCGCCTAGACCGCGACGATCGACCCGTACGGGTCAGGTAACGCTGCCGGCGATCGGGGTGCACCAGCTCGGCAGGAGGGGCTTGTCGTAGAAGCTGATCACCTCGGTCCGGATCGCCGAGATCTCATCCGAGAACCACCAGTCTTCGAAGTCTTCCTTGCGCTTCCAGACCGTCACCTGCCTGAACAGCAGTGGGTCGTCGATCGAGCGGTAGATCCACCAGTCGAGAACCCCGTACTCCGAGGCAAGTTCGGCGGCCGGAAACCAGAGGTCGATCCATTCCTGCTCGCGGAACGGGGTCAGGTGCCAGTTGAGTTCGCAGATCGGGTTCATTCCGAGCTCCTCAGGCTCCGTTCCCGGGCCTGATCACCGAAGCAGCCGTCTTACCGGGGAGTTCCCCGGATTCGACTTCCACCCTGCTCACTTCCTGGAGGTCAGCTACCACGGTTCTCCTCTCGTTAGGTCCTCCGGCGACGGCGAAACTCTACCTGTCGCGGCTCGGCTGGGGAGGTGCGGTCGCGGCCCCTCACTAGGGGGTCAGGACCGAGGTCCCCGAAGAGACCCGGCTCGGGCCGACCGAAAGCAGGGTCGATGCCCCTGTGGCCGGTGCGGACAGCCGGTAGATGCCGGTCGGCAGAGCCATCTGGAAGGAGGTCGTGCCGGTGCCGGGCAGCCGGGCCAGCCGCTCGGCCGGACCTTCGATCACCAGGGCGACCGGTCGGCCGATCTGGTTCGCGATCCGGAAATCGACGGTCGTGTCCTCGACTTCCCGGGCCTGGCCCAGCTGGGCGTTCGCGTTCTGGGTGATGTTGACCGGACGGACGCCCGGCACGGCGATCCGTTCCGGGTTGACCAGGACCTCGCCTTCCGAGACGAAGACGCTGACCGTGGTCGGGATCGGGGGCCGTGGCAGGTTCTCCCGTGTCTCGGCCTCGCAGCCTCCGAGGGCAAGCGCCCCGGCCGAGGCCACGAGCAGTGCGGCCAGCCACCGTCGCGCCCGGCCGCCCCGTGCCCTCGCCGAGGATCTCCTCTCCAAAGTCACCCGGACCGCCACGAGACTGAATCTATCCGACCTCCGCCCGGTCAACCGGTCCAGACCGATTCGCGCGCCTCGATCTCCCGGTCGAGCCGGTCCTGAATCCGGCCCCTGACCCGCTCGGCGACAGCCTGGATGGCGGCCGGGTCGCGATCGAGGTCCGCCGGTAGCCCGTCGGGTTCGATCGGGTCGAGGAAGCAGATCCTGAACTTCGCCGGCAGGTACATCAGGGCGGCCGCGAGTCCGAAGTGGGGGAAGGTCGGGGTCAGCGGGAAGTAGACCAGTCCGGTCAGCCTTTCCAGGGTGCGAAAGTGGGCGAAGATCGGCATCGACTCCTCGGCCCCGATCACCGCCACCGGAACGATCGGCACCCCTGCCCGGGCCGCCGTGCGGACGAATCCACCCCGGCCGAACCGGCGCAGGCGGTACTTCTGCCAGGCCAGTTTCCGACTGGCTTTTTGCCCTTCCGGGAAGACGATCGCAAGCTGTGATTCGTCGCGCAGCAGTCGCTGGGCGTTTTCCGGGTGGGCCGGGACGAGGCCCATCCGGGAGGCAAGCATCGAGACACCCGGGTACCCCTTGAACCAGTGCTCGACCAGCATGTAGACCGGCCTCGGCCTGGGGTGCTCGTTCCTGATCGCCTGCATGATCATCGGGGCATCGGGCGGAAGGGCACCCGAGTGGTTCGAAACCAGCAGCGCCCCTCCCTCGGAGGGGACGTTCTCGATCCCGTCTACCTCGACCCGGAACCAGTGCCGGTAGTAGAAGTCGAGCAGAGGCTCGATCCGGGCCATGAAGGACTCGGACCGCCCCCAGTCATCGAAGTTCCGACCCTCCTCGATCGCCGGCAGGAGATCGCGAATCGCCTCGACCGCGTCTTCGTCGAGCCGGGGCGGGTCGAGTTCGCCCGTTTCGGGAGCGGCTGGCATCTCGGTCGACGGACTCGACCCGGTACCGCTGAACAGTGGGCTGGACGAGCCGAGCGGCCGGCCACCGAGGCCCCGGCTCTGCCTGCGGCCGGATCCGGTCTCTTGATCGGGATCGGTCAGGAAACGGCCTCGCTTCCGGCGGGAAAGGGAAGCTCGACGACTTCGGCCCGGACCGGGCCGTCCCCCGACTCGACCTCGATCACCTGGCCGGGCTCGGCTTCGCGCCGGACGATCGCCAGCCCGATCCAGCCCTCGGCCGGCGACATCACGACCGTCCCGAGCGAGCCGAGGTCCCGATCACCGTCGGTCAGGGCAGACCCGGCCGGTACGCCCGACTCGAGACGGAGTCCCCTCAGGAAGCGGTTCGGCTTCCCTTTGTAGTGGAGCCTCGCGACCGGCTCCTGGCCGATGTAGCAGCCCTTCTCGAAGGAGACGGCCCGCCCGACGATCCCCGCTTCGGCCGGCATCGTCGCCTCACCGATCTCCTGCCCCAGGCGGGGCCGCCCAGCCTCGACCCGGAGGATTTCCAGGGTCGCCTCGCTGATCGGCTCGACCCCGAGTGTCGCCAGCCCCGAGTCGACTCCCTCGCGGCCTCCCGTCTCGAAGACGAGGTCGGCACCCCAGGGCGTCGCGATGGCGAGGCAGTCGATCCCGGCGACTTCCACCCGGTCGACCTTGCCCTCGCCGCCCTGCGGTAGGGCGAGCATCTTCGTGAGTGCAGGGCCGAGCAGCGAAACGGCCTCGCGGTCTACCGGCCCGCACTCGACCTCGCGTCCGATTCGGTAGGTGTCGAGATGCCGGGTCAACGCCTCGGCTGCCTGCGGCTCGGTGTCGACCAGGAACTCCGTGGTCCCGACCCGCGAGACCCGCATGTCGGCCTGGATCCGTCCCTTCCTGTCGAGCAGCGCCGCGTAGACGGAATCACCCTCGTCGACCGCCTCGATGTCGTTGGTCACCTGGCTCTGGAGGTATTCGGCCGCGTCCGGTCCGGAGACTTCAATCCAGGCTCGGTCGAGCGGGGCCCGGCCTGCCCCCTCGCGGGCCTGCCTGTAGTCGGCGTCGATCTCGGGGGCGGAAGGCTCCATCCGCGACCGATTCTAGGGCCGGTCCGTATCGCTACCCTTGCCTCATGGCCCTTGCCGAGGAATTCCGGCGAATCGTCGATTCGCTGCCCGCCGACTGGACCGACCTCGAGGTCGACTTTCGACTCGACGACGAGGACCGCTACATCGATGCCTCGGTCGAGATGAGCATGATCAACGCCCGGCCCTACTCCGAGGCGGAGTGGCACTGGCGAATTCAGGTTGCGAACGGGTTTGGCCACGCGGCGGCACCGGAGACCGTGCTCGCCCTGCTCGAGCGGATGGATGCGGACGGCTTCGCCGGCCGGCTCCACCTGGCCGAGGTCCGCGAGGGCCGGGTCGAGGTGGTCCAGATGTGGGGCAGGCCCGAGAGCGTCCGTGAGGAGTTCCGGGCCCGGCGGTCGCAGTAGGGGCCACGGACCATGGCCCGAATCGCGGTTGCAGTACCGGACCTGATGCTCGCCAGCCGGATGGTCGAGCCGCTCCGGGCGGCGGGTCATGAGCCGGTCTCCGGATCACTTCCAGGCGTCGCCGAAGGGGCCGACCTCGTCGTCTGCGACCTGGATCAGGCCGACCCAGCCGAGGTCTCGGGGCTCGGCATTCCGGTGATCGCCTTCTATTCGCACGTCGACGTCGAGACCGGGCAGCGGGGAAGGGATGCGGGGCTCGAACTGGTGATTCCGAGGTCGCGGGCGGCACGGGAGCTGCCGGCCCTGGTCGAGCAGCTGCTGGCCGCCTGAGGCCGTGGTCAACGGCCCGATGGTCGATTTCCCGGCATGACGCGCCCGACGTGGCTAGACTTCGGCCGTCCGCTATCAGGCGGGCTGAAACGAACGAGACGGAGGGCTTCACTCAATGCAGGATCGCGGAATCGCCGCATACGTAGCGGAACTTGTCGGGACGTTCTTCCTGGTCTTCTTCATCACGACGATCGGCGTCCTCTACGTCTCGGTGGGAGAGTCTGCCCAGTTCGGCTCGGACTTCGCGGTCGTCGGCCTGACGTCCGCCTTCGTCCTGACCGCCCTGATCATCGGTATCGGGGTGGCTTCAGGAGGTCACTTCAATCCGGCCGTGACCTTCGGGGCGGCCCTGATGAAGAAGATCTCGCCGATCGACGCCGTGATCTACATCCTCGCCCAGCTCTCTGGCGGCATCCTCGGGGCCCTGTTGACCAAGGGCCTGCTCGAAGACGAGGGCCGTGCGTCGAACTTCTCCACCCCGGCGGTGAGCCCGCTGCTCGGTGGTGCCTTCCAGGGCTTCGTGGTCGAGGCCCTCGGTTCGTTCCTGCTCGTCCTCGTCGTCCTGATCGTCGCCCTCGGCGTCAAGGCCAAGAAGGAATGGGCGCCCCTGGCGATCGGGCTGACCCTCGGCGCCATCACGATGATCTTCGGGCCGCTCACCGGCGCCGCGGTCAACCCCGCCCGGTGGTTCGGTCCGGCGCTGGTCTCGGGTGAGTTCACCGATGCCTGGCTCTACATCTTCGCCCCGCTGGTCGGCGCGGCACTCGCCTTCGCGATGTACTTCTTCGTGATCTCCAGGGCCGACGCCTCGGAAG
Source organism: Solirubrobacterales bacterium (assembly GCA_032119635.1). Classification (GTDB taxonomy): domain Bacteria; phylum Actinomycetota; class Thermoleophilia; order Solirubrobacterales; family 70-9; genus 67-14. The sequence continues at coordinate 14,823 of JAUMBO010000180.1, forward strand.
AGACCGGCGTCGCGCCGGGAACCCAGGAGTAGTGGAGTTACGGGAGCCCGGTCGCCCCGGGCTCCCGGCCTTCCTCCGTCCGACCGCGGACCGGGATAGCTCGATGCGACGGGTCACCTTCTCGCGCAACTACACGGTCTCGCTCTCGCGGTCGTGCCAGTGCTACTGCAAGTACTGCGCCTTCGCCACCCACCGGCCCCACGTCCATCCGCCCGACGAAGTCGAGCGGATGCTCGACGACGCGGTGAAGCGGCGGGCCAAGGAGCTCCTGGTTCTGACCGGCGAGCGGCCCGAAGTGAACAGTGAGGTGGCCCGGCGGCTCGCCGAGTGGGGACACCCGGACTTCACCTCCTACGTCGCCTGGACCTGCGAGCGGGCGCTCGAGCGCGGGCTTCTGCCGCACACGAACATCGGGGTGGTCTCTCCCGACGACCTGGCCAGGCTGAGGCAGGTCACGGCATCCCAGGGCCTGATGCTCGAGTCGATATCCGAGCGCCTGATGGAGACGGTCCATGCCGGGTCGCCGACCAAGCACCCCGCGGCGCGACTGGCGATGATCGAGGAGGCCGGCCGCCAGAAGGTCCCCTTCACCTCGGGCATCCTGGTCGGAATCGGCGAGACGGTCGCCGAACGGACGGCCTCACTCGAGGCCCTGGCCCGGCTGCACGAGCACTACGGCCACATCCAGGAAGTGATCATCCAGAACTTCGTTCCCCACCCCGACTACTACGGCCGGGAGCCGGCCGAGATAGCGGCCAGTGAGTCCGACCGGCTATGGGCGGCCGGGGGGGAGACGGGTCTCGTCGACCCGGGCGGGGAGGAGCGCTCGGTCGCAGCACCCGAGTGGGCCTGCCCGGTCTCGCTCGACGACCTCGTCTCGCTGATCGTCCAGACGGCCGAACTCCTCCCCGGAGTCGGGATCCAGGTACCGCCGAACCTGTCCCGCTGGTGGCCCGAGCTCGTCGAGGCCGGGGCGACCGATCTCGGTGGCCTCTCGGCCAACGGCGACCACATCTCGCCCGAACATCCCTTTCCCAGCCCGGCCGAGGCCCGGCGCGAGCTCCGGCAGAAGGACGTGGCTCTCTCGGAAAGGCTCTGCGTCTACCAGCGCTTCATGGACCGGGAGTGGGTCGACCCGGCCGTGCTGGAGGTGATCGAGGACCGGTACGGGAGCTTCATGCCGAGGAAGGGTCGGGGTCGAACCACCGGCGACGGACCCGATCCGGCTGCGGTTCGGGAGACGATCGCCCGGGGTAGGGAGGGCGAGGAGCTCGGTGAGGAGGAGCTCGCCTCGCTGTTCGCCGAGACCCGGCCGGAGCTGGTCGAGGAGATCCGGCTGGCTGCCGATGCGCTCCGCTTCGAGCTGGCCGGCGACACGGCGACCTTCGTGGTCAACCGGAACATCAACTTCACCAACATCTGCACCGTCGGCTGTGCCTTCTGTGGCTTTGGCCAGTCCAGGCGCTCGCCCTCGGCCTACGAGATAACCGAGCAGGACTTCGTCGCCCGGGTCGAGGACGCGGTCGCCTTCGGGGCGACCGAGATCTGCCTCCAGGGAGGCATCCATCCCGAGCTCGGCATCGAGGACTACGGTCGGTGGCTCGAGCTGGCCAAACAGGTCGCCCCGGGGATCCACCTCCACGCCTACTCCCCGATGGAGATCGACCACATCGCGACCACCTCAGGCCTGCCGCTCTCGGAGGTGTTCGCGTACCTGATCGAGTGCGGCCTCGGTTCGACCCCCGGGACGGCGGCCGAGGTGCTCGACGACGGTGTCCGGCAGCGGATCTCCCCGAACAAGCTCCCGGCAGCCCGCTGGGTCGAGGTGATCGAGGCGAGCCATTCCGCGGGCCTCCGCTCCACCTCGACGGTCATGTTCGGCCACATCGAGGAGCCGGTCGAGCTGGCCCGTCACATCGCGGTCGTCCGCTCGCTTCAGGAGCGGACCGGGGGAATCACCGAGTTCGTCCCGCTGAGCTTCATCCCGTACGACACCCTGCTCGGGCGTACTCACGGGATCGAAGAGATCGCGATGGAGGACAACCTCCGGCACACGGCCGTGTTCAGGCTGGGCCTCGGGCGCTCGATCACCAACCTCCAGGCGAGCTGGGTGAAGATGGGCCTCGAGGGCGCGACCGAGGCGCTCCGCTGGGGGGTCAACGACCTCGGCGGGACGCTCATGGAGGAGAGCATCTCCCGGATGGCCGGCTCCCGGCACGGCACCCGGCGCGATCCTGACGATCTCGTCGGAGCGGCCCACCGGGGAGGACGGGATGCGGCCCAGCGCGATACCTCCTACGGCCTGCTGGGCTTCTATCCGCGACCGGGCGACGTCCCGACCGATCCGGTGATCGAGCACCTGGTCGGCGCGACCGGCTGACTGGCCGGTCTAACGGAAGAGGTCCTCGCCCCTCGGCCGAAGCTGGGCGGCGCAGCCTGGCCCGTCGTCCAGCCTGACGAACCTCCCCAGGCCCTCGATCCTGATCACCGGGGTCCGGCTCGTCTTGTCCCGGGCGAGGTCGGCCGCGGCCGCCAGCTCGTCGGCGATCCCGATCTCGGTTGCGGCCAGCTCCCGGCCACCGGAGTCTGGCCTGCCCCGCCAGTCGTCGAGCGGGTCGAGTCCGGCGCACCCGATTGCCACCTCGACCTGACCGAGCCGCCAGGCCCGGCCGAAGCTGTCGCTGATCACGACTGCCGGTCGCTCGCCACAGGCCCGGTCGATTGCCGACCTGATCTCCCTGGCCGAGCGGTCAGGGTCCTCCGGCAGCAGGATCACCAGTTCGTCCCCGCCGCTGTTCGAGGAGTCGATTCCGGCGTTCGCACAGATGAAGCCATGGACCGTCTCGGTGATCAGGATGCCCCGGTCACGGTCGACCCGGACCACCGACCGGCTCTCGGCCAGGACCAGCTCGACCAGTCGGGGGTCGCGGTCCAGCTCCGCCGCCAGCGAGGTGGCCTCGGCGCCCGGCTCGACCGAGTCGAGGGCGACCACCCGGCCCTCGGCCTTCGAGACGACCTTCTGGGAGATCACGACGACGTCCTCGCCGGTCGGGCCGGCGCCCAGCGCGATCGCCTCGCCGAGTCCGAAGCCCGGCTCGACCTCGGGCAGTCCCTCGACCGGGGAGATCCTTACCGGTCCCGGCAGTGGCCTAGCCATCGAGCGCCTTCGCCGTCTTCTTCGCCCCGCCGGCCCCCGCCTGGAGCTTCGTCTCCAGGGCGACGATGTCGGCCGGCGTGTCGAGGTCCAGTCCCAGCGAGGGCAGCTCCTCGATTCCGGCCGGTATCCCGGCCTCCCTCGCCAGCCGGAGGTGGCGCTGGGCGCTCCCCTCGCCGAAGGCCGGCTCGATCGCATCGGGAGGGGACAGCAGCAGGGCGTTGGTCCCGGTCCCGTGACGGTCGGGCACGATCGCGACGAACCGGTCCGGTACGGAGCCCAGCAGGCGATCGATCTCGCGCGGGTTCAGCAGCGGGCAGTCGCCCGGGAGGAGGATGACCCGCTCGGCCCCGTAGCCACGGGCGACTTCGGCTCCTGCCATCGCCGCCTCGGAGTGGCCACCCTCCGGCGGATCGTCGACGACCTGACAGCCGTAATCGCCAGCGGTCGCGGCGATCGCCGCGTCCCCTGTGACGACGAGCGTTCCGAACAGCATCCGGCTTCCGGAAAGAGCCTCGAGCGTATCTTCGAGCATCGCCTCGACCAGGGCCCGGCGCCGTGCCCCGTCGATCGCCCCGGCCATGCGGCTCTTGGCCGAGTCGGGATTCTTGACCGGCAGCACGGCGAAGGTGTTCATCGCGCCTTCGATCACCCGGCGTTCACCGCCCTTCGGCGACCGAGTTGCCGACTTCGATCACGGCCCTGGCGAGTGCCTCGCGGCGCCTGACCGAGTCCATCAGGGTCGGGGTGGAGAAGCACCGGATCTGATCGGCCGGGGGGTCCGGGTCCTCCCGGTCGCAGACGAAGACGTCCGGGACCCCTTCATAGAGCGACCAGACGCCCCGGCTGTCCGGCGAACGGCCGAGCGCCCGCATCGTGTTGTCGGTCGGGCCCTTGATCACCTTGCCGGCCACATACGGGCTCACTGCGACGACCGGGGCGCTCGCCTCGACCAGCGCCTCGCGGACTCCCGGCAGGGCGAGGATCGGCCCGATGCTGATCACGGGATTAGACGGCCCGATCACCAGCAGGTCGGCAGAGCCGATCGCCTCCACGACTTCCGGGGTCGGGCGCGCGTCGGCGATGCCCTCGAGTTCGATCGCTTCGACCTCGGGCTGGCCTCCCTCGATGATCAGGAACTCCTGAAGCCCCTTCCAGGAGCCGGCGGTCCGGACCTTCGTCCTGACCGGGTCGTCGGACATCGGCAGCACCCGGCCCGCGGCACCGACGCCCCTGGCGATCTGGAGCTGGGCGTCGGTCTGACGCCCCCCGGCTGCCATGAACTCCTTCCTGTACAGGCAGGCCGCCAGGTCGAGGTCCGAGAGCGACAGCCACGAGGGAGCCCCGAACCGGGCCATCCTCTCGAATACCCTGAAGGAGTCGTCCTTGATCCCCCAGCCGCGAATCTCGTCGATCTGGCCGGCCAGCCACCAGGTGACGAGGTCCGGGTCCGGGGAGACGTGGACCCCGAGGATCTCGATGTCGTCGCCCGTGTTTGCGATCACGGTCAGGTCCGGCCCGACCACCTGCTGGAAACCCTCGGCCAGCCTGGCGCCGCCCGTGCCCCCCGCGAGGAGGACGCACTTCACGAGAAGGGATCGCCCTCAGGAAGGCCGGTGATCCTGATCCCGGAGTGGGTCTTGTAGCGGATGTTGATCGAGATCAGCATCGGGGTCAGCTGCTCGACGAAGCGCGACGTCTCGAGCCGGCCGGCATTGACCGGCCTGAGGCCCTCGATCCGGGTTATCAGCTCCGACGCCCGGGCCTTGTCGGCCTTGCGGTCGCCACAGACGAGGACGTCCTCCTCCGGGACCCAGTCCGGGTCGGCCAGGCCCTGGGCGCTGATCGTGTGGAGAGCCGAGACGACGGTAACGCCTTCCGGGGCCATCTCCTGGGCCTGCTCGGCCGCCGACCCCTGCCACACGCCGACGGTCCGGGTCGAGATGCCCCCGATCGCGGTTGCCAGCGGAACCGTGCAGTCGACCACGATCTGGCCGGGCTCGAGCGAATCCCGGATCGAGGCCATGGTCTCGGACTGGCTGGCGAAGGGGACGGTCAGGAAGACGACATCACCCGTCTTGACGGCCTCGGCGTTGGCCATCCCGGAGACTTCGCCACCCGACTTCGCGGCGACCTCGGCCGCCACCTCGGCAGCCCGGCCGGCATCGCGCGATCCGAGTACGACCTTCGCCCCACCTAGAGACCACCTGTAGGCGAGCCCCGTGCCGAGCGCACCGGTGCCGCCGACTATCGGGATCGTCGGGCTGTCTCCGCTCTCGTTCACGACCCCTCAGTCTAGGGCGGCAGGCCCGGTGGGGAGTCAAGCCCCCGTCGTTCGCCATATCCTCCCGGGCGTGAGCGATCCGGCCGCGAAGATCGGGGAGGAGAGGATCCAGCCGTTCACGGTCGGGGGTCTCCTGACCACGGACGTCGGCGGGACCCTCCAGGTACCGGTTCTCTCGACTCCCGGGATGATCGGGATGATGGAGCACAACGCGACCGTCCTGATCGCCCCGGCACTTCCCGACGGCTCGGCCACGGTCGGGTTCGAGGTCTCGATCAAGCACGTCGCCGCGGCCTTCGAGGGCGCCGAGTGCGAGGCATGGGCGCGCCTCGACGAGGTGATCGAGGGCCGGAAGTTCAGGTTTTCGGTCGAGGTGCGAGAGGGGGACCGGGTGCTGGGTACCGGGATTCACGAGCGCCGCACGATCCAGGTCCCGCCGCCCGGATGAACGGTCGGGGACTGCCCGATTCGGTCCTCGTCCGGGAGGTCGGACCTCGTGACGGGTTCCAGAACGAACCCGAGGTGATCCCGACCGCCGAGAAGGTCCGCCTGATCGACCTGCTCTCGGCGACCGGCCTTCGCCGGATCGAAGTGACCTCCTTCGTCCGGCCGGACGTGATCCCCCAGCTTGCCGACGCCGAGGAGGTCCTCGCCTCGATCGAGCGACGAGAGGGCGTCTCCTACTCGGTCCTGATCGCGAACGGGAAGGGCCTCGACAGGGCCCTCAGTCTCGGGGACCGCTTCGACGAGGCGAACTTCTTCCTCTCCGCCTCCGAGAGCCACAACATGGAGAACGTCAACCGGACCGTCGATCAGTCGCTGGCCGAGCTCGAGGAGTTGATCCCGGCGGCACGGGCGGAGGGACTCCGGTGCGAAGGCGTGATCTCGACCTCGTTCGGCTGTCCGTACGAAGGGGCGGTCGATCCCGGAGCGGTGATCGAGATAGCCGGGCGGCTGGCCGGGGCAGGCTGCGAGGAGGTCGGTTTCGGCGATACCACCGGGATGGCCAACCCGGTCCAGGTCGAACGGTTCTTCCACCGGGCGTCGACCGAGCTTCCGGGGATCGAGCTGACCGCCCACTTCCACAACACCCGCGGTCAGGGACTGGCCAACGCCTACGCCGCACTCGGTGCCGGGGTGACTTCCTTCGAGTCGAGCTTCGGTGAGCTGGGCGGCTGTCCGGTCCCTCCGGGAAGCGTCGGCAACGTTGCCACCGAGGACCTGGTCTCGATGTTCGAGGAGATGGGGATCGGGACCGGGATCGACATCGAGCGACTGCTCGAGGCCTCGGCCGCCGTCCAGCAGGTGCTGGGCCGGACGCTCGGCTCCCACCTGCTGAAGGCCGGGCCGGTACGGTGGAGCGGATGAGCGGGGGCGGAGCGAGGAGCGACCGGTTTCGGGCCGCCGCCGAGGCGAAGGACTTCGCCGCGGGCGAGCAGCTCTTCACCGAAGGGGTGGAGTTCCGAAGCCCCTTCGTCCACACCCCGTACGAAGGGCGCGACGTCCTGATGTTCATCCTCTCCAACGTCGCCCAGGTGTTCGAGGACTTCCGATACGTCGCCCAGGTCGAGAGCGGCGACACGGCGGTCCTGATGTTCGAGGCCCGGATCGGCGATCGGGAACTGCAGGGGGTCGACGTCCTCCGTTTCGGGAATGACGACCTGATCGACGAGATGACCGTGATGGTCCGGCCGATGTCGGGACTGGAGGCGCTGTCGGTCGAGATGGGCCGCCGACTCGAGGCCCAGGGCGTGGATCCGGGCTGAGTCGTTAGGCTGCCCAACCGGCGGACCCGGTCCGCTCGTCCGGGAAACCCGAAAGAAGGAGCGGCATGGAAATCAGCAAGGTTGGCGTTGCCGGATGTGGCCTGATGGGTCACGGAATCGCCCAGGTCTCGGCCGAGGCGGGCTTCGACGTCGTGGTCTCCGAGGTCTCCCAGGAGGCGCTCGACAAGGGCATCGGGAAGATCGAGAAGCAGCTGGCCAGGGCCGTCGACAAGGGCAAGGTCGAGCAGGCCGATGCCGACGCCGTGCGCGGCAGGATCCACCCGACGCTGGACCGGGCCGAGTTCGTCGACTGCGATCTGGTGATCGAGGCCGTGACCGAGGACCTGCCGACCAAGATCGAGCTCTGGAAGGAGCTCGACGGGATCGTCAAGGAGGAGGCCTTCTTTGCGACCAACACTTCGTCCCTTCCGGTGGCCGATCAGGCCGCGGCGACAGGTCGCCCGGGCCAGTTCCTCGGGCTCCACTTCTTCAACCCGGTCCAGCGCATGCCACTGCTCGAGGTGATCGAGGCCAGTGAGACCGGGACCCCGGCGATGGAGGTCGGCGTCGGCTACGGCGAGCGGCTCGGCAAGACCGTGGTCGAGACCAGGGACAAGCCGGGGTTCATCGTCAACCGCCTGCTCGTTCCGTACCTGCTCGACGGGATCAGGGGCTACGAGGAGGGGATCGGCTCGGTCGAGGAGATCGATATCGCGATGAAGGCGGGAGCCGGACACCCGATGGGGCCGCTCACGCTCTGCGACGTGGTCGGCCTCGACACGCTCGCCTCGATCGCCGACGTCATGTACCAGGCCTTCGGTGAGGAGCGCTTTCAGGCCCCGGCGACCCTCGCGAAGCTGGTCGCCGACGGCCATTACGGGGTCAAGTCCGGCCGCGGTTTCTACGACTACTCCGGCGACGAGCCGGTGGCGGTCGATCCGGAAGTCTGAGGTTGGAGCACCCGGACTTCGAGCAGGCTCTCGAGGCCGCCCTCGCCGGCGGACCCGAGCGCCATCACGAGAAGACCGAGGCCCAGGGCAAGCTGGCGGTCAGGGACAGGGTCGAGGCCCTGCTCGATCCCGGCTCGCTCTCGGAGGATGGGCTGCTCGCCCGGTGGGAGAGCGAAGGGCTGGGGGCCGACGGCGTGGTCACCGGAACCGGCACGGTGGACGGGCGGCCAGTCGCCCTTATGGCCAATGATCCGACCGTCAAGGCAGGGTCCTGGGGTCCGGGCACGGTCGAGAAGATCATCAGGATCCAGGAGACGGCACTTTCGCTCGAGATCCCCATGCTGTACCTGGTCGACTCCGCCGGGGCCCGGATCACCGATCAGGTCGAGATGTTCCCCGGTCGCCGGGGTGCCGGCCGGATCTTCTTCAATCAGGTGCGGATGTCGGGCCGGGTGCCCCAGGTCTGCCTCCTGTTCGGGCCGAGCGCCGCCGGCGGCGCCTACATCCCGGCCTTCTGCGATGTCGTCGTAATGAGGGAGGGCAACGCCTCGATGTATCTCGGCTCGCCCCGGATGGCCGAGATGGTGATCGGGGAGAAGGTGACCCTGGAGGAGATGGGGGGCGCCTCGATGCATACCCGGGTCTCGGGCTGCGGCCACTTCCTCGCCCCGACCGATGAGGCCGCGATCGAGATCGGGCGCCGCTACCTGGCCGGGATGCCGACCAGCTGGCGCGACCAGGCCCCGGTCGCCGAACCTGTTGCGCCGGTCTCGGACCGCCCGATCGCCGAAATCATCCCGGAGGACGAGAACGTGCCCTTCGATATGCGGCAGCTGATCGACTCCCTGGTCGACGCCGACTCCGTCCTCGAGGTCCAAGCCGACTGGGCCCGGGAGCTGATCACGGCCCACGCCCGGCTCGACGGTCGCCCGGTCGGGATCGTCGCCAGCCAGCCGGCCGAGAAGGGTGGAGTCCTGTTCGTCGACTCCTCCGATAAGGCGGCCCGCTTCATCCGCACCTGCAACGCCTTCAACCTGCCGCTCCTCTTCCTGGCCGACGTGCCGGGGTTCATGATCGGGACTGCCGTCGAGCGGCAGGGGATCATCCGCCACGGGGCCGGGATGATCTCGGCCGTCGCCGAGGCGACCGTGCCGAAGATCTCGGTCGTGGTCAGGAAGGCGTATGGCGCGGGCCTCTACGCGATGTCCGGTCCGGCCTTCGACCCCGACTGTTGCCTCGCCCTTCCTAACGCATCGATCGCGGTCATGGGACCGCAGGCCGCGGTCAACGCCGTCTTTTACAACCAGATCCAGGAGATCCCGGAAGGCCCCGAGCGCGACGCCTTCATCGAGGAGAAGCGGGCCGAGTACCGGGAGGGAGTCGACCTGCTGAAGCTGGCCTCGGAGCTGGTAGTCGACACGGTCGTCCAGCCGGAGGACCTTCGCGAGGAGCTGACTCGGAGGTACCGGGCGATCGAACTGGCCGGTGGCCGCGATCGCCACTTCTCGGAGCGCCACAACCCGATCAGCCCGGGCTGATCGGCCCCCGGGCGTGCCCGGGATCAACCGAACCGGTCGGCCATCCCGGCGAAGATCTCGAGGCTCGCCGGGTTGGCGAGCGAATCCCGGCTCGCCGCCTGGTCGGGCGGAACTCCGGTGAGGATCTTCTTGACCGGAACTTCGAGCACCTTGCCGCTCAAGGTCCTCGGAACCTCGTCCACCGCGATTACCTCGTCCGGCACGTGTCGGGGCGAGCATCGCTTCCGGATCGCCCTGCCGATCCCGGCGACTGCCTCCTCATCCAGATCGCAACCCTCCTCCGGGACCACGAACAGCACCATCCAGCCCTCGGTGCCGGCCCTTGGAAGGTCGACCACCAGGGCATCGGCGATCCCGGGCCGGTCGAGCACCGCGCGGTAGATCTCGCTGGTCCCCATCCGGATACCGCCCCGATTGATCGTCGAGTCCGACCGGCCATAGATGATCGCCGTACCGCGATCGGTTATCTCGATCCAGTCGCCGTGACGCCAGATGCCGGGAAAGAGGTCGAAGTAGCTCTCCCGGTACCGGCTGCCGTCGTCATCGCCCCAGAGGAAGAGGGGCATCGACGGCATCGGCCGGGTCACGACTAGCTCCCCGACCTCCCCGGTGACCGGGTTGCCGTCCTCGTTCCAGGCCTCGACCGCGGCCCCGAGCGACCGGGCCTGCAGCTCGCCCCGGTAGACCGGCAGCGTCGGCACACCACCGACGAATGCCGTACAGAGGTCGGTGCCACCGCTGGTCGAGAAAAGCCAGATTCGCTCCCCGAGCTCTCCGTAGATCCAGTCGAAGGCCTCGGGCGAGAGCGGCGAGCCGGTCGATCCGACCGACCGGAGCCGGCTGAGGTCGCGACCCTCAGCCGGCCGGACGCCGGCCTTCATCGAGGCTGAGATGAAGGCCGCCGATGTGCCGAAGCAGGTCGCCCCGGTCTCGGCCGCCAGGTCCCAGAGGCTCCCCATGTCCGGGTAGCCCGGGTTTCCGTCGTAGAGGACGATCGACGCTCCGGTCAGCAGGCAGGAGACGAGGAAGTTCCACATCATCCAGCCGGTCGTCGTGAACCAGAAGATCCGGTCGCCCGGCCCGGCGTCGAGGTGGAGGTGCATCTTCTTGAGGTGCTCGAGCAGGATCCCGCCCTGGCCCTGGACGATCGCCTTCGGCAGGCCGGTGGTCCCCGACGAGTAGAGGATCCAGAGTGGATCGGAGAACGGCACCCGCTCGAAGGCGAGCGGGGCATCGGTCGGCCGGCCGAGAGAGTCGTCCCACCAGACCGCGTTGCCGGTCCCGGGCAGTTCCCCGGCCGAGCCTGGCCCGGGGACGACGACGGTGCTCTTCAGGGTCGGCATCGAGGCTGCGATCTCGGTGATCTCGGGACCTCGATCGAACTCCCTGCCCCCGTACCGGTACCGGTCGGTGGCGATCAGGACCACCGGCTCGATCTGGGCGAACCGGTCCCGGACCGCCCCGATCCCGAACTCGGGCGAGCAGCTCGACCAGACCGCCCCGAGCGACGCGGTGGCCAGGAACCCGATCACGGTCTCGACCGAGTTCGGCAGGTAGGCGACCACCCGGTCGCCCACCCCGACCCCGAGCTGCCTGAGGCCTTCCCGGGCGGCGGCGACCCGGCCTTCGAGTTCGCCCCAGGTAACCCGCTCGACCGGCAGGTCCTCGGCCGCCGCGAAGATCGCAACCTCGGCTGGATCGCGGTCCCTGAAGACGTGCTCGGCGTAGTTCAGCCGGACCCCCTCGAACCACCTCGTCCCCGGCATCGGGGCACCGTCGGTCACCGCCCCGGGATCGCCCGAGTGGATCACGTCGAAGTAGTCCCAGATCGAGAGCCAGAAGTCATCTGGCCGCTCGACCGACCACCGCCAGAGGGATTCGTAGTCGGGGAACTCGAGATCGAGCTTCCGTTCGACCCACTCGGTGTAGGCCGAGATCTCCGCCTCCCCGATCTCCCCGGGGGACGGCGACCAGACCGGGTTCGGCCCGGCCTTCAGGGAAGGGTCTCCTCGGCCGTCGCCCGGTAGGCGATCTCGAGTGCGAGGTCGATCGCCTCGTCGTCCGAGCCGACCACCGAGGTCGCGACAAGGCCCCGTCGCCGCGCCACCCCGGCGGCCGTCAGCCGCCGGAGGATCGCCCGGGTGGGTCCCGTCCCTCCCGGGCCGGCCAGCTCGTCGTTCATCGCCACGACCGAGAGGTCGCCCTCCCGAGCGGTTACCAGGGGGCTGTCGCCTCGCTCCCCGGGTCGGGCCCCGCCTTCGATCAGAGCGATCACGGCCGGTCTTCCCTCACGGCTCGGGGCGACCTCGCGAAGGAAGGCGGCTGCCCCGGCCGATGCGGCACTCTCGCCGCCGAACAGGGCTATCCCGACCGACGGCCCTTCGCCGGACTCGGCGGTCAGCTCGTCGAGCACCTCGATCGCCCCGAGGGCAGCCACCGGACCGGTGGTCGGATCGGAGCGCTCGACCACCAGTCCGCGGTCGGCCTCGGCCGCCAGCACGCCAAGCAGGACGATCGAGACGAGGAGCTGGACGACCCCGATCGCGGTCCCGTCGACCCCGGTCACCCGGAGCATCAGGACTGCGAACAGGGGGATCATCCCGCCCCAGAAGGCGATCCGATCGACCGTGAGCCTTCCGGACCAGAATCGCTCGAGGAAGCTCTGGAAGGGGAAGGGGCGGTTGGTGTCGTAGCCGGCACAGACGACGACGTCGAGGCCGACCCAGGCCGGCCCGGGTTCCGGTGAGAGCACGTTCTGCGTGGCTCGCTTCGGGATGAGACGGCCCAGCAATGGCAGGCCGAGACTCCGTCCGGCGAAGAAGGAGAAGGCGACGGCGAGGCAGACTGCCGCCCCGGCCAGCGGCGCGAACAGGCCGAGGACGCCCGAGCCGAGCGCCAGCACGACGTGGATCACGGTGTCGAGACCGGGAGCCATCCGGACCGAGACTGGATCGACCTGGACGGGGTGACCCCTCGCTTCGAGCTCGGCAGCGAGTCGGAGTGCCGCCCGGCGCTCGGCGTCGCTCCCGGGAGGCCCAGTGGCCGGCCGACCGGCTCCGTCCTGTCTCGCGTCGCGCTCTTCGCCTGTTTCCGTTTCGTTCATTCAGCTCCCGCCGCGGCCCGACTGATGCGGCGGGTGGGAGTCGAACCCACATGCCCTTGCGGGCAATGGATTTTGAATCCATCGCGTATACCAATTCCGCCACCGCCGCCGGCCGGCATCGAATCGGGACGAGTCTAAGGGGCGACCGGTGGTCGGGATCCTTCCCGGGTTCGGACGGTCACTCGGCAGCGAGCGGTTCGCCGGCCGGCCCGGAGCCGGAATCGCCGGCGATCGGGCGCTCTTCCTCGACGTACCAGTCCTGCCTGAAGCCGATCGCGGTTACGACCGTGATCGCCGCCTGGAGCGGGATCAGGATCACGACGATCATCCCGAGCAGCTCGCTCGGCAGGGCTGCCTCGGAGAAGTCGGGCTTGTTCCTTGCGAACCATGAGCCGACCCCGACCGAGTACAGGATCAGCAGCAGGACCGAGACTGCCGTGGAGAGGGCGAGCGCGCCGCGGCTCCACTGCCAGATCATCCAGGCGAGGATCAGGTAGAGACCGGCCAGGAGGAGCGAGATGACTCCCCAGGTCGCGCCTCCCTGGAGGATCGACCAGCCACCGAAGACGACGATCACCATCAGGGCGGCTGCGGCCACCAGCAGGACGACGATCAGCAGTCGAACGGAGAGGGAGGCCTGCTTCTCCCGATTCGGGTGCCAGAGCTCGTAGCCCGGCCGGGCTTCTCCTACGGTCATCCCGGCGACCATACAATCACTCGCGGACTTGCGCCGGAATGATCCCGGCCCGGTCCCTCGAAGAAGACGCCCGGCGGACGTGGCGGAACTGGTAGACGCGCCAGGTTTAGGTCCTGGTACCCGCAAGGGTGTGGAGGTTCGACTCCTCTCGTCCGCATCCGAAAGGCCCCGACGGCCCTTTCGTCATTAGGATCCGCCGTGATGGCTGATCAGCACGAAACCGGGCAGGTCGAGATCGTCGCCGGCCGTTCCTCCTACTCCGGCCTCGAGCTGCTCGAGGCGCGTCCGGAGGGAGGGGAGAGGCGGGGCCCGCCGCTGCTCTTCGTCCACGGTGCATCCCATGGCGCCTGGTGCTGGCGGGACTGGATGGAGCAGGCGGCCTCGCGCGGCCACCACGCTTTCGCACTCTCCCTCCGGGGGCACGGCGGAAGTCCGGGCTCCCTGCTCACCGGGAGGCTTTCGACCTACGCCGAGGACGTGGCTATGACCGCGGCCTCGCTTCCGGCACCGCCCGTCCTGATCGGTCACAGCCTCGGCGGGCTGGTCGTCCAGAAGGCGGCCGAGGGGTACCCGGCGGCAGGGATCGTTCTCGTCGCTTCCATTCCGGCCCGGCCCGGCTTCGGGACGCTCTACCGGATCGCCATCACCAATCCAGGCGACTTCGTGAAGATCTCGCTCGGCGGATCGCTGCCGATGCGGCCGGAGTACCTCTTCCGGGAACTCGACTCCGACCAGGCGGAGAGATGGTCTGCGATGTGCGGCAAGGAGTCGCCGGTGGCCCAGCTGCAGGTCCTGCTCCACCGCCTCCCGTCCGAGCCGCGCGGCCGGCCTCCCGTCCTGGCCATCGGCTCCCCCGACGACGTCCTGGTCCCGATCGCCGACGTCCGCGACACCGCCCGTCGCCTCTCGGCCGAGCTCCTCGAATTCCCCGGAACGGGCCACGACCTGATGCTCGACGGAAGCCGGGCCGAGGTGGGCGAGGCGATGCTCAACTGGATCGAGACCCGGGTCATCGATCGCGCCTCCGGCGCCGTTCCTGCCTGAGCGCACGGTCTAGAATCGACCACTCGGGGCAATGGCCAAACTGGATAAGGCACCGGTCTCCAAAACCGGCGATTCTAGGTTCGAGTCCTAGTTGCCCCGCTGTCCGGTGCCCTCCGGGGCGCGCGGCGGCCGACCTATAATCGACCGGCAGGTCCGCTGCGGGTGAGGTGTACTGGTTGCACAGGAGCCTTCCAAGCTCCTAGAGCGGGTTCGATTCCCGTCACCCGCTTCCCGTGGCGCGGGCGCTGGATGCGCCCGGTAGAGTCGGGTCGCGCACGGGGCGTGGCGCAGTCTGGTAGCGCCTTCGACTGGGGGTCGAAAGGTCGCTGGTTCAAATCCAGTCGCCCCGATCCGGCAGCCTTCCAGCCGGGGCCGCCGAGCCCCTCGGCTACCCTCGTCCGGTGAATTCGGAGGCGGGGAGTCGCAGGGTTCTCCTGATCGGTGGCATCCTGGTCGCGCTTGCGATCGTGGTGGTCGTGGCCGTGGCCTCGATCGGGCTCGGTCGGAGTGGCGGGGCCGAGGCCGGCAACCGCCTGAACAAGCCTCGCCTGCTCTCGACCTCGCTTGCCTGCCCGGCCCCAGGGCCGGCCGTGGTGATCAGGGTCGATCCGGGTAACGCCCGCCGGATCGAGGCCTCGGTCCTGCTTCTCCGGGATGGCCGGTCGCTCGCGTCCGGCTCGGCCAGGAAGCGAACCGAAGGCCGCAGGGTGAACCTCCGGATCCCCCTCCTGCCGCCCTCCGATCGCCTGCTTCCGTGGTGTCGCCTGGTCGAGGGCAACGCGCTCCGGATCATCCTCGTCTCCCGCCGTGGGACCGCGACCAGGAAACTGGTCCGTCGGATCGAGGGCGATCGGTACCGGGCCGAGCCGACCCGGCGGATCGTGCTGGGTGAGGTCGGGGAGCCAGTCTCCGAGGCGTCCGGCCTGGTCGAGAGCAGGCGCTCGCCCGGCACCTTCTACACCCACGATGACAGTGGCGGCGAGCCGGAGGTCTACGTCCTGGCCGACGACGGCCGGGTGATCGCGACCCAGCCGCTCTCGGGCGTCGTGAACCGTGACTGGGAAGACATCGCTCTCGGGCCGGGCCGTTCGGGAGGTTCGATCTACGTCGGCGAGATCGGCGACAACGGTGGCTCCCACGACTCGATCTTCGTCTACCGGCTCCCGGAGCCGAACCTGGCCGACTTGCCCGAGGGGTCGGTCCTTCCTGCGATCGCTCCGGAGACGGTCGAGCTGGTCTATCCGGACGGCGCCAGGGATGCCGAGGCGCTGCTGGTCGACCCCCGAAACGGCGACCTCTACCTGATCACCAAGCGCGAGAGCCGGTCGAGGGTCTACCGGGCGCCCGCCCCGGTCTTCGCCGGCGAGACGGTGACCCTGGAGTACGTGGGAGAGCTGCCCTTCTCCGGGGCCGTCGCGGCCGATGTCTGTCCCGACGGCCAGACCGTCCTGGTAAAGACCTACTTCGGGATCCAGGCCTTCGTCTCGAGTTCGGGCGTGACCGATGCCCTCACCGGGGTGCCTGTGGCCAGGCCCTTCGAGAACCAGCTCGCCTTCCCCCAGGACGAGTCGGTCGCGGCCGATCCGTGGTGCACCGGATACTCGGTGCTGCCGGAAGGGGAGGGGGCCCCGCTGGCCCGCTACGCCCCCTGAGCCGGCCGCCCGATCCAGTCGAGGACTAGTTCGGTCACCCGCTCCGGATCCTCGAGCTGGAGGAAGTGGCCGACGCCCGTTACCTCGTCGTACCGGCTTCCTTCGGCCATCGAGCTCGCCCCGGCCCGGGCCAGGCCGACGCTGCCGCAGCCGTCGTCGGTTCCGTGGAGGTAGAGGACGGGTGCGACGGGCCTGAGTCCGGCCAGGTAGCCGATTCCGTGCCGGAGGTTGTCCCGGTAGTACTCGAGCGAGGCCCTGACCCGCTCCGGGGTCGAGAGCGAGGTTTGCAGCAGCTCGAGGTCCCCGGTCGGGTCGTAACCCGGGGACCAGTCCCGCCAGAGCCGGCGGACGAGCCCTCCGAACCGGCGCTCGGCGAGGCCGAACTGGTTGAAGAGGAAGTACCAGCTGAGCCTCAGCTGGCCGAGGCCGGTCGGGATGGTCTGTGGCGAGAGCCAGACCTGCCGGAGGATCTCCGGGGGAGGCACCGACATCGCGACGATCGAAGCGAACCGTTCGGGATGCTTCGATGCCACGGCCCAGGCGGCGACGGCACCCCAGTCGTGACCGACCAGCACCGCCCGCCTCCCCTCGCCGCCGAGCCGGTCGGCAAGCCCGAGGATGTCGGCCACCTGGTCGGCCACGAAGTAGTGGTCGTCGGGGGCGAGTCCAGTCGGCCCGTACCCACGGGTGAATGGCGCCACGACCCGCCAGCCGGCCTCGCCCAGCAGCGGGCCGACGCGGCGCCAGGTCCAGGCCGTGTCCGGGAAGCCGTGGACGAGCAGGGCCAGCGGTCCGTCTTCGGGACCCCAGGACAGGGTGCCGAACGAAAGTCCGTCAAGTTCGATCGAGGACTGTGAGGCGACCGACCCGTCAGGCATTCCGGGCGGCCCGGTCGATCAGGCTCGCAGCGCTGGTGAAGTCGCGCTCGATTCGCCGGACCGTCTTCCCGGCCAGGGTCCCGGAGAACAGGGCCGGGACCGAGCCCAGGATCACCTGTGAGCGGTCGGCCGGGCCAGGCCAGGGCAGGTGTCCGGCCCGGATCGCGCAACCCCGGTAGTGGAGGTCGGTGAACAGCAGCATCAGCACGGCCGCGACCCGGACCCGGACGCTCCGGTCCAGTTCGAGGCCCTCGAACATCCGCCGGTAGGCCGGGGCGCGGGAGAGGGCGAGCGCTATGTACTGGCCCCGGGCGTCCCGGACCGCCGGGAGGACGTCCGGCTCATATCCGGACCGCCCGAGGAAGGGGGCGAGGGAAGGGTGGTAGGCGATCCCCCGGCTGAGGTCGGCCTCGACGTCTCGCGAGACGTTCGCCAGCTGGATCATCTCGCTTACGACCAGGGCGTCTTCCCGGGCGTCGGGCCCGATCTTCCTGCCGCCCACCTGTTCGAGCATGAAGAGGACCGGGTTTCCGATCACGTGGCGGCAGTACCGCGCGAGCTGCTGCTCGTCCAGCAGCACGCCGCCCTGGGCATCGAAGGTGTCCCGGGACCAGGCCATCCCTTCGGCCATCGCCCGGACCAGTCCGGCGATCCGCTCCCGGGTCCGGTGATCGAGGCCGATGTAGACGGCGTCGATCAGCTCGATCCTGTCGATCAGGATCTCGTAGACCCGCTCGCGATCGGATGCGGCCGAGTCGGCCGGCAGGGAGGGGGGCGTGGCCGGCGGGTCAGACTCGAACCGCTCGGCGAACTCGATCAGGGACCTGCCGGATTCAGCCGGGTCAGGGATCAGGTCTTCGTAGGTGTCGAGCGCCCGGCAGTACAGGTAGGCGACGGCGGCCGCCCGGGCGTCTGCCTCGGGCAGCACGACGATGCTGGCTGCGAAGCTCCTGGCGGCGTGGGGGAGGATCGCCCAGAGGAAGTCCTCGGGATCGGACTCGGCGGCCAGCGCGGCGAGGTCCGGTCGCGACCGGTCGGCGAGCATCCCGTACAGAAGGCGCACGGGTGTGCGTAGCCTCGGGGGCAGAGCCCCGGGAGCCTTCCTCGTACTCCTCCTCACCGGGCCAAGGTAGCACCGGAAAGCCGTTTCCGGAAATGCCCGATCGCCCGGGCCGGATCAACCGGCAGGAGGCCTGGGCGAAGCTCAGGCAGGTGTCGCTTCGCGCGCCCTGCGGGCCAGCTCGACCGTCGCCTCGCGAAGGCCGTCCGGAGCCTCGACCGGCTCGGCGAAGTTCACCCGTACGGCCTCCCGACCGCCCGGCACGTGGACGGTCAGGTCGAGGCCGTAACGGTCGGCCCCGGCGCAGGTGGCCTGACTGGCCTCCTCCTTGCCGCCCAGACGGCGGGCCATCTCGAGCAGGGCGTCGGCATGGTCCTCGTTCATGTGCCGGACCGCGTATGCGGCTCCGGCATGGACCGGGTCGGGCTCGGCCTTCGCGTAATCCTCTGCAAGGGCCGTATCCATCCGACCGTACCCGCCGACCCAGCGAGCCCGCTCGACCGAGAGGATCCAGAGCGAGAAGTCCTCGAAGTCGACGTAGGTCGTGGCCGACGGAACGGCCGCCAGGTGGGCTTCCCGGGCGTCGGCTCCGAGCGCGTGCTCGTCCGGCCGGACCATCTTCCCGGCCAGGGTCACCCGGCCCCCGGCGAGCGCGTCGCCCTCGTGGGTCGGGTCGGCGACCATCAGGGATGTCTGCCTGCGCTCGACCAGGTTCCGTCCGTGCTCGGCCAGGGTCGAGAGCAGGAGGACCGGTGAGCCGTCGTCCAGCTGGCCGTAGGTGACCAGCGAGGCCCAGGGAGTTCCGTCTTCGCTCAGGGTGGCGAGCGTGCCGGTCGAGCTCGAGGCGACCAGGGTTCTCGCTTCCTCCGAGGGTGTCCGCCGCCGCCCGTTGCGGGCCAGTGGGTCGACCTCGGGGATTGCCATGCCGTCCGGAAGCCTGTGGGCTCCGACCGCCTCGCGGGCGTCAGCCTGGTTGGTTTCGGTCTGGCTCGACAAAGTTCGCTCTCTCCGGTGCTCTTCCGTGTTCCAGTGTTCGGGAGTCCGAGAGACTTAGGCTACCCTATTATTTCGAACCTGGCACCGGGCGAGCAACGTTCTCCGGCCCGCCGGGACCGAATCCCCCTCAGATGAAGATCGACGAGAAGAAACAGGAAAGAGAGTCCACGGGCACGCACCGGATCGTCGCCCTCGGGGCCACGACTTTTCTGCTGGCCCTCTCGCTCCTGGCCACGTCCCCGTTCGGCCAGCCCCTGCCCGCCGGCGGTCCGACCGTCGCCGAGGCCGCGCCGAAGTACAAGCGGATCGTCGCCCTGACTCCGTTCGCCGGCAACGCGATGGCCCAGATGGGGGTATTCCCTGAAGCGCTCGGGCAGACCCTGGGCGGTGACCGGCGGTACGTCTCCGGCCTCCGGACGACCCCCCGACTGACCATGAGCCACCCGAGGGGTCCGAACATGGAGGAGCTCGCGCGGCTCGACCCCGACCTGATCTTCACCTCGCCCCAGTGGTCGGCCGGCAGGGAGTTCATGGAGAGCATCGCCAGGAAGGTCGTAGTCGTCGATCCGACGTCGATCGGGGAGGCCCGAAGCAAGGTTCGCCAGATCGCGAGGCTAATCGGCCGGAAGGCGCGGGGAGAGAGGCTGGTCCGGCAGATGAACCGTTCGATCGGGCGTAGCACCCAGAACATCCGGACGAGGCCCAGCGTGATGGTCGTGCTGGGGGTCGGCAGCACCCCCTGGGCCTTCCTCGGAGACAGCTGGGGTGGGGAGATAGTCCGGAGGGCCGGAGGGCGACTCCGCACCGGCGGTGCCCCCGGCCGGGGCTTCGCCCGGATCTCCAACGAAACCGTGATCGGCGAAGACCCCGACGTGATCATCGCCGTCCCGCACGCCGAGCAGGACGAGATCACCCAGGAGATGAAGGACGACCTGAAGGCCCAATGGGCCGGAACGCGGGCCGCCGCGAACGGCCGGATCGTCTTCTCCGAGGACAATTCCCTCCTGCAGGCCGGCACCGACATCGGCCAGACGATCAAGAGGGTCCGGAACATCCTCCGGAACTGACGGGACCTTCGACGGCGTGATCAACCGGCGCGCCTTGGTGGCCGTACTGCTTGCGGTCTTCGCGGTGGCTGGCTCGGTGGCCTCGCTCGCCTTCGGGGCGGTCTCGATCCCGATCGGTGATGTCGTCAGGATCCTCACCGGCGGCATCGAGTCCGGAGCGGACTACGAGATCATCCAGCGACTCCGCCTGCCGAGGATGGTCGAGGCGCTCCTCGTCGGGGCCGCCCTCGGGGTCGCCGGGGCCTGTCTCCAGGCCGCCCTCGCCAACCCGCTGGCCTCCCCCGACGTGATCGGGGTGACCGGTGGGGCCGGGTTCGGGGCGATGCTGGTCATTCTCCTGCTCCCGACCCAGGCCGCTCTCGTCCCGCTCAGCGCCCTCGCCTTCGGGCTGCTCGCGGCTTCGCTGGTCTTCCTGATCGGATTCGTCGGTGAGCGGGCCGGCGGGATCGGCAGGGTGATCCTCGCCGGGATCGCGATCGCATCCCTGTTCGGGGCTGCGACAGCGGCCCTGATGGCGGCCTTCCCGGACCGCGTTCCGGCCGGGATCTTCTTCCTCGTCGGCGGGCTGACCACCACCGGGTGGAACACGCTCGAGCAAAAGGCCACCTCGCTGCCGTTCATCGGACCCAAGATCGCCGCCGCCAGGGGGCAATCTCTGGACGACTTCGCCACCGCTGCCGAGATTGAGCGCCGGGAATGGATGCACGCCGTTGCCCACTGCCACCGCGCTTTCGGGCCAAACACCGGCCCCGAATACAACGCCGACGGCCTGCTCGTTTGCGTGGGCCGCAGGCGCGAGGCACGGCGGACTTGTCGACGCGTCTACAGGGCGCGTGCGGCCCGAGGCGACGCTCGCGCTTTTCCGCCGCTTTGACCGCGACAGAGACGGCGCGATCGACGCTGGGGA
>JAUMBO010000181.1:0-3582 GCA_032119635.1 Solirubrobacterales bacterium
CGGAGGTGTCTTCTACTCGGTGGATCGACTCGGCACCCCCTGGGAGCAGATCTCCCACGTCAACCCTCTCTTCTACGTGGTCAACGCGGTCCGCTACGGATTCCTCGGCGTCTCGGACGCGAGTCCGCTGCTCTCGTTCGGCATCCTCGCCGCGATCGCCCTCGGTCTGCTGGCCTGGTCGCAGTACCTGTTCGCGACCGGACGCAAGCTCAAAGCCTGAGCAGCCCTAACTGCCGAGGACCCGCTGCAAGAAGGCGATCTCGTCGGCCTTGATCTCGGCGCAGGTGTCGCCTCTATATGCATCGAAGTGGCCGCCCGGATACCGACGCAACTCCGCCTGAGCACCGAGCTTCTCGGCGGCCTTCTCGACCGATGCGTTCGGCGCGATCTGGTCGTCGACCGCGATCTGGAACAGCACCGGGCACTTCACCTTGCCCACGACCTTGATCGGTCGATTGTTCGAGGCGACCAGTGCCTCGCGGGCGCAGAACTCGTTCACGTAAGTCGGACCAGCTATCTCCAGCACGCCCGATAGGGCGTCCGGGGTGGAGAGGGCCGCCAACTCTCCGGGTACCGCAGCGGTGGCCATCATCACCGGCTCTCTACCGGCGAGCGCTGCGAGCCTGTCCTGCATCCCCCGCGCGGTCGCCTTGGCCAGCTGTCCAGCACCAGCCGTCTTTACCAGCTGCTTCAGGGTGGCCGCACCGTCGAGCGAGGCGACTACCGACATCACCGCCGCGATGCGGTCGTCCTCGGAAGCGACCGCGATCACATGCCCGCCCGAGTAGGAGGTGCCCCAGAGAACTATCCGCTCCGGATCGACTCCGGGTAGTGACCGGGCGAACGCGATCGCCGACTTGTAGTCCTCGCGGTGACGCTTGTAGCTGACCAACTGCCGCGGCTCGCCGGCAGAGGCGCCGAAGCACCGATAGTCGAAGACGATTGCGTCCAGGCCGATGCCGGAGAAAGCCTCGCCGAACTGTTGGAGACCACTGTCAGCGGTGTTACCGAACCCGTGAGCGATCAGAACACACGGCCGCGCCCCGGCCTGTCCGTGTGAGTCGGTGCCGGTGGCGAAGGCATCCCCTTCCCCACGGAACCACTGACCGACCAGCGTCACTCCGTGGCTTTCGAACTCGACCCGCTCGGTGACCTGCTGAGACACGCTTGCTCTCCTCTCCTCGGCTCTCGGCTCTCGGCAAGCCTACTCCTGCTTCCGGCCCGGGGCGTTGGACGGCTACCCTTCTGAACTGATGGGCCTTCGCGACGACCTCAAGACGACTGCCTCGACAGCTGCCTCTGGCGCAGCGGCGGGGGCAAGGAGCGCTGCCTCGGGTGCGCTCGGGCTGGTTCGCGGGCTCCCCGGTGCGTCGCACCTGCCGCTGATCGGCGGTGAGACCGATCGAGTCGCCGCAGCCGAGGTGGACGGCTACTTCCCCGCCGACTCGATGATCCGGCGCCTCCACGGCGAGAGGATGATCGCCTTCTCCGGTGTGCGGGCCCTCCTGATGCAGGCCTGCGACCCGGTGGCGGTGGTCGGCTTCCAACGACACTCGATCATCTTCAGCGATCCGCAGACGAGGCTCCAATCCACCGACGAGCGGATGAGCCGGATGTACTTCGGCACGGTCGACCAGGCCGAGGAAACCGGAGGCGAGATCCGCCAGATGCACTCGCGGGTCAAGGGCAAGACTGGCGCCGACTACGGCCCCATACCCGCCGGCACGCCCTACGCCGGAGACGATCCGGTGCTCGGATTGTGGGTTCTCGCCACTCTCGCCGACTCAGCCCTCCTCTATTACGAACAGTTGATCGGATCGCTCACCGCGGAGGAGCGCCAGTCCTACTGGGACGACTACAAGAAGATCGGCAGCCTCCTCGGCATGCCCGACGGCTCGATGCCCGAGACCGAGCCCGAACTGCGCGACTACGTGAGCACGCGCTGCCGCGACGGCAGCCTCTGGATCTCCGGCGAGGTGCGCGACATGTCGGTCGGGATCATCTTCGACCCGCCCTTCGAGGGATGGGTTCGGGTCGCACTGACACCGGTGGGAGAGGTGGTCAAGCTCACCTCGATCGGCCTCCTGCCAAACGAGATCCGCCGGATGTACGGCTTCTCCTGGGATCCAGCTCGCGAGGCGCTCCTTCGCACCACGATCTTCAACCTCAAGACAGCGATCAAGCTCTGGCCCGATGCGCTCCGCATCCACCCGGCCGCTCGAGAGGAGGCCGGGGTCCTCTTCGGCACCGATGCCGGCGAGGACTGGCGGATGAGGACGGGACTCGCAAGCACCGAGATGCACCGGGCCGAAGCCGAGGAAGAGGACGAACTCGGCGTGCCTGCCGAGGGTGCCCCTGCACCGGAGGAGACCAAGGGGACGGCGACCGGTGACGGCAACGGCGCTGGCGCCTTGAGCCGTCTCGAACAGGCTCTGGCCGGCGACGACACGGAACCGAAGGAAGACCGAGACTGAGCGCGCTCCTCCTCGCCAACGCAGTCGCCACGCTGTTCATGCTCGGCGTGGCCTGGTTCGTCGAGGTCGTCCACTATCCGCTGTTCGCCCAAGTGGGCAGAGCGGAGTTCCGCAACTACCACGCAGAGCACTCCTCCCGGACCAGCCTGGTGGTAGTCGCCCCGATGATCGTCGAGCTGGCGAGTTCCATCTGGCTTGCTTTCGACCCACCTACCGACTCGGGAGGCGAGCAGCTGACCGCGCTGGCAGTAATCGGAGCGATCCTCGCCCTCGGAACCTGGGTCTTCACCTTCGGCGGTGCGGTGCCTGCCCACCAGGCGCTCGAGCCAGGATTCGACGACGCGATCCACCGCCGGTTGATGCGCTCCAACCTCGTCCGCACGGTGCTCTGGACCGCCCACGCCGGCGTGGTGATTGCGCTCCTCGCACTCGTCTGAATTTCCCCACGCCTACGCATGATCCATGCCTAGCCGTTAACGGTTAACCCACCAATCACGTTTTCACCTACGCCTGCCACGACTGACAAGATGTAGTTCGTGCCTCGAGATGATCGCCCCCGCTTCGCTCGCTCCCGAAAGAGCCTTCGGCTCACGGGTCTTGCCTGCGGTGCCGTCTCGATCGGCGTGGTCGGAGCGCTTCTTCTCGGGCCCTCACCTGTCACTCCTGGCACCGCACCCGAACAAGAGCCACCACCCGACTCGATCGCCGGCAAGAAGTTCGAGGATGTGGCTACTGCGGAGCTGACGGGAGCGACCGGAAAGGTGGGGGCTCCCGAGTTCGTTCCGCGCCAGGTGTTGATCGGCTTCGAGCGCGAGGCGACCAGAGCCCAACAAGCTGCGGCAGTCGCATCGGTGGGCGGAGAGATCACACGACGGCTGCCTATGCCGGGTGTAGTCCTGATCGGCCTCGACGGCAGCATCGGGGTCGAGGCCGCCCAGCAGAAGATCGACGGCCTGCCCGGAGTGCGCTACGCCGAGCCTAATCTGATCTACCAACTGTCTGAAACCACACCGACCGACCCTTATTACCCGTACCTCTGGGGATTGGAGAACACCGGGCAGCAAATCCTCACCTCGGGCGGGACCCCTGACGCGGATATCGATGCCTC
>JAUMBO010000182.1:0-6496 GCA_032119635.1 Solirubrobacterales bacterium
GGGTCGACACGTCGAGCAGCAGGATCGCCAGGCCGCCGGTGACCGCCGCGGTCAGGACCGTGCCCACCGTGGCGAGTGAGAGCGAAGGCCCGAGCACTGGCCGGATGGCCGAGAAGCCGGTGGTGAGCCCGCCCTCGAACAGGATCAGGGCCAGCGCGATGATCCCGATCTCCTGGGCGAGTTCGAAGTCGTCGAAGGCGATCAGTCCGAGCCCGTCGGACCCGATCGCCATCCCGACCCCGATGAAGATGACCAGGGCCGGCAACCGGATTCGCTGGGCCATCAGGGTCAGGGTGAGGCTGCCGAGCAGGAGCAGACCAGCGAAGAGGATGAAGCCCGTGTCGACCATGGGGTGATTGTGACGGGCGAGGCCGAAGCGGTGGGATTCGGAACTTCTGCCCCGCCCCGGCGCCACCTCTCCTATCCTTCCCACCCATGAGCGAATGGTCCGATGAGTTCTTCCGTGTCTGGCAGAAGGCCTGGAACACCGGGACCGATGCCGTGCTCGAGTACGTGACCGACGACATCGAGTACTGGGATGTCACCCTGGCCGAACCGATCCGGGGCAAGGCCCGGTACGCCGACTACTGCGACGGCTTCTTCGCGGCTTTCTCGGAGCTCAACTTCACGATGCGGGAGCCGGTCATCCACGAAGGCGACCGGGTCGCCGAGCCGTGGGCCTTCACCGGGGTGAACACCGGCCCGCTCTGGATCGGTCTGCCGGCGACCGGACGTCCGGTCGAGACCGAGGGAACCGACATCTTCGAGTTTCGCGACGGCAAGGTCTGCCGGGAACACTCTTATTACGACGTGCTCCACTCGCTCCGTCAGCTCGGCCTCTGGCCGGGCATCGGGAGCCGCCAGGAACAGGTCGCGCTCGGAGCCGGTGGCCTCTTCCTCCAGGGAAGAAGGGCGATCGGTGACCTGGCCGGGAGGGTGATTCCGTGACCACCGGCACGATGATCGACCGCGAGCGTCTAGCTTCGCTCACTGCCGGAGAGCTGGAGCGGTTCGTCGAGGCGAACCCGACCTCGAAGGAGCTCTACGAGAGGGCCCGGAAGAACCTGGTCGGTGGGGTTCCGATGCCGTGGATGATGCGGTGGGCCGGGGGCTTCCCGGTCTTCGCCTCGGAGGCGAACGGTGCCCGGATCACCGACGTCGATGGCCACACCTACGTCGACCTCTGTCTCGGCGACACCGGTTCGATGCCCGGCCACTCGCCTGAGCCGGTGGTCAGGGCCGTTGCCGAGCAGGCCGCGAAGGGGATCACCACGATGCTGCCGACCGAGAACGCGGCCTGGGTCGGCGAGGAGCTGCACCGTCGGTTCGGCCTCGAGCGGTGGTTCTTCACCCTCACCGCCACCGATGCCAACCGGGCCGCGCTCAGGATCTGCCGTCAGATCACCGGGCGACCGAAGGTGCTCGTCTACTCGTACAGCTACCACGGCTCGGTCGACGAGACCTTCGCCGTCGCAGGGCCGGACGGCACCACCGTCTCCCGTGAGGGGAACGTCGGTCCTCCGGTCGACCCCTCGGTGACCACGGTCGCGATCGAGTTCAACGACCTCGACGCGCTCGAGAAGGCGCTCGCGACGGAGGAGATCGCCTGCGTCCTGGCCGAGCCGGCGATGACCAACATGGGGATCGTGCTGCCGGACCCCGGCTACCACGAGGCACTGAGGGAGTTGACCCGAAAGCACGGGACGCTCCTGATCATCGACGAGACCCACACCTTCTCTGCCGGTCCGGGCGGCTGCACGAAGGCGTGGGGCCTCGAGCCCGACCTGTTTACGATCGGCAAGGCGATCGGCTCGGGCGTACCCGCCGGGGCGCTGGGGATGACGGTCGAGACGACCGAGCGGATGCTTTCCGATGCCGAGGCCGACTACGAGGACACGGGTGGAGTCGGCGGCACCCTGGCCGGCAACGCGCTCTCGATGGCGGCGATCCGGGCGACCCTCTCCGAGGTGCTGACCGAGGAGGCGTTCGAGATCACGATTCCGCTCGCCACCCGCTTCAGTGAGGGCCTGCAGGGGGTGTTCGAGCGCCACGACCTGCCCTGGAACGTGACCCAGCTCGGCTCCCGGGCCGAGTACCGGTTCGAGCCCGAGCCGGCGGTCAACGGCACCCAGGCTCACGACGCCTCCGATCCCGAGCTGGAGCGGTTCCTACACCTGCACGCGCTGAATCGTGGCGTGATGATCACCCCCTTCCACAACATGGCCCTGATGTCGCCCTCGACCGCCGAGGCCGACGTCGACCGCCACACCGAGGTCTTCGAGGAGGCGGTTCGCGACCTGCTCGGCCTCCCCGGCGAGAGCTCCTGAGGTGAACCCGCCTGGCGTCGTCCTGGTCACCGGCGCCTCGAGCGGGATCGGCGAAGCGGTCGCCCGGAGGTTCGGCCGGGAGCCAGGGGTCGAACTCGTCCTGGTCGCCCGCCGCGCTGACCGGCTCGAGCGGCTGGCCGCCGAGCTTCCCTGCCCGGCGACCTGGCTTGCCGTCGACCTGGTCGAGGAGGACGCTCCGGACCGGATCCTCGCCCACGTCGAAGAGCACCACGGCCGGCTCGACTGCCTGGTCAACAACGCCGGAGCCGCCTGGCGGGGCACCTTCGAGGAGGCCGGCTGGGAGAACGTCCGCCGGACGATGGAGCTGAACTTCGACGCCCAGCTCCGACTCACCGAAGCGCTGCTGCCGATGCTCCGGGTCAACGCCCCGAGCTCGCTGGTCAACGTTTCCAGCACCGCGAGCCGGATCTCCCGGCCGGGCTCCGGGGCGTATTCGGCCTCCAAGTTCGCCCTGACCGGCTGGACCGATTCGCTCTTCTTCGAGGAGCGAAAGAACGGCGTCCACGTCGGGCTCGTGATGCCGGGCTTCATCGCGACCGAGGGATTCCCGGCGACCGAGCTGGTCCGGAACCCGGCCACCAGCTGGCTGGTCGCGTCCCCGGAGCTGGCGGCGGAGGCGATATGGGAGGTCGGACCGGGCGGGGCCCCCGAGCGCTACGTGCCGAGGTTCTTCGCTCTCGTCGGGATCATCCGGATCCTCTGGCCAGCGCTCGCGAGGCGGCTGCTCAAGGGAGGGATGGGCAAGCGGTTCGTGACGAAGACCGGAGCCGACGCGGCCGATCAGGCCCGGTCGGGCCGGTCCGGGTAGATCTCGTCGACCGTCGTCAGGGCCTCGAACGGGGCGTCGGCCGCTTCGGCGATCGCCTCACCTCCGCCGGCCAGGCGGTCGACCAGGGCGACGACGCCGGCGATCTCCAGGCCCTCTTCACGGATCCGGCCGATCGCCTCGACTGTCGAGCCACCGGTGGTCACGGTGTCCTCGACCACCAGAACGCGGTCTCCCGGCTCGGTCGCCCCCTCGATCCAGCGCTGGAGTCCATGTTCCTTCCGGGCGCTCCGGACGAAGAAGCCCCTGAGGCCCGCACCCTCGGGCACGGCGATCGCCGCGCAGGCGAGCGGGATCGCCGCGGTCACCGGTCCGCCGACCGCATCGGCACCCAGCGCCGCCGCGCGGTCGGCGATCAGCCGTCCACAGGTCGAAAGGCCCT
The DNA here is from genome assembly GCA_032119635.1 of Solirubrobacterales bacterium. Classification (GTDB taxonomy): domain Bacteria; phylum Actinomycetota; class Thermoleophilia; order Solirubrobacterales; family 70-9; genus 67-14. Next base: position 3,557 of record JAUMBO010000182.1, read on the forward strand.
CCGGCCTCATCACGGTCCTTCGGGCATCGACGTAGTAGCTGGCACTCGCCCCGCTGGCCAGGGTGACGTCGCCGATGATCAGCGAGTGCTTCCTGAGCAGGTCGAGCAACTGCTCCCGGTCGGCTTCCGATCCCGTCATCGCCATGATCCTACGAAGCGCTCAGGACCACCAGCGCGAAACCGTTGTTGACCGCGTGGAGGAGGATCGGCGGCCAGATCGATTCCGTCTTCTCGTAGAGCACGGCGAAGATCAGCCCGAGGAAGATCAGCACCGGAACGGCCGACCAGCCGGTCGAGAAGTGGAGCAGGCCGAAGAAGGCCCCTCCGATCAGGGCGGCCGGGATCATCGGCATCTTCTTCCGGAGGCCGCCGTACAGCAGGCCACGGAAGGCGATCTCCTCGGCCAGCGGTGCGGCGACCACGATCAGCAGGATCTGGAACCCGAGGTCCCCGAACCGGTCGACGATCTCCTCCTGCTCGGGCCGGCCGATGACGGTCGAGTAGATGATCGCGAAGGCGAGGTAGGCCCCGACCCCGGCCGCCGCCCAGGCAGAGGCCCGGCCGACGTCGAAGGTGCGGAATCCGAGCGCCCTCAACCCGGGCAGCAGGCCATCGGACCAGCTCCATGCCGCGGCGATCGGGATCAGTGCCAGCCCGAGCGCGGTGACGGCCTGCATCGCTATGGCCGTCGCCCCCTCCGGCTCCTCGCCGCTCTCGAGGCCGCTGATCGCGAAGAAGGGGAGGGTCGCGAGGATCCCGGCGAACAGGGCGAGGAGGGTGATGCCGACGGCCCCGAGTGGACCCCAGGTCGCCCAGGGGAACTGCTCCTCGGCCTTTGCGGTCGGCTCCGTCGGATCGGCCGGAACGGGCGCCTGTTCCCCGACCGGGATTTCGGGATCCGGATCCATCAACCCATTCTCACACTCCGGGGCTTCGGAGCGGGCTGCGGCCCGGCCCGGCCGATCGGCGGCATCGCCGCCGGGCCAGCCGCGGGAAATTCAGCACGGAGAGCGGGAATCGGCCATCGGGAGGGGTCCCCTCGCTACCCTTTCCGAGGTGACGAAGCGACAGCGACGTGTACGGCGTCGGACAGGGAACCCGAGACGCAAGCTGGGCGGCGCGACCATCGTGGTCGGGGTCGCAGCCGGCTTTGCCCTGCTGGCCGGCGGGGGCTGGGTTGCCGGTGTCGCCAGCGATGCCCCAGACGTCAACCGGATGAAGCCGGTCAATCAGGGGCTCAACTCGGTCGTCTTTGCCGGGGACGGGAGCCGGCTCGGGATCGTCGACTCCGATCAGCTGAGGGTCCCGGTCTCGCTCGACGAGGTCCCGAAGGATCTGAGGAACGCGACGATCGCGATCGAGGACGAGCGCTTCTACAGCCACGACGGGATCGACGTCCAGGGCGGCATCCGTGCCCTGGTCCGAAACCTCGAAGAGGGCGGGATAACCGAGGGTGCGTCGACGATCACGATGCAGCTGATGCGGAACACCTACATGGCGAACCCCGACCGCTCGGTCGAGAGGAAGATCGTCGAGGCCCGGATGGCGCTCGAGTTCGAGACCGAGCACTCGAAGAACGAGATTCTCCAGGCGTACCTCAACTCGGCCCCCTACGGAACCAACGGTGGCCGGACGGCCATCGGGGTCCAGGCCGCCTCCCGGGTGCTTTTCTCAAGGTCGGTCGACCGGGTCAACCTGTCCCAGGCGGCCCTGCTTGCCGGGCTGCCCCAGGCTCCCTCGGCCTACAACCCGACCCTCAATCCGTCGGGCGCTATCCAGCGGCGGAACGAAGTGCTCGACGCGATGGCCGAGCAGGGGATGATCACAGCCGAGCGCGCCAGGAGCGCGAAGGCAAAGGGCCTCCAGGTCGACCTCAACGACCGGATTTTCGACCGCAGCCAGCCCTTCTTCTTCGATTACGTCGAGAGTGAATTGATCAAGAAGTACGGGGTCGAGCGGGTTCGCCAGGGCGGCCTGAAGGTCTACACGACGATCGAGCCCTCGCTCCAGGATGCCGGCCTCGAGGCGATCACCTCGACCCTGCCGTACAGCTACGACCCGGCCTCGGCCCTGGTCGCGATCGACCCCGGGACCGGCGAGGTGAAGGCGATGGTCTCATCGGCCTCGTATTCCGAGAGCCAGTACAACCTCGCCGCCCAGGGCCGTCGCCAGCCCGGCTCCACCTTCAAGACCTTCACCCTCGCCGCCGCGATCAACGAGGGGATGGATCCCGACTCGACCTACTACGTCTCCAAGCCGCTCGACCTCTACGACCCCGAGTACGGAGCGTGGGAGGTCTCGACCTACTCTGACTCGTACGCGGGGACCACGAGCGTCGCCCAGGCCACCCTCTCCTCCGACAACTCGGTCTACGCCCAGCTCGCCCTCGACGTCGGGCCCGACAAGGTCGCCGAGATGGCCCGGAAGATGGGGGTCACCTCGAAGCTGAACGGCTACCCGGCCGAGACGCTCGGTGGCCTCGAGATCGGGGTTTCGCCGCTGGAGATGGCCTCTGCCTACGGAACCCTCGCCGCCGGTGGCGTCCACCGGGATCCGGTCGCGATCAGCAAGGTCGTCTTCCCCAACGGCGATATCGACCGACCGGACCGCTCGAAGCCCGAGCGCGTGATGAGCGAGGCCGCGGCCTACGAGGTCACCCAGATCCTCCGCAGCAACATCACCGGGGGCACCGGCACCGGTGCCTACACGGGCTGCATCGGCCAGGCCGGCAAGACGGGCACCACCGACAACTTCACCGATGCCTGGTTCGCCGGCTACCAGCCGAACCTCTCGACCGCGGCCTGGGTCGGTTACCCGGAGTCGAACCAGATCTCGATGACCTCGGTCCACGGGGTCTCGGTCGCCGGAGGAACCTTCCCGGCCGACATCTGGGGCCGGTTCTACTCGTACGGCGGGATTCCGTGCGAAGACTTCCCGTTG
>JAUMBO010000182.1:6506-7064 GCA_032119635.1 Solirubrobacterales bacterium
GGCGCCCACTCCGGCCCCGACCCCCGGCGGTGGAGGCGGTGGGGTGGTACCGCCCTCGGGCGGCGGCGTCAGCCCGGGTTAGCCGGGACCGTCTTCGACCGGGCTGACTCTTCCGGGTCCTCTGGCGACGAGCCCAGGGGCCGCGTGGTCGCCGTGACAAGGGCGATGTAGGCGAGTTCGACCACCGTCTGGACCGCCCTGACCGCTATCGCCAACGCCGCCCCGACGGCAAAGCTCTCGTTGGGAAGCGCGACCTTGACCGACCAGGCGAAGGCGGCATCCTTGACCCCGAGTCCGGCCGGGAAGATGGCCGAGACGATCGCTGCCAGGTAGCCGATCGCCTGGGAGGAGACGACGACGACTGCGTCCTCGATCTCGACCACCAGCACGGACCGGACCGTAAGGTAGGCCCCCAGGCCCAGGGTCGCCCAGATCACGAGGAACACGGCGAACACTTCGGCCACCGACCGGAAGCGCATCAGCTGTGGGAGGGGCTCACGCCCGAGCAGCCTGAGCAGTGAGGTCGAGACCGGACCGAACACCGGGGGACTGAGCAGC
>JAUMBO010000183.1:0-27297 GCA_032119635.1 Solirubrobacterales bacterium
GCCCGGGCACACTCCAGCGGGTCGAGGAGGCCGAGGTTGAGCGAGGAGGAAAGGAGTGCGTGCCACATGAACCGCTCGCCGCCGACCATCGCGTCCTGGTACGGCCCGAAGGTCGGCAGCCGCTTCTCGACGAACGAGTCGAGTGCCCGGAGGGCCTGCTCGCGGCTCGCCGGGAAGATCCTCGGGCCGTCGGCGCCCGAAGTGACCAGCCCCTCGGACTCCATCCGGTCGAGGTCGGCCCGGACCGCACCGTCGACTTCATCCTCGCGCGGACGGTACGGCTTCGGCGGCCTCACGTCGGCCGGTGGGGGCTTCCGGTTCTCGGGGTCGTAGTTCCACCTGCCCCCGGCCGGCTCGTCGCCATCCATCAACAGGTCGAAGCGGCGGCGCTGATCGCGGTAGAAGTCTTCCATCCGGAGGAGCTTCCGGCCCTCGGCCCACTCGGCGAACCGGGCTGGATCGGTGAGGAACAGCGAGCCCTCCACCAGTTCGACCCGGTCGTCCAGCCCGGCAAGCCGCTCGCCGGCACCCAACGTGTTCGGCTCCATCAGGGCGACCGAATCGGGGTCGTGGTCGGAGAGGTGGTCGCGAAGGCCCCGGGCGAGCGACGGGGCCCGCCGGTAGTCGACTTCGACCCCGCGCCCTTCGAGGTCGGCCGCGAAGTGGCGCATCGCCGAGAAGACGAGGTGGAGCTTCTGGCGGTGGAACCTGAGTCGGCCCGGCCGGGTGGCCGACTCGACGATCAAGACCCGGTCGGCACCGTCGAGGGCCCGGTTGTCCGACGACAGCTGGTCGGCAAGAACCCAGGCCGTCCGGCCCGGCACCGGCCTAGGAGCCGGCCAGGGCGCCGGCGTAGACCTGCCAGGCGAGCGCCGTCTTGGCTACGAAGCTGAGCGTCACGTAGGCGAACTCGACGAACAGGGGATCTCGCCAGCGACCCCTGCCCCTATAGGCGAGCCACATGTTCACCGCGAAGCAGTTGAACAGGACGAAGAGGGTGGCGAAGATGATGTAGACGAAGGCCGGGACGCCGTCGCCCTCACCGGACGAGAAGACGAACTGGAGCACGATCCCGATCCAGGGGACGATCCCGATCAGGCAACCGAAGACGAAGGGCAGCCAGTCGGTTTCGCGTCGCCCCAGGTTGACCTTCTCCATAACCAAGCCGAACAGGATCATCGCCGCGTTTGCCCCGAACATCATCACCAGGGCGACCAGATTGGTGACCCCGGCCAGCATCGCGATCAGGATGACCATGATCGAGGCACTGACCGAGTACTCGATCCACCGGGCCGGGTTGATTCCCTCGGCGACGTTGCCCTCGTAGGACTTGCGGGCGAAGGTGGCGACCGCGAAGTGATCGACCGCGGCCAGTCCGAGGAAGATCGCGACCATGATGTCGATCCGGAGGCCGAACAGCTCCTTCGAGCCATACAGCCCACTGCCGGGCGCCTCGAGCAGGAACGAGATGTTGACCGGCAGCGCTGCCGGCTGAGCGACGATCAGGAGCACCACCACCTGGGCGGCAAAGAAGAAGGTCGCGATCAGGTTGAGCCGGCGAAGCCGCCTGAACCTTCGCTCGTTGTCCTCGACCGTCACCGGGACGGGCCCGGCCGAAGGAACGCTGGGACTCGCACTCTCCACGAACCCGAGCATAGAGCCACCACCGGTTGCCGTGGTTCCGCCGTGAGCTCGAATACTTTTCTGGCCAATGTATGAGCGATTCCGGATTCCGAAGGCTTCCCTGCCCGCCCTGCTTCTCGTGCCGATCGCAGCCGTCGCAATCGCGGCCTGCGGCGGCTCGAACGACGACACGAAGTCGAACGGCCAGACCCAGAAGGTCGGCGGCACAGTCGCCTGCGACCGGGCGTCGATCGAGAAGGGCGTAGCGGCCTGGTCGAAGGCCTACGGCGGTGGTGGCCAGGCCACCCTGCCGGGCGGATCCGGTGCCTACCGGTGCGCCGACGGCTGGGCGGTCGCCTTCCCCGAGGCAGGCCCGAAGGCCGAGGCGATCACGGTCACGGTCGTGCTCGAAGCCGAAGGGCAGTTCTGGATCCCGAAGAACCGGGCAGACGTCTGCGGCGATACGGCCGCCGACTCCGAAGTGCCCGGATCGCTGTTCCGGGACGCCTGCCAGACGAACTGACCCCGGCACCGCTGCGCCCCGGTCGGTTCGAGGCCGGCTCCATCCACGACCGGGACCATCGGAGCGCGATTCAGGCCGAGGGACCTGCCCCTTGCTTCGTCCTGCCCTCCAGCGAGGAGGAGAGCGCCGCCCCGACCATGATCACTGCGAGGGTCGCGACACCGATCCGCCAGTCCTCGGGGGTCAGGTAGGTGACCAGGACGGTCGCGACTACGAGCAGGCCCGCGAAGGCTCCCAGGACCCTCGCCCTGCGTCGATCTGCCCTCTCGCCGGCGTAGCCGGTCAGGAGCGCCACCGACCCGACCGCCAGGGCCAGGCCCAGGCCGGCGGTCATCAGGACCCGCTCGTCCACCCCCTCCTTCGGGGTTACGTACTCGACCATCCCCCCGGCCGCCGACAGCAGGGCGAAGGAGAGCAGGAAGTGGAGCGCAAGCCACAGCTCGAGCCCGAACCTTCGTCCCGGGACCGGGCGGGAGACCACCGCCGCGGTGTAGATCCGGAAGAACGAGAACACGATCAGCGAGACGAAGACCAGCTGGACCACCTCGAACTGGGTGGTCAGGCTCGTGTTCCAGTAGACGATCACCTTCAGGAAGAGGTCACCGGTGACGATCAGGACGAACAGCATCAGGCGCTCGGAGATGTGCTCCAGTCCGGTCGGTAGCAGATCGGATTCCTCGCGGGCCAGGAGCGCCGAGCCCGGCACCACCAGGACGAGCAGGCCGGCCGTCCAGAGGGCCTCGTCGAGCACCCCGGGCGAGAGCCCCGCCAGGACCATCAGCCCGATCGCGACCCCCGACAGGACCCTCCGTCCGCGCACCTCACGGGCCAGGTCGGGCCGGAGCCTCGCCCCCAGCTCCCTCAGGACGAGGACCGAGGCCACGGCCCCGGCCGAGACCCAGGCGAAGCCGGAGTCGATCTGATCGGGACGAAGACCCCCCGGCTCGTCGAGGGCCAGCAGGACGATCAGGACCATCTGGAGCAGGCAGGCCGCCCGGATCGCGAACGAGAGCCGCAGCGCCCTGCGGTCGGAGCCTTCGGGCAACGGGGCCAGCGGATCGACGAACCGGTTCGAGAACAGCATCGTCTCCTGCCAGATCCACCAGGCAAACAGGAAGGTCGCCGCGGCTACCAGGAGGCCCTCCACCCCGGTCGTCCGCCCGAACGAGAGGCTGAGGCCGAGGATCGCCCCGATGAAGACGAGGTCGTAGAAGAGCTCGTAGGGGCCTACCGGGCCACTCGCGCCCTGGCCATCCGGTCGTCGCGTCTGGCGGCCGACGACGCGGCCCCTGTTGCGGGCCCGTTCGGCATCACCTCCTTGGCCACCACCCCCGTTCACGAGTGGGGATTCTCCCACTGCGTGGCATCGGGCGGACCGACCGGCTTGCTCCAACGGCTAGCGACTGCTTCAGGGCGGGGCGCCCTTCGGGAGAGCAATCCAGATGAAGCCCGGGCGAGGCTCAGCTGCCGGGCAGGACCTTGATCGCACCCCTCATCGAGGGGTGGATCCGACAGTAGAAAGTATGGACGCCGGTCGGCATGTCGTCCGGGGTCTGCCAGTCGAGCCTGCCGACCGTTCCGTTGGTCAGGTTCCCGTTCACCGGACCCTCCGCGGGGGACCCATCGAGGACTCCCAGCTGCCCTGAATCGAACCGGAAGCGGCCGTCGGGGAGCGGGTAGGAGATGCCAGTCCTGCGGTTGCAGGGTGCCTCGCAGGAGGTGATCGAGTGCCAGATCTCGCCGTCCACGTCCGGGCTGGCCAGCTCGAAGGTGAGTCGCTCGCCCTGCCTGACCGCCACCACCTGGTTGCGGGTGAAGTCACTGGACTCGTAGGTCCAGTCGCCGATCAGCAGAGGCTCACCGGATTCGACCTCGTTCGCCCCGAGTTGCCTCGGATCGACCATGCCGGGGATCGCCCCGCCACCATGGTTCGCGTTCTCGGGCAGCGGGCCGTGGTTCAGCTTCTTGCGAAGGTCCTGACGAACGCGGAACGGATTCTGGCCGCACTGCTGGTCCGGGTCGTCGGGGTTGCAGTCGGCCATGAAGAGGAAGTTGATCCCCATCGACTCGTACCAGGAGCCGCGCTTGGTCTCATAGGTGGTGCTGATCCGGAGCTTGTCCCCGGGCCTCAGCTGGGGCCGCCAGGCATCGGTCGAGTTGTACATCCCCATGTCCCAGGAGGTCGGGGTACCCTTTCGGCCCGGGCGATCGAAGTACTTCGCGTTCGAGCGGAAGAGGTGGACCCGGTCGCCGCTTACCTGGGGCTGGCGGTTCCGGCAGCTTCGGAGGTCGTCGGCCGCCCTCGTCTTCGCCGCGATCAGGCGAACACGCTCCCTGCCAAGCCGGATGAGCTTCGCCCGGGAGGCACCGCTTCGCTTCGCCGCGGCGATCTTCCGGTTGATCCGGTCGAGGGCTCTGGTCCTGGAGCCGAAGCGCCGGGCCTTCGAGCTGCAGTCCGGCCCCTCGTACTGAGCCCCCTCACGGATCAGGTCCAGGTCAGTCCAGAGGCCACCGGAGTGGACGTGCCCCGCAGTCCAGAGCAGGTAGCCCGGCCGGTCCACGGTCCACTCGTTGAGCTGCCCGAATGGATTCCCCTCGTAGGGATCCCAAGCGGCGTCGTCAGGGAAGGTCATGGTCCCGTCCCGGCCGCCGCCCTCGACCGCGATCGTGTCCCCGCGGTATCCGAGAGCCCCTGCCTGGAGTTTGGTCGGCTTGAGGACGTCGAAGACCGGATAGCCGCTTCCGTTGTCCACGTCCAGCCAGAGTGCCCGGGCGGCGGTCATGTCCTCGGCCGCGGCGCTTCCGTCGGGATAGAAGTCGATCGTGTACTCGATGTAGAGCTCGTAGGTCTGGCTGACCAGGCTGTGCAGCATGTGGTTGAGGGTCCAGTTATCGCTCGCTGAGTAGTCGTAGCCGTAGCCTTCGGGCAGGTCGAGGGTGGTCTTTTCCTCGCCGGCCCCGAAGAAGCGCTGGGGGAACTGGCGAGCGGCCGGGCCGGAGCAACTGAGGAAAGCGGGAGCACTCGAGTCGCACCTGCTGCGGTTGAGCCAGACGGCGTGGTGGAACATGACCAGGTCCGAGTCGATCGCTTCGTAAGAAATCTCGCCGTCCCGCTCGACCCGCCCGACCAGGTCCGGCTTCAGGCGGGTGATGTAGCCGTCTACGTCCGGGCGGTGCAGGCCACGGAGCATGCTCGGCCACTCGATCCGGTTCTGGCCGGGGGTGATGTCGATCGGACCGCACCGGTACCTGATTCGCTCGCCGCCACCGGGTAGCTGTTCGAGTACCTCGGGCTGGAAGACGGTACCGTCGGTCTCGACGCAGGTGCCATTCGCAGTCAATGGGCGGTCGTAAGCGTCGGCCGAGGGGGCCAGCAAGGCCAGGGCAATGGTCGCGCAAATAAGCGAGGCGAACCACCGGCCCCGGAACCGGAACAGTTCGGGGAAAGGAGACTGTCCGGAGACCGGTCTCACCGTCCACCTCCCAGGCGGAGAAGCCGGGTCGCCCTGGCCGGTATGCCGAACTCTGCGACTGCCCTCACCTCGATCTTCACGAACTTCCCCTTTGCGATCAGCCGCTTCCCCTGTCGGGAAAGAGTAACCGAGACCCGGCGGGACTGGCCTGCCGCTAGCGGGCCCGTCCGGAGCGACCCGATCGCCCTGCCTGCCGACCTGACCGAGAGCGAAACCGGACCGCTCCCTCCCGGGGAGCGAACGGCGGCGGCGACTCTGCCCTTCTTCCTCACGGTCGCGAGTGACTGGGCCGGTATGCGAGGTACTGCGCGTGGCCGAGGCGCGGGAGTCCCACCAGACACTCCGAGAGTGCCGACCATGCCGCTGTGCAGCGTGCAGACGAAGCCGTAGGAACCCTCGGCCAGGTACTCGGTACCCCTGACCGGTCGGGTCTCGCCGGGCAGTGCGAGGGTCGAGTAGAAGAGCGGGCCTCCGTCCGGACCGAGGTCATCGGAATAGGCGTTGTGGGCGGCCGTGTTCGATACCCCCGGGTTCGAGATCACGGCAGAGACCCCGGCTTCCTGGGTGAACGGACTCCCGACGAAAACACAGCACTCCTCACCAGCGGTGATCGACGCCGCTCCAGCTCCCTGAGCGGCGCCCAATAGACCGGCAACAGCCGCCGCCGATGCGACAGCGAGCCGGAGCCCCTGCCTTCGGATTCCCTCCACCGACATACCCTCTCACATCGGGCAGACCGTCGCCCGAACCTCGCCCAACGAGAAAGGCCCGGGTTGCCCCGGGCCTTTGCTCGAATCGTCTGGTCGCCGCTGCCTAACGCCGAAGCCCTGAGCGCCGACTTATGTCTACAGCTGTCCCGGCACCGTCCACCCGGACGGTCGTGGTAACCGAGCCGGTCCTCTGGCGGCTGAGCTCACGGACGACCCTGCCCGGGACGTTCGCCCGGATCACGGTCGACTCCCCGGCCGGGATCGTGGTCCTGCCGATCCGGGCAGTTCCCTGAACGCCGTTCAGATTCTGACGAGCCTGGAAGACGACCCTGGCGCTCCGTACGACGCACCTGACCTGAAGCGCCGGGCAGTTCACCCTCACCGTGGCGATGCTCTGGCCCGCCCGGTTCACGGTGAACTGGTTGCGGAGCTTGGTCACCGTCGGGAGCGGGTAGCCACCGATCGGAATGCACCGAGTCGGCCAGGTGGTCTCACCCTTCGGGCCATAGAGGCACTCGGGCTCGGCCGACGTATCCAGGTAGAAGTCACCCGGGTTGCCGATCGCGTTGCTCGGCGGACCGGAGCCGTTCAGCACCGTGCCGCCCCAGAGCGACTGGCAGGTCTCGGGCCACAGCGACCCACCGTTACGAACGGGCGGCGCCTGAGACCCCTTCGGACCGTAGAGGCAGTAGGTCTCGGTGTCGAACCAGAAGTCGCCCGGCTGGCCGATCTCGGCCGGCGGCAGACCCGCGCCCGAGAAGAGGCTCGGATCGGGCCTGATCACGTCGAACTCGAGGTCGTTCGAGTACTCGGCACCGTCCTCCGCGTCGTCCACGCCGACGAGGACCTGGTAGTCCGTTCTGGTGGCTGTCGGAAGGTCACCCGTCTCGTAACCCGCCGTGAGGTAGTTCGGGGCGATCGCGGTGTTGATGTTGGTGTCGACGAACGAACGGTCGAGTGCGGCGTCGGTTACGAATGGGTTGTCGCCCTCACCCGGGATCTGGTACTGAATCTCCACCGGGGGCAGACCGATGCTCTTCTGAGCTCCCGAGCTGTTCTCGGAGAGATCCATGAAGAACTCCACCGTTTCGCCGGTTGGTTCACCGCCGATGGGGACTTCGGAAGCCTGAGCTCTGAGAATCTTGTCCCCAGCGTCGGCCTCGACCGTGAGGTACGGGCTGTACTGGACCTGGTCCTCGGTGCCACCGCTGTCGCCGGAGCCACCTGCGCCGATGCCGCCGTCGATGATGACCTCACCACGGGTGGGTTCGAACGCCTCGGGCGGTGTGTCTGAGCTGCAGTAACCAAACTCGCCGAGTTCCGCCTGCGCTTCGGCATCGGGGTTGTAGGACGGCCCGTCGTTGCAGCCCCACCAGTTGTTCCTGGCGTCGACGGGGTCGACCTGCTGGTTTGCCGCGGGCGGATCGCCGCCGTCGGCATAGGGGTTCCAGCTGTCGTCGTAATAGTTGAGGAGGCCGATCGCCCCGTCGTAAGAGCCAGCCTGAGGCGTGATATCTCCGCCCCCGGCAGACTCGGGCTCGAAGCCCTCGTACCCACTCACGACCCTATTGCCTTCCATGCTCAGGTCGGTCGCACCGGGGATGCCGTCGTTGGTCGAGGCGATCCCGTATAGGAAGTCGGTGATGTCGTTCCCGTTCAGGGCGACTTCGGTCTGATCGCAGCCATCAACCGAACTGGGGCCGGGTACCGGACCCGAATCATTACAGGAGCCTCCGCCCTCGAGGTCGTCTACTCCGCTCGGCCCGACGGCTACTCCGAGGAAGGTGTTGTAGACCTCGTTGCCGGTGACCTCGTACATGCCGTCGGTGGTCGAGATCCCGATGTACGAATCGTAGACCTCGTTGCCGTCGATGACGATTGGCTGAGCGGCATCGACCGTCTCCGCCATGTCCGGCTGAACCTGATTGTCGACCGTGATCCCCGGGGCTCCGAAGTCGCCGTCGAGGTCGTTGTCGCGAATCACCGAGCCGGAGTTCGGGCCGGCTTCGCTGCCGTCGATCGTCTGACCCAGCTGGATGTTCCAGCTGTTGCCGTCATCGAACCCGTTGTCGGTGGCGAGCAACTTGGCGTCATAGGTCCCGAGGATGCCGGGGCCATCTTGGTCGTCGAAGTCTCCGTCCTGAACCCGCGCGATGACGGTGTTGTGCGTGTTCGAGTACGGGGCGCTGTCGCATCCCTGTCCCTCGACGCTAACACCGGCAGCCTGGGGCCCCGACATTTCATCGAATTCGGACTCGGAGGTCGTAATCCGCTCCGGAAGCTTGCACTCCGGCCCATCGATGGGAACCTCCATTACCAACGGGGTGGCATAACGATAGACGTCGATCCCGCGACCGCCGGCCCCCGTTTCGCCGATGGTCGAAGGTCCGTCGAAATCCTCCATTTCGACGTTGTGGACCGCCCCACTCGCGTTCTGGAAGCCAACTGCAGAGTAGATCTTGTTGTAGTCGGCAGGGGCTTGGCTGATGTTGTTGCCGTCGATCACCATGTTGCGGACGGAGACGTTGGTCGCCTGACCGAAGGAATCGGTGTCCTCGACGCAGATCATCGCGATCCTGCCGTCTTCTGAATGTTCGTCGCAGACATCAGCGGTGTTCGACCCCCCGGACTGCGTGCCGCTGATCCGGGTCTGGGAATCGTACGGCAGGTCCGGGCTGGCGTCTTCACCCTGACCGACGATCAGCAGGTTCTTGAAGTCCTGGATCAAGGCTCCGCGGGAGAACGTTCCTCCCGTAGTTCCCGTGAAACTCGGACCGAGCTCGATCTTCGAGAATCCGTTCTGCTGAGACTGGGCCGGGGCCGCGAAGGACGCGTTGTTGACCGGCGATCCGCTGTTGACCGTGCTCAGGTCGATCGTCTGTGTGAGGTTCTGGTCCACCGCCTGCTGCAGCTGGCGACAGGCCTCCTGCGCGTTCGCGGTCGCCGTGGCGGTCGGAACGTAGGGTGCGGTGACCGTGGAGTCGTTCCAGTTGTATGGCCCGAGGCAGTCGTTCAGGGGCTTGGTCGGGTCGGTCAGGTTGGGCGCCTGGCCCCACCAACCGGGATCGGCACCATCTTCGAACGAGACGGCCGTCTCGACCTGATACGTGTTGCCGAAGGGGCGCTGGATCCGGCCACGGGCGTTCGAGTCCTCGTCGGCGTTGTTGCCGACCGAAACGGGGCCGGTCCGGGTCACGTCGTTGCCGTTCGTGGCCGTGACCTCGACCCGAATATCACAGTCGATGTCGCCGGGGTAGTTCCACTCGACGTTGTCAGCCGGGCCCGAGGACGGATTCCGCGGATAGTTCTGGAGCGTGTAGGTCGTCCCGGTCTCGTTGGGCGTATTCGCCGGGTAGTTGGTCGACGAGTACGGGACCCAATCCGTCGCAGGGCCGGTGTCCTCGCGGGTCGGACACTTCTGCTGCCACTCGTAGGTGTAGTTGACCGCGGCACCACCGCTGTAATCGGGATAACCGGGGTCTACGGTTCCATTCGAGAGCACGAACAGCTGCTCTCCGATCCGGCGGATGCCGGAGGCAACCGGGTCGACCGAGAAGCTAGGCGCGATGCCGTCGATGTTGTCGGTGAAGGCCTCGGCCGTGGTCGAGCCGGCAGAGTTGGTCGCCGTGACGACGAGCTTGATGCACCGGTTCCAGGGCGGAGTGCTCTCCGGGAGGGCGTAGGTCGTGCCGGTCGCGTACGGCGTTCCCGAGTACGAAGTACAGGTGCTGTCGGTCGAGATGTACCAGGCGTAGGAGAGCGTGATCGTTGCGGATCCACTGAAGCCCGAGCCCGAGCCCGTGAGAGTGTTCCCTACCTGCTGGGTGCCGGAGATCGACGCGCTGCCGCCAGAGGGGGCGGCACAGGAGACGGCGCTGGTGGCGGCTGAATCGACCGTCGTGCTGTTGGGCGGGGCGGTGGTGTTGCTGGCAGTGACCTGGACCCGGATGAACTGCTGGCACCCGGAGACGGTGTAGGAGGCGGAGTTGGTGCCGACGTTCGACCAGGGACCGGACGCGGTGCTTCCCTCCTGCCACTGATAGGCATAACTGGTGACGGTGCCGCTCCAGTTACCGGTCGTCGTCGAGATGGTCTGGCCATCCTGAGGAGTTGTGTCGCTGATCACCGGCAGGGTGTCATTGGTGGGGGCGGTCGCCATCGCGGACGCACCAATCCCTGCGAAAGCAAGCAGGAAGGCCGCAGTGCCGAGGGCGACCTTCACGGAAGCACGGCTACGGCGACGGACGATGGTTTCCCTGCTGCTAGTCAATGTGGATCCCCCTGGATCTTGGTTCGATTGCTCTGCTGAAGCAGATTATTCGCGAATGAAGTTCGATTCCCTACCGAACACCGGCGACTATACACACCCACGCGACGGATTTCCAACCGGGCTGGGCCTTCGGCCGGAAACACCGCCCCCTCCCGATCAGGGAAAGATCAGGCCGCGAGCCGGATAGGCGATTCCATTCGAGGCCACCGTTCCATCGAGGCCGACCGCGGTCCCGGCGACCGATAGGACACCCGGACCGGCGATCGAGAGCGGCAGTTGCTGACCGGAGGTAGTGGTCAGCGACTTGCGCTTCTGGATCTCCCGCGGGATCTCCTGACCCGCGATCAGACTGCGGGAGAGGATCCTGGCGAGAGCCCTCGAATCACCGACCTCGACCGGTTTGCCGACTCTGGCGGCCCGTTCGATCGAGGCGACCGAGGCCGGGGCGAGCACCGGGTCGAGCCGGTCCGCCTGCCTCCTGATCGCCTCGTTGGAGGCGGCGAGGACGGTGATGTTGCTGCCAATCGCCGCCTCTGAAGCGAGATCGGCATCCTGGAGCAACGTGAAGAAGGTCCGGTAGCGCAGCTCGGACTGGAGGTAGTCGGCCAGAGACTGATCGGCCCGGTCGCCGAGGAAGGCCGCCTCGGGGTCGGCCTGAGGGCTGCCCGGGGCGGGGGCCTGAGCGTTCTCGGCCGAGTTCGGAATCGGATCGGTACAGGCCGCGAGGGCCAGAGCCGCGAGGGCAGCGACAACGGTCGCGAGTACGGGTAGTCGGGTGCTCGTCTTCATCCGGGCGAAGATACCCCTCCCGGCGGACCGGCCCCCGATTCGGCTCCCGGTCGGGTTCCTTGCGCGACCCGGGAGACTCCGGACACCGCTCCGAGCGCGGTGGCCCAGAGGGCCGTGACGGCGGGGATGTGCCATGACCAGTCGATCAGGCCCGAGAGCAGGAAGCCGAGCACGAAGGGGGCGAGCAGGGCTGCGTCGGGAACGCTGCGCTTCAGCCAGGCATCCCTGAAGGCCCCGACGTAGAGGAGCAGCGAGGCGAAGAGGCCTGCCAGGCCGAGCTCGACCCAGGCCTCGCCGGGGATCGAGTGAGCGAAGCTGGTGTTGGTGCCAAAAAGGAGCAGCTGGCTCGAGTAGGCGTTCTGCAAGTAGTTGCCTGGGCCGACGCCGGCCAGCGGTTCGTCATAGAGCAAGTCGAGGATCACCTCGTAGTAGTTGCCCCGCAGCTCGGCCGAGCCGGTTGGAAGCCCCGGGCCGAGCGCGACCACGAAGAGGGCGAGCACGCCGAGGCCGATCAGTCCGTAGCCGGCCCGGCGGGTGTACTTCTCCGGCACCCGGTAGACGAGCGGGGTGAGCCCCCAGATGAGCGCCGGCGTGACCGCCACCAGGAGCAGCATCAGGGTGAGCCGGATGTCATCGCGCTCCGGAGGCAGAGGCAGGAGCTTTCGGTAGGTGATCCAGGCGGCCAGGGCGACGACGCCGGCCCCGATCAGCGGTGGCAAGACCCGTTGGGGCGATACCCCGAGCGATGGACCGGGCCAGATCAGGAGGGCGAGGACGAGGAGGGCCGAGAGGAAGACCCCGAACTCACTGAGCGAGACGGCGACCACGATCGCGGCGATTCCGAGGGCGAGGCCCGAGGCGACCGAGATCGCCGCCGAGGTGGCGGTACGGCCATCCGCCAGGGCCCACCTTCCGAGCGGGATAAGGGCAGCGGCACTCAGCAGGGCGAGCGCGTTTCGGTAGGCGAGCGGCCCCTGGGGAACTAAGTCGCCCTGATTGTCCCCGGCGAAGGTGCTCTCAACCTGGGTGTAGCCCCAGAGCCCCAGCCCACCGGCGACGGTCACCACGAGAACGAACAGTAGGAGGACTGGCAGGGCGCCGAAGCGGGCCGAAAAGACGACGGCCGAGGCGGTGATCGCCGTGTAGGCGACGGTGAGCAGCCCGAGCCGGGTCACCTGGTCCGGCTCGGTCGGGACCCAGGCGGGGACGATGAAGGTGAGTGCCGTGAGCAGGGCGAGGGCCAGGACCGGTAGCGCGATCAGGGCACGCGGGAGCGAGCGTGGGGCGAGCAGCAGGGCGGCGAGAAGCGCGACCCCTGCCAGGACGGCCAGCCGGACGGCGTTAGAGGTCTCGGTCGGCTCGAGCAGGCCGCCGCTCGATTCGAACAGCTGGTCGAAGACGGCGATCGTGATCGCCACCAGCCAGAGCAGGCCGGCCACCGCCTCCCGGACGGTGATCCCCTCCGGCAGCCGTAGTCGCTCCGGCACCGGATCCCCGCTTCGTTCCTGCTGCCCGTTCACCGCCGGAACCGTAGACGACCGTCGGGCATCGCTCCGCCGAACGACCGACCCTTCCCACGCGCACTAACGGCTGGTGGAGTGCGAACGGCGGGAGACCTGCCCCCAATGCGCGCGGGTCCTCTCGGCGGCCACCCCCCCGCCGCCACCCACGCGCAAGGGGACTCGGTGAGAAAACGGCGTGAACCCCGAACCACCTGCGAGTTCATGGCAGGGGGTCGGGCAGGGACGAGCGGTTCGGACGGGCCTGGCGGGAGTCGCTGCCCGGCCCCGCCTGACTCACTGCGATCGGACCTGAGACCCGGTCGATGGTCCGCGAGGAGGGAGAGGGTGCTCTGGCGGTCGGGAAAGGACCCGCGCGCTAGGAGCGTTCGGCTCAGCGGGCCTGATTGCGTATCGGCATCCAGGCCGACCAGTTGCCGGCCCGGTCGCCGGCCCGGAACCAGCGGGGCCGGGCGTTCCGGTTCAAATCGACTACCAGGGCGGTGGCCCGGTAACTCTGCCGAGCGGAGGCTCGCGAAGGCCCAACCGGGCGGGCCCGGGACGCCGCGAACTGGAAGCGGGCGAGGCCAGAGCCGGCATCGCTCGCCGGGAGCCACACCGTGAAGCGTCCCCTGGAGCGCCCTAGCAGGCGGCCGGTAGCTACCAAGGGGGCCGTCTGGTCGAGCACGATGTCGTCTGTCGAAGTGCCAAGCACCGATCCACCGGCGCCGAGGAACCGGACGTAGACCGTTCGGGGGAGACGTTCGGAGCCGATGTCGTCCAGGGTCCACTCGATCGGGGTCGAGACCGGGACCGGATCACCGCTCAGGGCGCCGTCGTTGGAGACGATCACCTTCCGGGTTCCGGCCGGCCAGACGAGGTCGAGGTCGACCCGTGCGTCCCTGGTGAATACCTGGCCCCCGTCGATCGAGATGCCGACCTGGCCGGGAGGTGGCTCGGGGGTGTCGGTGATGGTGAAGGTGCCGGAAACCTCGGACGAGCGGTTGCCCCGGTCGTCGGCTATCGCAAGGCGGTAGGAGTAGATGCCGTCGGTGAGTCCCTCGGGCTCGAACGGATTGTCGCACTCGCCGAGGGGACCGGAGACCGTCTCCCCGACACGGCAAAGGTAGGTGAGGCCCGGCTCGGCACCGCCGAAAGTGAGCATGCCCTCGTCATCGGGGCCGGTCAGGCTCGGGGTAAGCCCGTCGACCTTGCGCCTGACCTCCCAGGCAAAGAGCGAGCTGGCCGAGAGGTTGCCGGCCTCATCGGTCTGGCGGACCCGGAAGGTATGGCTGCCGACCGCGAGCCGGACGAAATCGGTCGGCGAGGAGCAGGTGGTCCAGGCCTCGTAGTCGAAGCTGCAGGCGAACGATCCGCCCGGCTCACCGGTGAAGGCGAAGGAGGCCATATCGGTGAAGGTGACCGGGTCGGGGGCCGCGGTCACGACCGGGGCGGCCGGGGCGACGGTATCTACCGTCCAGTTGGTCGAGCTCTCGGGCGAGACGTTCCCGGCGGCGTCGGTCTGCCGGACGGCGAACGTGTGCTCGCCCTGGCCCAGGCCGGAGCGGGTGGTCGGGGAGAAGCAGGCGGACCAGGTGCCGGAGTCCAGTGAGCACTGGAACGAACCTTCCGGCTCACCGGTGAAGGCGAAGCTGGCCGAGGTCGAACGGACCAGCCCGGAGGGACCGGTCAGAGCGGGGGCAGCGGGCGGGGTCGTGTCGGGTGGCTCGGGCTCCGGCGTAGCGGTGAAACTCCCCGAAAGCGATACGGAACCGCTCGACCCCTGATAACCGTCGACCGCGACCCGGTAGGTGGTCCCCGACATCACCTCGAACGTGATCCGGCTCCAGAGTCCGCCCGATCCATTGTCGTCATTGCTGGCGCGCAGGGCGAGCGAACCGAGCGACGAACCGGCATAGGCGGCGAGGACGGTGTCGTAGCCGCTTCCGGAAGTCGAAAGGGTCAACGTGCCGTTGGCCGGTGCCGTCCACCGGTACCAGACTGAACGGGAGGCTCCCCAGCCGTGGTCGGGCTCCCCGGCCTCCCGGGTGGCGGAGACGTTAGTGCCGCTCGTGCCCGCGAGCGAAGCGAAGGTGGTCGCGTTGACGAAGGCATCGTTCCCCGGCGGGGAGGGTTCCGGGTCCGGGTCCGGCTCGGGCACCGGGTTCGGGACGGTCGGGTCACCTGCGTAGAGCAGGCGGTTGACCGACCCGGTGCCGGTGCCGGTGACGACGCCGGTAGTCGAGGCGGAGGCGAGGCGGTCGGTCACCTCGGTCGGAGTGAGATCCGTCTCTCCGGCAAGGAGCAGCGCAGCCGCACCGGCCACGTGGGGGGATGCCATCGAGGTGCCGGAATACTCGGCGCTCGAAGTGGTAGAGGTCATGGTCGAGGAGCGGATCCCCGACCCGGGAGCGAAGATGTCGAGGCAGGTGCCGTAGTTGGAGAACGAGGACCGGGCATCGTTTGAGCTGGTCGAACCGACGGTGATTGCAGCCGGGGCCGAAGCGGGCGAGGAGTTACAGGCGTTCGAGTTCTCGTTGCCGGCGGCAACGGCGACCGTCACCCCGTCGTTCACGGCCCGCTCGATCGCGGCATTCATCGCCGCCGAGAAGCCACCGCCGAGGCTCAGGTTGGCGACTGCCGGCTGGCCGGTCTGGTGGTCGGAAGCGATCCAGTCGATCCCGGCGATCACCCCCGAGTAGGAACCCGAGCCGTTACAGCCCAGCACCCGGACCGAGACCAGCCCGGCCTTCGGGGCCACTCCGAAGTCCTTCCCGGCCACCGTCCCGGCGACGTGGGTTCCGTGTCCCTGGCAGTCCCCCCACCCATATTCGTCGGAGAAGGCGGTGAAGCCACGGTTTGCGACCCGGCCCTCGAACTGGGTGTGATCGGGGCGGATTCCGGTGTCGACCACGTAGGCCGTCACCCCGGTGCCGTCGGTGGCGGTGGTGATCCGACCGTTACCGGGGCGGGAGCGCTGGTCGATCCGGTCGAGTCCCCAGAGGGTCGTCTCGACATCCCGGACCGCGAGCGCCCGGACGACTCCGTCGCGCTCGACCGTGAGGACTCGCGGGTCGTCGCGAAGCCTCTCCACGTCGGCCCGATCGAGCTCAGCGACCAACCCGTTCACCCGGGAGGTGAAGACGTCCTCTACCCGGTTGCCCTTGCGGCGCTCGGCCCGGGCCCGCTCGGATGCCTCCTCCGAGGCCCGGAAGAGGACGATGTAGTCGTCGGTGTTGGCGGCCGCGCGGGACTCTGGCGCCGGGGAGGCAAGGAGAAGGAAGGCCGAGGCAACGAAAAGGATCCCCCCGACCAGGGAGCGACGGAGGGCCCGTCCACGGGCTACCGAAGTCAGGGAATCTGCGGAACGGCTGGCGGTCACTTCCAGTACCTCTACGGAGAGGGCGCCATCCCTGGTTTATCCCCGGTTGCGGTCCCGCGACTTCCTGCGCGGGGGGTCTTGTGATCAGACACGATCCGGCCACCAAAGTTACGGCATCCCGACGGCGCGCCCCCGGAAGCGGCATCCGTGGGCCGAACGGGCAGGGTCCGGACCTATTTCGGAGCCGCTTCGACCGGGTCCGGCGCCTTCAGCTCGCCGTCCCCCTTGATTCCCTCGAGGGCCGGGCCGCGCGGATCGAGGTTCTCGACCAGGTGGCCTTCGAGCGAGACCGAGGGAATCAGGCGGTCGAGCCAGCCCGGCAGCCACCAGGCCCGATCGCCGAGCAGATAGACGACGGCCGGGGCGATGACCAGCCGGACGAACAGGACGTCGACCAGGATCGCCACCCCCAGGCCCAGGCCGAACATCTTCGCGATCACGTCGGGCTGGGAGACGAAGGCGAGGAAGACGGAGGACATGATCAGCCCGGCGAACAGGACGACCTTGCCGATCCGGCTCAGGCCATGGATCACCGATTCGCGCGGACCGTCGCCTTCCTCGTAGGCCTCGTGGACCCGGGAGAGCAGGAAGACGTTGTAGTCCATGCTCAGCCCGAACAGGATCGCGAAGACGATCACCGGGACGAAGGAAATGATTGGCACCCCGGCCTCGACCCCGATCAAGCTCGCCCCGATCCCCTCCTGGAAGACGGCGACCACCACCCCGTAGGCGGCGGCGACCGAGAGCAGGTTGAAGACGGCAGAGGCGAGTGGGATCCAGAGCGAGCGGAAGGCGATGATCAGCAGGAGGACGGAGAGTCCGATCACCATCGCGATGAAGATCGGGAGCCGGTCGGCCACCTTCTCGGAGAAGTCGACGAAGACCGGTGCATTGCCGCCGATCGGGGCCTCGAGCGGGGTGCCCTCGAGGGCCCGGGGGATAGTCTTGGTCCGGAGCCGGTCGAGCAGCTCGACGGTCGCCTCGTCCTGGGGCGAGGTTTCCGGGATCACGGTCACGGTCGCCATCTCGCCGTCCTCGCTCGGCACGGCCGGGAGGACGACGCCCACTCCCGGCTCGGCCCGGAGCTCGGTTTCCAGGCGCTTCAGTTGGCCGGCGGTGGCCGAGTCGTCGATCGGGGTGTCGACCGCGACCAGGAACGGCCCGTTGAAGCCAGGGCCGAAGCCCTCGCTCAAGGTGTCGTATGCGAGCCGCTGGGTCGTGTCCTCGGGCTGGTTGCCGTCGTCGGGCTGGCCGAGCCGGAGGTCTACGACCGGCGAGGCGAAGACGAGCAGGGCGAGGACCCCGGCAGCAATCGCAAGCCAGGGTCGTCGGGTGATCAGGGCGCCCCACCTGGCGAAGCCTTCCGACGGGCGGACCTGGATCGCCTTGCGCGGCCTGAGCCTTCGGGCAAAGGCCCCGATCATCGCCGGGATGATCGTCAAGGCCGAGACGACCACCGCCGCAACCCCGATCGCGGCGCCGACGCCCATCTTGCCGATCAGCGGGATCCCGACCACCAGGAGGCCGGCGATCGCGACCATCACGATCAGGCCGGCCGCGACGACTGCCGAGCCAGCGGTGGCGGCGGCCTTGGCGGCGGCGTCGCGGGTCGAGTCCCCGAGGGCCGCCTGCTCGCGGAACCGGCCGATGATCAGGAGCGCATAGTCGATCCCGGCACCGAGGCCGAGCATTACGGCGATCGTCGCGGCGAAGTCGGGCAGGCCGAGCGGCCGGGCGAGGATGATCAAGAGCAGCTGGCCGACCGTGACCCCGATCAGGGCAGCGGCCAGGGTCGAGACCATCGCCGCGCCCGAGCGGAAGAGCAGAGTCAGGAGGACGATCGCGATCAGTACCCCGATCACCTCGCCGATCGGGAACTCCTGTTGGGCCGCGGCGTCGATCACCGGGCCGCGGAACGAGGTCCCGATCCCGGCCTGCCGGACGGGGGCGGCGGCGTTCTCGAGGCGCTCGGCGTCCTCGGGGGTGACGTCGCCGTATTCCATGTCGTAACGGACGTCGATGAAGGCGATCCGGCGATCGGGCGAGACGGTCGGTGAGCCGGGGGCGAACGGATCGCTGACCGTGAGGACTGAGGGCAGGTCCGCGATCCGGTCGACCGTCTGGCCGATCGCCCTGCGGGCCGAGGGATCGGTCAGCCTGCCCTGCCCTGCCTCGAGCACCACCGTCGCATCCACCCCGGCAAGGGCCGGGGTGTGGGCCTTGAACAGGGCGAGCGCCTGCTCGCTCTCCGAGCCCGGCACCCCGAAGTCGTCGGCCGGCGGTTCGGTCGAGCTGCCGGCCAGGACGACCAGCCCGGCGAGCACGGCGAAGGCGATGATCAGCGAGCGCTTCCAGTGGCCGGCTATGGAGCGGGCAAGCGATGCGAGCAGTTCGGACAAATCCGTCTTCTTCGGTTCGAGGGGTGAGGGGTCTTCGGTTGTCGGGCACCGGTCGGCTTTCGGGCGCCGCAGGCCTTCCGGGGAGGCCATTCGGGCAGTCTAGACCTGCCCGGGTCGGACTCTGATGCCCGCGGCCCGGGCGGCGGGCCCTAACGCCGCTTCAAGTACCAGCGGAAGGACTCGATCGGGCCGGTCAGGCCGTCCTTCGTCGCCCTGACCCGGAAGGTGTGGCTCCGGCCGCGCTTCAGGTTGCGGTAGGTCTTTGGAGAGGAGCATCTGCCCCAGCTTTTGCCGTCGAGTCGGCAGCGGAAGGTCGAGCCGGACTGCGAAGAGCGGAAGCGGAAGGTGGCCCTGTTGCTCCTGGTCTTCTTCGCCGGCCGGGCGGTCAGGGACACCGCCGGTGCGGCCCGGGTGAACGCGGCCCCGACCTGACGGGTCGAGTCCATCGTCACCTCACAGGTTCCGGTGCCCGAGCAGTCGCCCGACCAGCCGGTGAAGGTCGACCCGGCGGCCGGGGTGGCGGTCAGCGTGACGGTCCCCCCCTGGGGGAAGTAGGCCGAGCAGGTCGAGCCGCACGCGATCCCGGCCGGATCGGAGGTGACGGTGCCCGAGCCGACGCCGGACTTCTGGAGGTCGAGCCGGATGTTGCCGGCGATCGTCTCGTCGATCCATTCCCGCCCGGCCAGGACCCGGGAATAGACGCCGGGAAATAGGGGTGTGGCGCAGCCGCTGCCCCAGCTCGTCACCCCGGCGAGGAACGGGGTGTCGCCGGGGCCGAAGGCGACCAGTGGGCCGCCGCTGTCCCCCGAGCAGGTGTCGGGCAGGCCGTCGAAATAGTCACCGGCACAGATCATCGAGTCCGGGTCGAAGTTGGCCCCGTAGGAGAAGGGACTTGAGCAGTCGGCATCCGAGACGAAGGAGACCTCCGCTTCCCGGAGCAGCTCGGGGTACCCCTCACAGCTCGTGGTGCCGGCACAGCCCCACCCCGCCACTGCGCCCGGCTCGCCTTCCGCGGTCAGGGCTTCCTGGCCCGGTCCGATCAGCGCGGTGGCCGACTGGGCGGAGGGGTCGGACAGCTCGAGCAGGGCGAAGTCCCACTCGTAGCTCACGGGGTTCCATTCCGGGATGACCCGGATCGCCTCGACGTCGATCCGGTCCGACCCGTCGATCTCGGTCAGGTCGTTGATCCCGATCGCGACCTCGACCGCACCGGCCGGGGCCACGTTTCCGTCATCGTCGGTGACACAGTGAGCCGCGGTCAGTACCCAGTACTCGTCGATCAGGGTCCCGCCGCAGAACTGGGCGTTGTAGGGGTTGGAGACCGCCGCGGACAGGAGAGCTACCTGGGACGGCCAGGCGCCTTCGGCAGCCACGTCGCCACCGATCACCTTGGGCGTCACCTCTACCCCGCCCTTTGCCTGGGCCGCCGGGGCAAGCGCGACGAGCAGACCGGCCAGGAGGAGAGCGAGGGCCAGAAGTCCTGCGCCAGGTAGCTCGAGGGAGGACACGCCCTCGCCCCCTGCGGTCCGCTTCCGGTTCGCCCCCGATTGCTGCCAGGACTTCATCTGCTGATTGCCGAACCTTTCCGGTCTTGAGTCGCCCGGGCCATCCCGGCCCCCTGGGTAACCAAACCGTAGGACACCGGCGGGTTCCGGTGATGGTGGCCGGGGAATGCCCTGCTGGCATAAGGTGCCCGGGCCCGGCATTCCCGGACATCCTGCCCGGAGTCCGGGGGGCGATCACTGGAAACCAGAGAGGGGACGGCAGATGTCAGAAGAGAACCGCAGGTGGGTGCTGGCAGAGCGGCCGGAAGGGCCGATCGACCAGGACACCTTCCGGATCGAGACCGACGGGGTTCCGGCGATCGGTGACGGTGAGGCCCTGGTCCGGGTGAAGATGATCTCGATCGACCCGACCAACCGGATGTGGATCGGCGAGGAGCCGACCTACCTGCCCCCGGTGGCGATCGGCGAGGTGATGCGTGGCCTCGGCCTGGGCGAGGTGGTCGAGTCGAACAATCCGAACTTCCCCGTGGGTGCCCGGGTCCAGGGGCTGACCGGATGGCAGGACTACGCCGTGATCAGCGACGAACAGCCGCTGATGGTCGTGCCCGACGGAGTCGAGGCCGACGACGCGACACTGCTCGGCGCCCTCGGGATGACCGGGGCGACGGCCTGGTTCGGGATGACCGAGATCGGCCAGCCGAAGGAGGGCGAGACGGTGATCGTCTCGGCAGCCGCCGGGGCGGTCGGATCGGTCGCCGGGCAGCTGGCAAAGGCGGCCGGTTCGCGAGTGGTCGGGATCGCCGGCGGGCCGGAGAAGTGTGCCTGGATCATCGATGAGCTGGGATTCGACGCGGCGGTCGACTACAAGGCGGACGACTGGCGGGACCAGCTCAAGGCCGCAACGCCGGACGGGATCGACGTCGACTTCGAGAACGTCGGCGGCAAGATCATGGAGGCAGTTTTCGGTCGCCTGAACATCAATGCCCGGGTCGTCCTCTGTGGCCTGATCTCCGGCTACAACGAGACCGAGCCGCCCCCCGGCCCCCGGACCTTCGGCAACCTGCTGGTCAATCGGGTGAAGCTCCAGGGATTCATCATCCTCGACTACTACCCCCGGTTCGGCGAGGCCGTGGTCGGCCTCTCGGAGCTGGCGGCCGAGGGCAAGCTAAAGGCCGAGGAGACGGTGGTCGAGGGCTTCGACCGGCTGCCCGAGGCGCTCAACATGCTTTTCTCGGGCGAGAACCGGGGCAAGCTGGTCGTCCGGATCGCGTAATCGATGGCAGCCCCGGGTTCGGAAAGGATGTCGACCCTCGGGCTGATCAGGTCCGACTTCGCCCGGTGGCGGGAGAGCGCCGGGCCGGTCCGGGCCTTCAGCCAGGAAGGACTCTGGGTGACCGTCGTGTTCCGGATCCGTCACCGGCTCCGCTCCGATCCCCCGATTCCGGGAGCACTCTTCCTCAGGGCCCTGCTCTACCCGCTGGCCAAGTTCCTCAAGGTCACCCTCGGCGTGACCCTCAACCCGGCTGCCGAGATCGGGCCGGGCTTCCAGCTCGTTCACGTCGTCTCGGTGTACCTAGGCGGGAAGATGATCATGGGCGCCGACTGTTCCGTATTCCACGAGGTGACGATCGGGCCGAGCGGGATCAACTCGATGGAGTACCCGGTGATCGGCGACCGTGTCCGGATCTTTCCCGGCACGAAGGTGCTCGGCGGGATCACGATCGGCGACGACGCGGTGATCGGGGCCAACTCCCTGGTCATCGACGACGTGCCGGCCGGGGCGGTCGTCTCGGGGAATCCGGCCCGGGTGATCCGGATGCTCGGCGAGGACGATTGAGCTCGTCGTAAAGGGGCCAGCCCGGTCCGGGGCTCCGGGCCAATTTCGAAGCACAGGCCGCGAGGATCGGCGGCGGCGAATACCGGTCAGTGAGGGCTTTCGGATCAGCCTCGACTTCCGGATCAGGCCCTGGATCTGGACCCGACCGCAGAGGCGCACCGTGGTCGTGCTGATGGCCGGGACCAAGATCCTCGGGCCGGTGACGATCGGGGACGGTGCCAGGATCGGGGCCAACGCGGTGGTGCTGGACGACGTACCGGCCGGGGCGCTTGCGGTCGGCAACCCGGCCCGGGTGATCAGGCAGGAAGATGAGCCCGGGCGGGTCGCTGACCGCGACCCGCTCCGCCCCCTGGGAGCTAGCCCCGGGGATCTCGTCGGCCCGATTAGGATCGATGAGTGAATGTTCGGAAGCGATCGGGTGCGCCGGAGGACGGTGCAGGTTCCGAACGAACCGAACCCGAAGCCCCGGTCCGGGTCGCCTTCTTCTCGCCACAGACGGCCGAGCACAAGGCGGCCGAGCTCTGGTGTGAGCTGCCGGCGGCAAGGGGGGCCGAGTTCGGTATCGATGCCTCCTCCTTCCCCGCGCCCCTCCCCCGGGTGGTCGAGCCGATCCGCCGGCTCTGGAGCAGGGCCAGGCTCCCGGGCCGGATCGCCTGGGCGATCTACTGGTACCTGGTCGCACTACCGGTCAGGCTCGTTCAGCTGGCGGGGCTCGGGCGCTTCGACGTGGCCTTCGTCAACCTCTCCATGTTCAGGGTGAGCAGCCGACCGATCCTCGAGCGAATCGCGAAGTCCCTCTTCCGGAGACCGATCGTCCTGCACATGAGCGACGCGTACTGGATCCGGTTCCCTCGGGAGCGGATCGAAGAGCGCTGCCGAGTGGCCGACCTGGTGGTGACCGGGAGCGAGCACACGGCTGCCTTCGTCCAATTGGCCGGAGGAACGGTCCGGAAGGTCGAGTACGGCCTCGATGCCTCGCTCTACCCCGTCAGGGAGCACTCGGGGAATCGGGAGCTGGTGATCGGACTGACCGGAACGGCACAGGACACGATCCCGGCCGGGGCGGCCGAGGGGATCGCGAGGGCATGTGAATCGAGTGGCTCGCGGTTCGTCTGGGTCGGCGCTCCGGCCCGGCCGGACGTCCCGGCCCTCGATCGAGTCATGGAGTGGCGACCCTGGAACCCACGAGACCCCCAGGGTTTCTTCCGTGAGTTCGACCTCGCCGTCTGCCCGCTGGTCGACGACGAGTGGACCCGCGGCAAGGAGACCTTCAAGATCAAGGAGTACATGGCTGCCGGGCTGCCTCAGGTCCTCTCGCCCGTGGGCTACGGACTCAAAGTGATCGAGGACGGGGTCGAGGGCTTCTTCGCGAGTTCGAGCGACGAATGGTTCGAGCGCCTGATGCTCCTGATCGGCGATCCCGGCTTACGGGCCAGGATGGGGGCAGCCGCACGAAAGAAGATCGAGGCCTCATACGGGACGGAGCGAATGCTTGCCGGAATTGCCTCAGTCTGCCGGGAGGCCGCCGGAGTGGGCGGTCCCTAGCCCCTCACGGACCCCAGCCACCGCGAGCGAAACCACTCGATCGTCCCGGCCAGTCCGTCGCGCAGCCCAACCCGAGCCTCGAAACCGAGCAGACCCCTCGCTCGTTCAACATTGAGGTACCGGACCATCTGCCCGTCCGGCCTGCTCGCATCCCAGACCGTCTTGCCGCCGAACCCGGACAGCTCAGCGACCGCCGCCGCGAGATCGCGAATCCGGATCTCTTCTCCTGTCCCAACGTTGAACGGCTCGGTGACCCCGTCGCCTTCCGCCCCGAGCAGGATCGCCCGGGCCGCATCATCGACGTGGAGAAACTCACGCGTCGGCTCCCCGGTACCCCAGAGGACCACCTCGTCCGCCCCACTCTCCACGGCTTCGACGAACTTTCGGATCATCGCCGGGATTACGTGGGAGTCCTCGAGATCGAAGTCGTCCCCCGGGCCGTAGAGGTTGGCGACGATCGGTATCCGGGAGTCGAAGTCCCACTGGCGCCCGTAGGCCTCGGAGAGGCCGACCAGCATCCGCTTTGCGTGGCCGTAGGGGGCGTTCGTACCCTCGGGGTGGCCGTCGAACAGCTCGTCCTCGCGGAACGGAACCGGGGCCTCGCCGGGGTAGGCGCAGACCGAACAGACGGCGACGAGGCGCTCGACGCCGCCTGTCCGACAGGCCTCGAAGACGTTGAGGCTCATCAGGGAGTTGTCACGGATCAGAGGCCCGGGGTTCCGCTGGTTGAATCCGATCCCGCCGACGTTCGCGGCGAGGTGGAGGACGACCGAGGCGCCCTCCAGGGCCGCGTTCGCCTCACCCGGCACGGTCAGGTCGAAGTCGCCGGAGCCGAGCGACCTGACCTCGGCGCCGAGCCCATCCAGTACTCCACTGACGCGGGTTCCGAGGAAGCCCGTGCCGCCGGTCACCGTCACCTTCCGGCCGGACCAGAAAGACGGTGAGGGATCGCCGGTGAGCGGCCCCACCTTCAGGCCTTTCCGGGAGGCAGGCCGACCGCCTCGAGATCGGCGTCGACCATCAGCTCGACCAGCTCCCGGAAGCCGACTCGGGGCTCCCACCCGAGCAGGCGCTCCGCCCTGGCGGCGTCGCCCCGGAGATCGTCGACCTCGGTCGGTCGAAAGTAGCGCTCGTCGATCTCAACGTGGTCTTTCGGGTCCAGCCCGACCTTCCCGAAGGCGATCTCCACGGCCTCCCGGACCGAGTGGCTCTCCCCCGTAGCGACGACGAAGTCGTCCGGCTCATCGAGCTGGAGCATCCGCCACATCGCTTCGACGTACTCCGGCGCATAGCCCCAGTCCCTGCGGGCTTCGAGGTTGCCGAGGAAGAGCTTGTCCTCCAGGCCGGCCCTGATGCGGGCGGCCGCCCGGGTGATCTTCCTGATCACGAAGGTCTCGCCCCGCCGGGGCGACTCATGGTTGAAGAGGATTCCGTTGACCGCGAACAGGCCGTACGCCTCTCGGTAGTTGATGGTGGTCCAGTAGGCAGCCGCCTTGGCGATCGCGTAGGGGCTGCGCGGGGCGATCGGTGTCTCCTCGGACTGCGGCGCCGGAGCCGAGCCGAAGATCTCAGAGGAAGAAGCCTGGTAGAAGCGGGGCGTCGTACCCGACTGCCGGATCGCCTCGAGCAGCCGGAGCGTCCCCAGGCCCGAAACGTCGAGCGTGTACTCGGGGATCTCGAACGAGACCCTGACGTGCGACTGGGCCCCGAGGTGGTAGATCTCGTCGGGATTCAGATCGTGGATCAGCCTGGTCATCACGGCCGAGTCGGAGAGGTCCCCGTAATGGGTGAAGAAGGTCGTCCCCGGTTCGTGGGGATCCCGGTAGAGGTGATCGATCCTGCCGGTGTTGAATGTCGAGGCCCGCCGGATGAGCCCATGGACCTCGTAGCCCTTCTCGAGCAGCAGCTCGGCCAGGTACGAGCCGTCCTGACCGGTGATCCCTGTGACGAGCGCCCGCTTCATCGAGCTCGGATGTTGCCTGATCAACCGGTCTCGCGGGGGGCAAAGAGGCCGTCGAGCTGCACCAGCTCACCGTTCCCTGGGTCCCGGTAGCCCTTGCCGAAGGCGAGCGGAACGAAACCCTGCTCCCTGAGCAAGTCGATCATTTCCGCCCAGAGAGGCGCTCCCTCGTAGAGCGCGACGAGTGAGAGCTCGATTTCGATTCCGACGACCTTTCCGCTATCGAGCATCCGGTCCGCGCCGGCGAGTACCTCCCGCTCGAAGCCCTGGGTGTCGATCTTGATGAAGCTGGTGGCCGATCGCTCCAGGTCGGGGAAAAGGAGCCGATCGAGGGTGTTGACCTCGACCGACTCGAGACCGACCTCCGCCGACCGGGGAGCTGCCTCCAGGTGACGATCGAGCATCGGCAGGAAGGAGGAGCTGACGCTGTTGCCGGCTACCCGAAGGTCCAGCCGCTCCTCCCGGGACCCGGCCGCGCCCCGGATCGCCCGCCAGGCCGTATCGCCGTCCGACTTCGCTGCGAGGACTTCGAACGCCTCGGCGAGAGGTTCGAGCGAGATGATCGGGCCGCGGTACCCGGAGCGCCTCAACTCCCCTGCGTACTGCCCCTGGTTGGCACCGACGTCGACCACCAGGTCCACCCCGGCCTCCCGGATCAGCTCACCCCTGACCGCCTCGAAATCCACGGTCGGCGACCACCGGCGCAGGTCGAGGCCGACGCGGTGGAGCGGTCTGTTCAACATCCGGCGTGCCCGGCCCGCGAGTCCCACGGCGGGCGACGCTACCAGCGGGGCTTTCGGCCCGCTCGAAAGTTCCGGTCCGAGGCGGGCCGTACCGTGGAGAGATGGACACCCTGCTGCTCGGCGACGGGGGACTTCTCCAGGAGACGACGGAGGGCACGCTGTCGGACGGGGGCGGCGGTGTCGAGAGCCTCGTCGATCCGACCGACGAAGAAGTTCGCCGGGCCCTCGAGACCAGGCCCGACGCGGTCGCGATCGTCACCCGGGACGACGTGCTCGCCCTCCGACTCGCCCTCCTGGTCGAGGCGCTGGCCCCGGGGGTCCATCTGGTGGTCACGGTGTTCGACCGTACGGTGGCGGAGCGGCTGCGGAGCGGGGTTCCGGACTGCGAAGTCCTCTCCTTTGCCGAGCTGGCCGCACCGGAGCTGGCTGAGCCCTGCCTGGACCCGGCGGTCGCCGGCGGCGGCCCGTCGCGCCCCAGCCCCTTCGACTGGATCGTCTCGTTGCTCCGCCCGGTCCCCCGTGAGGCCCGGCTCCTGGTCGGTGGCCTGGTCGGTTTGATCACGGTGATCCTCGCCGACATCGTCCTGCTCCTGGCGGCGACCGACCTCGGCCTGGTCGACTCGATCTACGGCTCGGTCCGGACCCTGACCACCGTCCAGGCCGAGCCGGCGGTGAGCGAGGGCCCGGCCTGGCTCAAACTTGCCTCGGCCGCCGGCATGCTGCTCACCCTCGGTTTCGCGGCACTGTTCACCGCCGGCCTGATCCAGTGGCTGCTCGACCCGAGGCTGACCGGAATCGTGGGCAAGCGGGCGGTCCCTCGGCGCGATCACGTCGTCGTGGTGGGGATGGGACAGGTTGGCCTCCGGCTCTGCACCTACCTGCGCGAGAGGGGCGTGTCAGTCGTCGCCATCGAGCTCGAGCCGGCAGCGGCGGCCGTCCGGTTTGCGAGGGCGAAGAAGATTCCGGTGATGATCGGCCATGGCGAGGACCGGAGCCTCCTCGAGCGGGTCTTCCTGCCGAGGGCGAGGGCGCTCGTCGC
>JAUMBO010000184.1:0-17953 GCA_032119635.1 Solirubrobacterales bacterium
GAGCAGCCTGAGTGCGTCCCGGATCCCCTCCGAGGCGGTCGCCGGGACGGCCGCAAGGGCACCCAGGACCCGGCCCATCTTCCGCCCCCCGGCCAGCTGCCTGAGGCGCCGCTCGATGTCGGACGGGACGAGGGCGACCGCGAGGCCGACGATCATCACCAGCCCGGCCACCGCGGCCGGCACGATTGTCAGGCCCTCGGCCGTCGAACCGCTGAGGACGCCGGTCCTCAGCAGGATCCCGAAGGCGATGATCGCCAGGGGGTAGAAGATGTAGTGGAGGGCGATGAAGGCGACCATCCGTGTCGCGACGCTCCTTCTGGGCATGCCGCCCTGGCGGAGGGCCCAGTAGGTGAGTGCCACCCCTCCCGCGCCGCCGGCCGAGAAGAGAAGGGTGGCCGCGAATCCGGCCATGTTGATCTCGTAGGCCTCCCGAACCGTGATCGGGAAGTCGTGGCCCCCGACCACGGAACGGAACAGCGCGATGTAGGCGACGAAGGAGAGGACGCCACAGACCACCGCCATGCCGACCCAGAAGGGGTTCGCGGTGCCGACGGTCGAGATCGCGTCGCCGAACCCGGCCAGTTTCGGCAGCAGGAAGTAGATGCCGACGACCAGGATCACGATCAGGAGGGCCGACTGGACGGCCGCCTGGGTCGAGATCGTCGGCAGGTCCGGGCCTTCGTCCGGCGATTCGTCCGGCTCCCGGGGTGAGACCGCGGGAGGGCCCGGCTCCTCCGGGAGTTCCCCGAACGGTTGCGGATCGGCCTCGGGTTCGGGCGCGGAACGCTGCTCCTCCGTCCCCCTTTCCATCGCTCAGGCCTCGCCGCCCGCCGCCACGGCCTCGAGTTGGCGCAGGCCACCGTTGACCAGGGCCGTGAACGGGCGGGCAAGGGGCTCGCCCTTCCGCACCAGTGCCACGACGGCGAGTCCGGCGATCAGGTCGATCACGTAGTGCTCGCCCAGGTAGACGAGCGAGAAACCGAGGGTGCCGGCATAGAGCCAGCCGAGCGCGCCCTGGACTCTCCCCCCGGACTCCGAGAGGAGGATCGCGGCCATCACCGAGGTAGCGAAGTGGAGCGACGGCATCGCGGCCCACGGGTTCGAACCCAGGGTGCCGAAGACCCGGGTCCAGACCGGGCCCCAGAGCCGCTCGCCGAACTCGACCATCACCCGCTTGACCTCCTCGTCGGTGTGCCCGTTCTCGGAGGCCCACCACGGCGGTGCGGTCGGGGCCGCGAAATAGACGACGCAACCGATGTCGAAGACGGCGGCCATCTGGCGGGCCGAGTGGGGAAAGGCATCGCGATCCCGGAGCAGGATCCAGAACAGGGCCAGGTACGGCTGGACGAACCAGAGCCAGTGGGTCCAGGCCGAGATACGGGTCAGTGCGCCACCGGCCGGGCCATCGTGGAGCAGGCGCTGGAGGCGGGCGTTCGGCAGGACCCCCCGGCCGATCCAGCGATCGGCAACGATGGGGTACTCGATCAGGAGCCTCTTCCTCAGTCGGGCGGGATCGTCAAAGGGCAACTCGTGGGTAACCGCGAAGGCCCACATCTGGCTGAAGAACAGGGCGAGGTCCCGCTTCCGGGAGCGAGGCCAGAGAATCGCGATCGCGGCCGGGGCGAGAACGGTCGAGGCGACGGTCACCGCGGCCGGGATGCGGAGCTGGCGCCTCACGTGCGGAACGATCACCGCCGCCGCCAGTGCGGTGACCGAGGCCACCCGGAGCACGGTCGAGGCGGGGGTCCTTCGAGTACGGGCAGACCTTCCCTTGCGCAAGGATCGGAGCATCGGGCCGAAGGGTAGGCGACCGGACCCGGGACTGCCCGCGCCGGGCCGGGAGGAAGGCGCGCATCCGTTCCTTCCGACTAGAATGGCGCCTCCCGTGGTGCTTGCCCGTAGAAAGTCCCTGCCCCTCGCCGCGGCAGTGCTCGGAACAGTTGCGGCCCTGCTGCTCGCAGCCGATCCGGCTTCGGCCCTGTCGCTCAATCCCGAAGCGGCGGACCCGGGCATCGCAAAGGGCAACACCCTCCACACGATCATGTTCGTGATCGTCGTCCTGGCGATCATCGCGGTCAACCTGGCGATCTTTCGTGCGGTCCGGCCGCGCCACCGGTACGTGGAGGTCGAGGAGTCCGGTCGGCCGGCCCGAACGGGACGGGTCGTCGCCCTGCTCTCGCTCCTCGCGATTGGGGTCTTCGTCGTCGCGACCATTTACTCCAGCGCATCGCGGGAAGTTCCGCTGAGCACGGCATCCGTCGAAGGAGCGCGGGAAGATGGTTCGATCGAGATCACGGCGACCGGCCAGCAGTGGCTCTGGCGATTCGGCTATCCCAACGGGGCCTTCGGCTACCACCGCCTGGTCGTTCCCCAGGGCGTGACCGTCTCCCTCGAGCTCGTCTCGAGCGACGTGATCCACGGCTGGAACGTCCCCTCGCTCACCGGCAAGGCCCAGGCCGTCCCGGGTCAGACCAACAGGATTTCCTTTCGTGCCGACGAGCAGGGGACCTTCAGGGGCTGGGCGTCGGTCCTCTCGGGCCAGGGATACGCCGACATGGAGTCGGTCGTGGAGGTAGTCGAACCTGACGAGTACCTGCGCTACATCAGGGCCCTGAAGCGGGACGTGCTCGAAGCCCAGGACATCGTCGAACGAGAGCTGCGAACACAGGCCCAGGAGGCGATGGATCAGTGAGCGAAGAGGAACGGGACGAACAGGCCGAGGCCCCGGCGGAGACGCCGGAGCCGGTAGCCGACGAAACCACTGAAGCGACTTCGGGCGAGATGGTCGAAGCAACCGAAGAGGCCCCGGAAGAAGCGGCCGGGGCCGCCGAGTCGAGCGCTGACGAAGAGACTCCTGACTCGAGCGCGGCAGAAGGGACGTCCGCCGGGTCCGAGGCTGCCGATCCCTCTTCGGACGCAGGCCTCTACCCGCAGACCGAACCGGTCCCCAGGCCCGAAGTGTCGGTCGAGGGTGAACCTGGCTCCAGGCAGCGGTGGATCGAGCTCGCGACGAGCGCCGACCACAAGGACATCGGCCGGATCCTGATCGGGACCGCGGTCGGCTCCCTGTTCCTTGCCGCCGTGCTGCTGGTGCTGCTGCGTCTCCAGCTCGCCGTACCCGAAAACGGCCTGCTGCCCCCGGTCACCTTCGACCGGCTGCTCTCGCTCTACGGGACGACGGCGATCTTCTTCTTCGCACTGCCACTCTTCTTCGGCCTTTTCTACCACCTCGTGCCGCTGATGATCGGCAGTCGCGGAACTGCCCTCCCCCGCCTCGGCCAACTGGGCATGTGGCTCGTCCTGCTCGGCGGCGTCCTGCTGTACTCGACCATCCTCTACACCCCGCCCGAGGCCGGAATCAACCCCCTGCCGCCACTCTCCGAGCTGGCCTTCACCTCGAACAACGGGATCGATGTGTGGATCGCGTCGGTGGGCCTTGCGACACTCGGCTACCTGTTGATCACGATCGACCTGCTGGTCACGATCCGTCATCTGAGGGCTCCCGGAATGGCGTGGCGGAGGACTCCGGTCATGGTCTGGAGCGCGGCGATCGCCTCCTGGCTGTTCGCGGTGATCGGCCCGATCTTCCTCGCCGCCGTCACGATGCTGATGATCGACCGGCGGCTCGGAGGTGGCTTCTTCACCGGAGGTGCCGGCGGTGCGCCGCTCCTCTGGCAGCACTTCTCCTACATCTTCTTCGCAGGCACCTACGCACTGGTGGCGATCTCGGCGCTGGGAATCGCGACTGAGGTCATACAGACCTTCACCGGCCGGCGCCTGCCCGACCGCAAGGCGATCATCGGCTCACTGATCGCAATTGCCGCCCTGGGGACCCTTGCCTGGGCCCAGAACATGTACACGGCCCCGATCCCGGACGGCCTGCGCTACTTCGCGATGCTCATGGCAGTCGCGCTGATCGTGCCCTTCGGCCTCGTCTACTTCGTCCTGATCCGGACCGTCTCCCGGGCAGACTTCAACATGAGGGCGCCACTCCGATACGCGATGGGAGCCCTCTCGTTCGGCTCGGTCGGGCTACTTGTCGAACTCAGCCAGTCGACGATCGCGGTCGGGACCCAGCTCCAGCAGACCTACGACGCCTGGGCAGCGACCCACTTCGCACTGATCGGGTTCGCCCTGTTCGGTGGCCTTGCCGGGCTGAGCTACTGGTATCCGAAGATGACCGGCCGGAACCTGAACGAAGACCGCGCCCGGAAGTCGTTCTGGCTGGTCGTCGTCGGGGCCATGATCGCGATCGTGCCCCTGTTTGCGGCCGGGGTCGAAGGTCAGGTGACGGACGCCTTCCGGTTCCCGGCCGGCGAGGGACTCTCGGGCTGGAACCTGATCGCCTCGATCGGCACGCTGGTCCTCTTTCTGGGGCTGGTCCTGACGATCGGAAACCTGGTCAGGAGCAGGGTCGAAGAGCCGGCGGCACCACCCGATCCATGGCTGGGCGAGACCCTCGAGTGGCTCGCGCTCTCACCCCCACCCGCCCACAATTTCGATGAGCTGCCCGACGTGAGGAGCGACGTCCCGATGACCGATGTCCGCGAGATCCTGGGTCGGCTCGATCGCGAGCAGACCGAAGAGACCCGCGAAACCGAGACGGTAGCCTGAGACGATGAGTTCGGGTGCGACCGGAGCAGGGGTACGTGACCAATCGGAGGCGGGCAGCTCCCTGCTCGCCGACGCGGTCGCGGTCGTGCTCGACTACGCGAGCCTGACCAAGCCGAGGATCATCAGCCTCCTGCTGCTGACCACGGTCGCGACGATGTTCGTCGCCGACCCGGCCGGACCCTCGCTCTCGGTGATCCTCTGGACGATGCTGGGCGGCTACCTGGCCGCCGGTGGTGCCGGGGCGATCAACCACTACCTCGATCGTGAACGCGATGCCCTGATGGCCAGGACCAGCGGAAGGCCACTGGTCAACGGCAGGATCGAGCCGTTGAACGGCCTGATCTTCGGCATCGGCCTCGGGCTCGCCGCCTTCGGCCAGCTCTGGATGACGGTCAACCTCCTGACCGCGGTCCTCGCGATGGCCGGCCTGCTCGGCTACGTGCTCCTCTACACACTCTGGCTGAAGCCGCTCACCCCGCAGAACATCGTCATCGGGGGGAGCGCCGGGGCCGTCCCGCCGCTGGTCGGCTGGGCCGCCGCGACCGGCACCCTCTCCTGGGAGGCAGCCTGGCCCTTCCTGATCGTCTTCTTCTGGACTCCCCCGCACTTCTGGGCACTCTCGCTGATGATCAAGGACGACTACGCCCGGACCGGGATCCCGATGCTCCCGGTCGTCCGCGGCGAGGCCTACACCCGGAAGCAGATCGTGCTCTACGCCGTGGTTCTCCTGGCCGTCTCGCTCGGTCCGGTGGCCACCGGACTGCTCGGTGGTCTCTACCTCGCCTCGGCCGTCGTCCTCGGGGCCATCTTCGTCGGTTTCGCGGTTCTGCTGGAGCGCCGCGCAGAGGACCGCATGGCACTCAGGACCTACCTCTTCTCCCTCGCCTACCTCGCCCTGCTGTTCATAGCCATGGCCGTCGACGCCATCGCCTGATAGAAAGGCCCCATGGACCGCAAGACCTCGAGAAAGCTACTTTCTTCCGGACTGATCACCGGAACCGGCATCGCGGTGGTCTTCGCGCTCACCTTCCTCTTCTCGACCCTCTACCTTGCCTCCTGACCCGATGACGGACGAACCCGGCACCCCGACCATCCCTGAGCCGACCGAGACGATTCGGATGCCCGCCCCTTCGTGGGCGCCAGCGGTCCTCGCCTTCGGGATCCTCGGCCTGGTCGCCGGAGCGTTCGCGACCGGCTTCATGTTTCCACCGCTCTGGTTCGCGATCCTCGGAGCCTTCCTCGCCTTCTTCGCCCTGCGCAGCATGATCCGTCGGGGGGTCAAGGCGTACTACGGCCTCCCGCGCGATCAGGATCAGCCGCGGGCCGAGCTGCCGGTCGAGAGCTTCGGGCCGCCCCGACTCGACTGAGCGACCGGATCAGGCAGCCTGTTCGTCGGGCGGGCCGTCGGAGGTCGCACCGTCGGCAGTCCAGGCCCTCATGATGTCCCTCATCGAGAGGATGCCGACCATGTCGCCGTCCGAGCAGACGACCAGGTGCCGGATGCCCCGTCGGGACATCTCGGTGGCTGCCCGCTCCATGCTCCAGTCAGGCGAGGCGGTGATCACCTTTTCGCTCATGTGGTCACGCACCAGCTCCATATCGGGATCGAGGCCCGAACCGATCGCGGTCAACAGGTCACGCTCGGTCAGGACCCGCGGGACCGGCCACTCGTCATCCTCCACGATCGCCGCCCCGATGCCCCTCTCTGACATCCGTGTGGCCGCCTCGCGCAGGGTCAGGCCCGGGCCGACCCTGAGTACCACCTCTGACATTCCGACTTCGACTTTCACCTCGGCCCTCCCTTTCGACCCCGATCTGCCGGCTACGGACTTTGTAACGTTTGTATCCAGCTTACCCGACTCGGGAGCCTTCGTAAAGACCACGCCGACCGGTAGAATCGGGGACCGATGAGTCGTAAGTCCCTCACCCTCAAGGCCCTGTCGACGCTCGGAGCGGGCGGACTGCTGATCGCGCTGGCAAGCGGATGCGGTGCCACCAGCTCGGCAGAGATCACGGGTGGATTCCAGGACCGGGGCCGGCAGATCTTCAACGCCAAGTGCGGGACCTGCCACAAGCTTGCCCAGGCAGCCAGCCAGGGAAACCAGGGACCGAACCTCGATACGGCCTTCGCGGCAGCCCGGGCCGCCGGGATGAGTGAGGAGACGGTGAAGGGTGTCGTCCTCTACCAGATCTACCACCCCCGGCCTTCGGTTCAGGGCTACCCCGCCGTCTCGATGCCGGCCAACATCGTCACCGGAAACGACGCCGAGGACGTGGCCGCCTACATCGCACGGTACGCCGGGGTTCCCGGGGCCAAGCCCCCGATCGCTCCGGGCGAGGGTCCCGGCGCCCAGGTCTATGCCAACCAGGGCTGCGGCTCCTGCCACATCTTCAGCGCCGCCCAGTCGGCCGGCGTGCTCGGTCCGAACCTCGACGAATACATCCCGGGGATGAGCCGGGCCAAGATCAAGGAAGCGATCGTCAACCCGAACGCGACCAAGGCCAAGGGCTACGAGAACGCAGTGATGCCGAACCGGTGGGCGAACCTGCCTCCGAAGGAACTCGACCAGCTGGTCGACTTCCTCGTGGACTACGCCACGGGGCCCGGCGGCAACTGAGGACCGCCGCGCCGCCGGAACGGCCAGCGTGATCGGCCGCCTGAAGAGCCTCTCGATTTCCCCCTCCACCTACGCCAAGGTGGCCGCAATCGCGCTGGTCGCCCTGATCCTGATCGTCTTCACCGGTTCGGCCGTCAGGCTGACTGCCTCCGGGCTCGGCTGTCCCGATTGGCCCAAGTGCTACGGCGGGTACATCCCGCCGAGCCAGCTGAACGCCTGGATCGAGTACGGCAACAGACTGTTGACGGGGCTGGTCGCCCTCGCAGTGGTGGCTGCCGCCCTGCTCGCCTTCTTCCGCAAGCCCTTCCGGTGGCACCTGGCCCTCTTCGGGGTACTGCTCCCGCTCGGTGTGATCGGCCAGGTGATCCTGGGCGCCTTCGTAGTCGAGCACCACCTGCCACCCGAGCTGGTGATCGGCCACTTCATCCTCTCGATGATCCTGCTCGACGCGGCCTTCGTACTCTTCTGGTGTTCCCGCTACGAGCCGGGGGAGCGGCGATTCTCACCCGACGTGTTCGGGGTCTGGTCGGTCCGGGCGCTGATCCCACTCGGTCAGCTGACCGTCATTCTGGGCACGATCACGACCGGCTCCGGGCCCCACCCCGGCGATCACGACAGGGAGCTAGTCCAGCGGTTCGACTTCAGGGGCGCCGACACGCTCGAGTGGATCGTCCAGCGACACGCCGCGATGGCCGTGATCTTCGCGCTCGGCACCCTGATCGTGCTGGCGATCCTGATGCGAAGAGGTGGTGACAGGCGGGCCGTGAAACCGGTCGCGATCACGGCCGGCCTGATCGGGTTCCAGATCGCCCTCGGGGTGACCCAGTGGCTGCTCGAGCTGCCGGCGATCCTGGTCTGGTTCCACGTCGTCACGGCGACCCTGATCTGGGTCTCGGTCCTCTGGTCGGTGGCGACCGCCGGTCAGATCGACTACGGGAAGGGCAGTGCGGCTGCCCGCGGGGCGCCGGGGGTATCCTGATCCGATGGACGATTTCTTCGATGATTCACATCCAGTGTTCGGGGGCTTCCGGCCCGAACCCTTCGATCCCGACCAGGTGGTCGACGGCGATCCCGAAGCCTTCGACCTGACCCTCACCGAATCGGAAGGGGGCGCCGAGGTGGCCGGCTTCTGGATGTGCACTCCTGGCAGCTTCACCGACACCGAGCAGGAAGAGTCCTTCGTAGTGATCCGGGGGCAGGCCGAGGTCGAGATGGCCGACGGGACCCGCATCGCCCTGGGGCCCGGCGACACCCACAGCTTCCGGGCCGGCGAAAAGACGATCTGGAAGGTCACCCAGCCACTGGTCAAGTCCTACTGGGCCAGGCCCTCCCACCCCGCCGGCAAGACCGACGGGTGATCTAGTCTTCGGCCCGGTCCGGGCCAGGGTCCTCGGCCGGTTCCCCTGATTCGTCTGGGTCGGTCTGGTCGTTCCCCCTGATCATTCGCCAGGCCCCCCTCGCCCCGATGACCGCGACCGTGGCCCCGAGCAGCAGGGCGGCGACGAAGCCGACGGTGGTCGAAACCAGCTCGGCGAGGGCGATCACGAATGCGGCCCCGACGATCACTGTCAGGAGCCACCTGAAGGCAGCCTGCTCGGACTCGAGCGGGTTGCCCAGACGAAGCCTCCGATCCGGTCCGGAGCCGGTCAGAGGATGTAGATCGTCATGAACACCACGATCCACATGATGTCCACGAAGTGCCAGTAGATCCCGGGGACCTCGACGCCGAGGTGATCCTTCGCGGCCGGCCCGAAGTGGCCCCTGAAGGCCCGAATGGTCGCGAAGGTGAGTAGCAGCAGCCCGACGAATACGTGGGCTCCATGCAGTCCGGTGAGGCTGAAGAAGATCGAACCGAAGGCACCATCACGAGGAGTGAAACCGATGTGGATGTACTCGTTGATCTGGATGAACAGGAAGGTCGCGCCGAGCAGCCAGGTCAACACCAGGCCCAGCTTCAGGCCGTCGTGGTTGCCCTTCCGGATTGCCTCGAGGGCGTAGTGGACGGTGAAGCTGGACGAGATCAGGACCACGGTGTTGATGCCGGCGATCAGGACCGGCAACTCGATGCCGGCCGGAGGCCAGGTATCAGGGCCGACCACCACCCGGAGGAAGAAGTAGGAGGCGAAGAAGGAAGCGAACAGCATCACCTCGGAGAGGATGAAGAGCAGGATCCCGAGGACGGTCGGGTCGATCCGGGCACTCTTGTGAGCTTCCGGCGGACCGTGGTGGTGGTGATCAGCGGTTGCGGGCTGTCCCGTGGTTGTGATGCTTGCGCTTTCCATCACTGATCCTCCTGGCCGTCCTGGTCTCCGGCCGCCACCGCTGCGACCACCGTCTCTCCGGCTCGGCCGGCCTCGTGATGGGAGACCGGCTTGTCGGTGAACTCCCGGACCCGTCCGATCAGGTCGTCCTTCAGCCATTGGGACTGGTCACCCGGCAGGGTCGAAATCAGGACGTCATCGACCTGGTAGAACTCGATCGCGTTCTTGACCGCCGAGAAGGGGTCGGAGGCAAGGGGCTGGCCGGTGGCATCGACGTCGTTCTCATAGAGCCTTGCCATGAGGCCGGCGAGGCCACGGGTGACGTCCGCCTGGGGCACGCCGACGGTTGCCGGGGCGATGATCGTGTACCGGTGAGGGCTCTCGGCCGCCCTCGAGAGCAGCCGGTCTGCGAGGTCGGGACTGGACAGGGTCTGGTTGCCGATCACGAGGGTGTGGGTCAGGTCCTGGCGAATCGAGTCGTCCTCGATACGGACCGGAATGTGGGTGATGGTGGTCGTCGGTGCGAACTCGACCTTGGCCCACTCGACCAGGTCCCGCCGGGCGAAGCCGAACCTCGTCTCGTAGAGGCAGGAGAGCAGCACCTCGGCCGGACGGTGGCTCCTGATCGCATCGCCGATCGCGAGCTCGGGCTCGGGGTCGAGCACCTCCCCCACAGCCTCGATCCCGAATTCATCGAGTACGGAGAGCGTGACCTCGACCCTGCTCCGGGCGGCTGCCCTGGTCTCTTCCTCCGAGGTGATCTGGCCGGCGGTCGGACGGTTCGCAGGAGCGACGGCTACGACGTAGGAAGCATCTCCGGCCTTCTCGCGGGCGGCACCAATCAGCTTCCGGCCCCCGGCTACCTCGTTTAGGAAGAGCAGCAGCGGTGGCACAGGTCAGGTCGCAGCCGGAATCGTCGACGGTTTTGGCTCCGGTACGACCGCCTCGGCGTCCTCGTCGCCCATGATCGCGTGACGGGCACCGGGTGTGCCGTACTCGTACGGACCACCGACCACCCTCGGGATCTCGTCGAAGTTGAAGGTGGGCGGCGGTGACGAGACCAGCCACTCGATCGTCTTCGAGCGCCACGGGTTTGCCCCCGCCTTCGGCCCGTACTTCCAGGAGACGACCATGTTGTAGAGGAAGACGAGCTGGGCCAATCCGAGGATCAGCGAGAAGATGCTGATCGTGAGGTTCCAGTCGCCGAACTGGCTCGCGTAGTCGGCGACCCGGCGGGGCATGCCCTCGAGACCGATCCAGTGCTGGGGGATGAAGGTGCCCCAGGTGCCGATCATCGTGCCCCAGAAGTGGATCCGGCCCAGCCGCTCGTCGTACATCCGACCGGTCATCTTCGGGAACCAGTGGTAGATCCCGGCGAAAATCGTGAAGACCGAACCGCCGAAGAGGACGAAGTGGAGGTGGGCGACCACGAAGTAGGTGTCCGACATG
Organism: Solirubrobacterales bacterium; assembly: GCA_032119635.1. Lineage (GTDB taxonomy): Bacteria > Actinomycetota > Thermoleophilia > Solirubrobacterales > 70-9 > 67-14. The sequence continues at coordinate 10,943 of JAUMBO010000184.1, forward strand.
TGGATGTCGAGCGGCACCATGCCCAGCATGACGCCACTGATCCCACCGACCGTGAAGGTGACGATGAAGCCGAGTGAGAACAGCATCGCCGTCGAATACGTATGGATCTTCCCGTAGAACAGGGTTCCCAGCCAGGAGAAGATCTTGATTCCGGTCGGGACCGCGATCAGCAGCGTCGTGATCATGATCGGGACCCTCAGCCAGGAGAACATCCCGGCGACGAACATGTGGTGGGCCCACACCGAGTAGGAGAGGACGACGATCCCGAGCAGGGCGAGGGCCATCAGCCGGTAGCCGAACACGGGCTTTCTGGCATGGGTCGCGATCACCTCGGAGACGATCCCGAAGCCGGGCAACATCATGATGTAGACGGCCGGGTGCGAGTAGAACCAGAAGATGTGCTGGTAGCTGAGGACGTCGCCACCCTCGAGGAAGTTGAAGAAGTTCATCCCGAGGATCCGGTCGAAAAGGACCATGAACTGGACGCCGGCGATGAACGGGGTCGCTCCGACCACGATCAGCGAGGTCGAGAGGTTTGCCCAGACGAGCAGGGGCATGCGCCAGAGGTTCATTCCGGGCGCTCGCATGGTGATGATCGTGACGAGGAAGTTGACCGAGGTGGCGATCGACGAAGCCCCGGCGAACTGTACGCCGATATTGAAGAAGCTCTGCCCTAACGGGGCCCCGGTAGATAACGGCGCATAGCCCGTCCAGCCCGCGTCGAAGGAACCACCGGGGGCGAGGAAGCTGGCCAGGAAGATGACGCCGGCGATCGGCAGCAACCAGAAACTGAGCGCGTTCAGCCTCGGGAAAGCCATGTCGGGGGCGCCGATCATGATCGGCAGCACGTAGTTGGCGATCCCGGCGAACATCGGGATGATGAACAGGAAGATCATCACCGTCGCGTGGGTCGAGAAAATCCCGTTGTAGACGTTCGGGTCGACGATCTGGGTTCCGGGCTGGGCGAGCTCTGCCCGGATCAGGAGGGCGAGGATGCCGCCGACGAAGAAGAAGAAGGTCGTGGTGACGATGTACTGGATTCCGATCACCTTGTGATCGGTGTTGAACTTGAAGTAGTCCTGCCACCGCTTCGCGCCGTGACCGGAGTGGTCTTCGGGCGCGGTCGGCTTGCCGGCCGCCCAGCGGAACCAGTAGTCGAAAGCGCCGAACCCGATCAGGAAGCCGAACGGGGCCATGATCAGGGGAACGACGACCTGCGGGTAGCCGGTCTGCTCGGTCTGGAAGGCGTCCAGCCCCGAAACCAGCCTCAGGATCACGACCAGTCCGAAGCCGAACGCAGCCCCCAGGAAGGTCCCGAGTGCCGCCCGATACCAGCCCGGCTCTCTCAACGCGTGTGCCATCAGCTAGCTCCAATCATGACTGAGTAACGCCTTCCCGCGTCGTCTCCTCGACGCCGCTTCCTTCGATTCCGTCTTCGGCCTTCTGGATCTGCCTCTGGATCTCGAGCGCCTGGTCAGCAGTCAGGTAGAGGCCTTCGGGGACCGCCTCCTCGAGTCCCCTGACCCAGCGATTGAACTTCGCCTCGGACTCGACCACGACCGTGCCCCGCATGGTGGAGTGACCGGCCCCGCAGAGCTCCGTGCAGACCAGTTGGTAGGTGCCCGGCTTGTCGGGGGTGATGATCGCCTCGGTCGTGATTCCGGGGACGTTGTCCTTCTTGATCCTCCACTCGGGGACCCAGAAGGAGTGGATCACGTCCTGAGCGTTCATCTTGAAGACCACCTGGCGGCCCACCGGCACGTGGAACTCGCCCTCGGACCACTTGTTGCCCTCGGTCGGGTACCCGAACGTCCATGCGAACTGCTGCGAGTAGACGTTGACGATCAGGGGATCGGCATCGCGCTCCTCAATGTCGTCGAGCACGACCCAGCTGTACCCAGCCGCGAACATGACGATCACGGTCGGGATCACGGTCCAGATGATCTCGAGCTTCGTGTTGCCGTGGATCGGCAGGCCATCCCCCTCGTCCCCGGGCTTGACTCGCCACCGGTACAGCGCGTAGCCGAGGAACACACAGACGATCGCGAAGACGAACGACGAGAGGACGATCATCCAGTCGAGCAGGGTGTCGATCGGGGCGGCCGCGGTCGAGGCGGCCTCACCGTTCCAGTCGATCTGGACCATGAGTACCGAGATCAGGGCACCGATCGCGAGGGAGACGATCGCAAGTCTGAGGTAGGGGACCTTGGGCATGAGGCCCGCCGGATTCTACCCGAGAGTCCCGCCGGACGACCGACCGAGTCGCTCAGGCCGGCAGGGGCCTGATCTCACCGGCCGACGCCCGGATCACGTCCCGGGCGACGCCCTCCCAGCTCCAGTGGCCGTCGGCCGAGCCGGCAAGGGCGACCTCGATGTCCCGCCGGGCATCCCGGTCGGTCCCGAGCCACCCGTTCAGCCTCGAGGCGATCGCGCCGATCGCGCCGGGACCGAGCTCGAAAGAGAGGAAGGGTGCTGCGTCGGGAACGTCGGCAGCCAGGGTCGCGGTCACCTCCTCGAGGCCGGAATGCCTCGCGCAGACGGGCATCACGCCCGAGGCCGCAGCCTCGGCGGCCACCATGCCGAAGGCCTCGGGGAAAGTGCTCGGCACGACCATCGCATCCGCCGTCGGGACGAGTGAGGCGACTTCTTCGTGCTCCAGCCGTCCGGTGAAGTGGATCGAGCCGGCGGCGTCCCGGGCTGCATCCAGGTAACCCGGCGGAGGGTCGGCCAGAAAGTGGCCGAGAAACGCGAGTGGGCCGGCCGGTCCCCCCTCCAGCTCGCGTCCCCGGGCGGCAATCTCACGGGCGCCCTCCAGGTCACCCTCCCCCAGCCTCTCGGTCAGGACCAAGAGACCTTCGGCGAACTCACCGAAGCCGGCGACCAGGAGACTCGACCCCGGGTTGCCCCGATGGACGAGCGGCCAGGCCGCGAGGAGGAGATCGACCCCCTTCGAGACGATCAGCTTGCCGACGAACACCACCCGGGGGCCCCGGGCATCACCGAACCGCCCGACTGCCGATGCCGCCTGCCCGGGGTCGCGCCCGAGACCGGAGCCGGTCGGACCAAAGGCGATCCGGTCGGCCAGCGCCGAGAGGAGGTCGGACGACCGGGCGCGATCGATCGGACGGAATCGGTCCGGGTCGACGCCGGGCGGTCCGAGACCGGTCTTCCCTTCGAGGCCGATGTCCGGGACGACCTCCCAGAGGCTCTCGGCGGTGTGACGTGAGCCGACCAGAACCGCGGTCGCCGGTTCCAGTCCCTCCGCGGCCCACGGTACGAAGTCGGGATTGGGCCGGAGCGTGTACTCGAGATCCGAGCCGTGGTTCTTGACCGCGAACTCCGGGACGCCGGCCCGGGCGAGGATCACAGGACCCATGATCAGGTGATTCGCGAGGGCGGCGTCCGGGATGCCGACCCGTTCGACCACTTCACGGACCGCGGCGACGTTGACCTCGACGTAGTGCTCGACCTCGGCCCGGTCGAGGGCCGGGAAGGCCCGGGCCTCGAAGCCCTCATAGCGATCCTCGACATAGACGGGCAGGAGTTTCCCGATCGGCGGCCGGTACACGGTCACCGTTCCCGACCCCGTCCCTTTGCCGGTCGCGGCCACCTCCAGCTCACCGCCCTCCCAGTCGCCGACAGCGTCGACCCAGGCGAACTCCGAGGCATCCCGGTCCTGACAGAAGAGGTGGACCTCGTGTCCCAGGTCGGCCAGTGCGCGTGCGAGATTCGCGTTGTAGATGTTGCTGCCGGTGCCACGCAGCAGGTAGCCATGGAATACCAGGATCCTCATCAACCTCTATTCTCTCCGACCGAAGCGATGGCTGACTTCGAAAACGGACAACTCTGTCGTCTGAGGGCCCCGGCCTCGGGCCGGGAGTCGCTCGCCCGGGTGGAGGGCGACACGGTCTACCGCGACGAGGAGACGGGTGAGGAACTCGACCCGGTCGCAGTGGTCCTGCCGCTCGCCCCGAGCAACTCGAGCCTCCCCCGGTCGCCGCTCAACCTGCGGATATGCCGCCGGTGCAGGCAGCTGACGGCCCGTGACCTGACGGACTGCCAGTTCTGCGGACTCCCCTCCTGACCGAGCGCGCCCCCTTCTGGGGAATCGGCCGGTGACGGCCCAGCCTAGTCCTGGCCGACGATCGTGACCGTGTAGAGCAGGGCGTTCGAGCCGTAGTAGCAGCCGTACCTGCGAATCGAGCCGATACCGACCTGGGGACGCGAAGCCTCCAGGGCCTCGTTCGGCTGACCGGTGTCGGGGTCGACGCCGAGCCGGCACCTGCCCTGACTCCGGCTGCCGCGCCAGGTGTAGTTCGCCTCGGCCTGGGCACAGGCCGCGGGGTCCAGGACGCCCGAGACGGCATTGAAGTTGCAGGCCCTCGGCTTCCAGAGGACCGGTGCCCAGGTGGGAATGGTCAGGGCGACCACCTGCTTCGGGATCACGTTGAGCGGTTGATCGAGGGAGAAGTGGACGGTCGTGCCGAAGTACGAGTTCAGGTTCTCGACCGGACTCCGCCTGACCATCTTCCACTGGGGAGGGCCCTCCTGATTGCGGTTCACCCGCTTGAGCACAGAGATCCCGGCCTGCGAGGGCGAGTCGAAGAGTTCGTTGAAGAATGGTTCCTGAGCCGGGCGGAGGGTTCCGTCGTCGTCGATCTCCCGCTTGGTGGGCCGGGCGAGGCTGACCGACCAGCCGACGATCTTCCCCGTCCACGGAACCGAGAAGGGGAAGCCCCTGGCACCATCGCTCCGCTTGACCTGGTAGGCCGTCACCTTCCCCTCGACCACGCAGTCCCGGGAGAAGTCACGGCCGCAGTTCGGCTCGAGGTTCTGGCGGGCCTTGCCGAGGGTGATCTGACGTTCGGACCTCGCCCCGGCATCGGTCGGGACCGAGAGCAGGATCGCAAGGCCGAGAATGCCGAGCGCAAGGGAGATCGCGAAGGCCAGCTTCGCCGGGGCGGACCGAACCGGCAAGTCGCTGTTGTGGCTTTTCGAGGACATCTTCTTCTCGGTGAACACCGGTAGGGGCCCAGGGTTGCTGAAAGAGGCCTACTTGTAGCGGTAGGTGATCCGTCCCCTGGTCAGGTCGTAGGGCGAGAGCTCGATCTTCACGCGATCGCCGGGGAGGATCCGAATGTAGTGCCGGCGCATCTTTCCCGAGATATGACCGAGGACCTCGTGGTCGTTATCGAGGCGCACCCTGAACATCGTGTTGGGAAGGGCTTCGGTGATCTCGCCCTCCATCTCGATTTTCTCTTCCTTGCCCATCAGCGAGCGAGGCTACTACTCAGCCCTCCCGGAGCATCTCCCGGGCCAGATTCACAGCATCGCTTGCAGAATCGACCTTGCCGGTCCAGACCGCCCTTTCGAGCCTCTCGATCAGGCGACCGAGTTCCGGCCCGGGCTCGAGGCCGACCTCCCGGGCGAGCTCGTCGCCCGGAATCGGCAGGGCCGGCGGGCCGGTCGCATGCCACTCGAGACCCTCGACGACCATTCTCGATGCAAGCTCGAGGTGGGCCTCGACCATCTCGGCACTGGCAACGGAGCCACTGCCCCTGGCGGCGAGCCGGTCTGCAACGGTGAGCAGGGTGACGTCCACCGAAACGGGAGCGGTCCGCCTGAGGTAGTCGTAGACCGCCTCGGGGGAAGGCGGTCCGGACGCAGCCATGAACCCGAGGATCAGGTGGTGACGAGTCAGGTCGGCGACGTGGCGGCTCAGCCTCCGGCTCGCCCGCAGGCGGCCGAAGACCTCGCCCACCTTTTCGGCGCCGAGCTCGTCGTGACCCCGGAAACCGACCATGCCGTCCCTTTCGGTCCTGGTCTCCGGCTTGGCGCAATCGTGGAACAGCGCCGCGAGCCTCAGGCCGACCGCCCGGTCGGTTCCGTCGGCGAGCAGTTCAGCCAGGTACTCGGAGGTCGCCGCGGCCGAGTCGCCTACGAACCGGTCGAGTTCAGTCTCGATCCGAAGGACCCCTTCCAGCACCTCGATCGTGTGGCCGTAGACGTCGAGGTGATGATTGGGACCCTGAATCACTCCTTTCAGCCCGGTCAACTCCGGCAGCACGACCTCCATCGCACCGGTGCGGTCGAACGCCTCGACCCCACCGAGCGGATCGCGGGACCCGATCAGGAGAAGGAACTCGGAGAGGATCCGTTCGCCGGCCACCGCGCGGAGTTGCCCGGCCGAATCGCGGGCGAGTACGAGCGTCTCGTCCTCGATCCCCCAGCCGAACTGGGCAGCGAGGCGGGATGCCCGAATCACCCGTAGCGGATCGTCGCGGAACGAGGACCCCGAAACGGCCCTCAATACCCCGGCGGCGAGGTCGTCGAGCCCCCCGGTGGGATCGATCAACGGTCCGCCCTCCAGGGGGATGGCGACCGCACCGACGGTGAAGTCCCTGAGACCGAGGTCGGCTTCGATCGAGCCTCCCCTGAGGGCGGCGACGTCGACCTGCCAGGAGAAGTCCCTGCCCTGCGATCGCCAGGTTCCGAATTCGTCGGAGAGCTCGAAGGCGACCCCGTCGAGCGCGCCGGCTATCGCCCGGGCGACCGCCCCCGGATCGGCGTCAACGACCAGGTCGACATCGGTGATCTCGTGTCCGAGCAGGGCATCACGGACGGCACCGCCGACGATCCAGGTCCGTCCCTCCCCACTTGCCGCACGGACCGGATCCGGGAGTACGGCCACCGCCGGGGCCGCGAGCAGCCGCGCAGTGACCTCCTCCCCACCCGTCATTCCGCTCCGACCGGCTCCCTGGGCACCCGGCCCGAGATCCCGCAGGTCACCTCGTAGTTGATCGTGCCGAGCATTTCGGCGAGCTCCTCGACCAGGATCCGGTCCTCACCCGATCGGCCGACCAGCACGACCTCGTCGCCCACCGAGGTCCCCGACTGGCCCGGCCTTCCGAGGTCGACCGCGACGTTGTCCATCGAGATCGTCCCCGCCACCGGCCTGGACCGGCCACTGACCAGGACCCGGGAGCGGCCCGAGAGACCGCGGCGATAGCC
>JAUMBO010000185.1:0-13964 GCA_032119635.1 Solirubrobacterales bacterium
TCAATAACTTCGACGCGATCGAGATCTCGATCGCGTCTCCGAAGAAGGTCCGTTCCTGGTCCTGGGGCGAGGTGCTGAAGCCCGAGACGATCAACTACCGGACGCTCAAGCCCGAGAAGGACGGCCTGTTCTGCGAGCGGATCTTCGGTCCGACCAAGGATTGGGAGTGCTACTGCGGCAAGTACAAGCGGGTTCGCTACAAGGGGATCGTCTGTGAGCGGTGCGGCGTCGAGGTGACCCGGTCGAAGGTCCGTCGCGAGCGGATGGCGCACGTCGACCTCGCCGCTCCGGTCTCTCACATCTGGTTCTTCAAGGGCGTCCCCTCCCGGATCGGGTACCTGATCGACATGGCTCCGAAGGAGCTGGAGAAGGTCCTCTACTTCGCGGCATCGATGGTCACGTGGGTCGACGAGGAGGCCCGGGCGAAGGACATGCCGACCCTCGAGAAGGAAGTCGAGAAGGTGCTGGCCGAGTACGAGGGTGAGCGCAACCGGATGGTCAAGGAGCTCGAGGATTCACTGAAGCGCCGGACCGCCTACCTCGAGAGCGGCGACCAGGCCAACTTTTCTGACGAAGACCACCTCTGGGCGGACGGCCTCGGCCACACCGCGGCCCAGCTCAAGAAGCTCAAGGACGAGGACAGGGAGAAGCTGGTCAAGGAGCTCAACAAGGAGTTCGACGCCGAAATCGGCGACACCGAGGCCTGGATCGACGAGACGATCGAGCGCCTCGAGCGGGTCTGGAAGATCTTCGGGGAGATGAAGCCCCGCGACGTGGTCAACGACGAGGCCGACTTCCGGGAGCTCCAGGAACGTTTCGGCTCGCCGTTCGGCTGGGGCGAGTACTTCCGCGGCGGCATGGGCGCCGAGGCGGTCCGTGACCTGCTCGAGCAGATCGACCTGGAGGCACTCTGCGCCGAACTCGAGGACGAGATCGCGACCTCGAAGGGTCAGAAGTACGCACGCGCCGTCAAGCGGCTCAAGGTCGCCTCGGCATTCCTGAACTCCGACAACCGGCCCGAGTGGATGGTGCTCGACTCGATCCCGGTCATCCCGCCGGAACTCCGGCCGATGGTCCAGCTCGACGGTGGCCGTTTCGCCACCTCGGACCTCAACGACCTGTACCGCCGGGTGATCAACCGGAACAACCGGCTCAAGCGCCTGCTCGACCTCGGCGCGCCCGAGATCATCGTCAACAACGAGAAGCGGATGCTCCAGGAGTCGGTCGACGCGCTGTTCGACAACGGCCGCCGCGGCCGGCCGGTCACCGGGCCGGGTAACCGGGCGCTGAAGTCGCTCTCGGACATGCTGAAGGGCAAGCAGGGCCGGTTCCGCCAGAACCTGCTCGGCAAGCGGGTCGACTACTCGGGCCGCTCGGTGATCGTGGCCGGCCCGTCGCTCAAGCTCCACCAGTGCGGCCTGCCGAAGCTGATGGCGCTCGAGCTGTTCAAGCCGTTCATCATGGCCCAGCTGGTCGAGCGCGAGGCTGTCCAGAACATCAAGGCGGCCAAGAAGATGGTCGAGTCGATGGTGCCCGAGGTCTGGGACGTGCTCGAAGAGGTGATCGAGGAGCACCCGGTCCTCCTGAACCGGGCCCCGACCCTCCACCGACTCGGGATCCAGGCCTTCGAGCCGATCCTGGTCGAGGGCAAGGCGATTCAGGTCCATCCGCTGGTCTGCGCGGCCTTCAACGCCGACTTCGACGGCGACCAGATGGCGGTCCACGTGCCGCTGTCGGCCGAGGCCCAGGCCGAGGCGAGGATCCTGATGCTCTCCTCGAACAACATCCTCTCGCCGGCCAACGGCTCGCCGCTGGCGACCCCGACCCAGGACATGGTGCTCGGCCTCTACTACCTCACCTTCTCGGAAGGCGACGTAGGCGAGATCGACCCGTCCTCGCTCGATAACCCGCCGCACCCGTTCAAGACGGCGCAGGAGGCCGAGCTCGCCTACGAGAACGGGGTGGTCGGCATCCACGACTTCGCCGAGTACCGCCGGCCCGGCCAGGACCACTTCCTGACCACGGTCGGCCGGATCATCTTCAACGACCGGATCGAGCGTGCGCTCGCCGCCGCGCTGGAGGACGAGTTCGACCCGAAGCAGTACACCTTCGTCAACCAGCCGCTGAACAAGCGGGAGATCAACGACCTGGTCGGCTGGCTGGTCGAGTTCTACGGTGCTCCGGCGGTCTCCCAGGTACTCGATGCCTTCAAGGACCTCGGGTTCCAGTTCGCCTCGCGGGCCGGGATCACCGTCTCCAAGAACGACGTCGTCCCGCCGCCCGAAAAGGACGAGATCATCGCCCGGTTCGAGGAGGAGACCTCCCGGATCCAGTCCGAGTTCGACGAGGGCTGGCACACCGCCGAGGAGCGGCACCGCCAGGTGACCGACAAGTGGAACCAGGCGACCGACGAGGTCGGCGCCGCGATGGAGGCGAACCTCGACCAGCTCAACCCGATCTTCATGATGGCCGACTCGGGTGCCCGTGGATCGTTCAAGCAGATCCGCCAGCTGGCCGGGATGCGAGGCCTGATGGCCAACCCGAAGGGCGAGATCATTGAGCGGCCGATCAAGTCCAACTTCATCGAGGGCCTCTCGGTCGGTGAGTACTTCATCTCGACCCACGGTGCCCGCAAGGGCCTGGCCGACACGGCGCTCCGGACGGCTGACTCGGGCTACCTGACCCGGCGTCTGGTCGACGTCGCCCAGGACGTGATCGTCCGGATCGAGGACTGCAAGACGAAGGACTCGATCGAGATGCCGGTCTTCGACGAGACCGGGATGCCGAACACCAACCTGGTCGGGAGGCTGGCCGCCTCCAAGTTCGAGACCAAGCGCGGCCGCGAGCTGCTCAAGCGAAACCAGGTGATCACCAAGCAGGACCTGGAGGAGATCTCCGAGGCCTACGAAGGCGATTCCGATGCGACCGTTCCGGTCCGCTCGACGCTCAAGTGCGAGGCCGACCACGGGGTCTGCCGCTCCTGTTACGGGATCGCCCCGGCGACCGGCTTCCTGGCCGAGATCGGCGACTCGGTCGGCACCGTTGCCGCCCAGTCGATCGGCGAGCCGGGAACCCAGCTGACCATGCGGACCTTCCACACCGGGGGCGTCGCCGGCCAGGACATAACCCAGGGTCTGCCCAGGGTGGTCGAGCTGTTCGAGGCCCGCAAGCCGAAGGGCCTGGCCGTGATGGCCGAGGTTGCCGGCAAGGTCTCGGTCGAGGAGACCGACAAGCAGACCGTGGTCACCGTGATGACCGCCGAGGGCGTCGAGGAGGAGTACTCCTTCCCGCCCCGGACCCGGCTGCTCGTCGCCAAGGGTGACAAGGTCGAGATCGGTGACCAGCTCAACGAAGGCTCCCTCTACCCAGCCGACGTGCTGGCGATCCGGGGCCGGACCGCGATCGAGCAGTACCTGATCGCCGAGGTCCAGAAGGTCTACGAGGCGCAGGGCGTCGAGATCGACGACAAGCACATCGAGATCATCGTCCGCCAGATGCTCAAGAAGGTCGAGATCGAGACCAAGGGCTCGACCGACCTGCTCCCCGGACAGCTCGTCGACCGCCACAAGCTCAAGGAGCTGAACAAGGAGGTCAAGGCCGAGGGTGGCACGATCGCCAAAGGCACCGAGAGGATCCTCGGGATCACCAAGGCGGCGCTGGCGACCGAGTCCTTCCTCTCGGCGGCCTCCTTCCAGGAGACGACCAAGGTCCTGACCGACGCCGCGATGGAGGGCAAGCGGGATCGTCTGGTCGGCCTGAAGGAGAACGTGATCATCGGCAAGCTGATTCCGGCCGCGACCGGGCTGAAGCACTACCGGTCGATCACGGTCGAGCCGACCGTGCCGTTCACCCCGCCCGAGGAGGCGGCCCTGCTCGAAGCCGACGGGATGGCTTCGAACGGTGACGCCGACGGGTTCGGTGAGGCCTTCGCCGAGGAGATCGAGGAGATCTCGGCAGAGGTCGATGCGGCGACCGAGGCCCGCTCCGACTGAGCCTCCCCTCGCGCTACCCTGAACGGGTGGAGTCCGCGACCTCGACAGTGAACGGGCGGCATGAAGGGCGATCTGCGCCCCGGGTCTGCGTGATCGGTGCCGGATCCTCCGGGATCACGGCCTGCCAGAACCTGGCCGAGCGGGGGATCGAATTCGCCTGCTTCGAAAAGGGCTCGGCGATCGGCGGCAACTGGCGCTACATGAACGACAACGGCATGTCGTCGGCCTACCGCTCGCTCCACATCAACACTTCGCGGGAGATGATGCAGTACGAGGCCTTCCCGATGCCGGCGGATTACCCGGACTACCCCGGTCACGTCGAGATCGCCGCGTACTTCGAGGACTACGTCGACCACTTCGGGCTTCGGGACCGGATCGAGTTCCAGACCGAGGTCGTCTCGGCCGAGCCGTCCGACGGAGGCTGGGAGGTGACGGTCCGGGGGCCGGACGGCGAGCGGACTGAGCTCTTCACCGACCTGATGGTCTGTAACGGCCACCACTGGGACCCGCGCTGGCCCGAGCCGGCCTTCCCGGGGTCGGATTCCTTCCCCGGCGAGCAGATCCACGCCCACGACTACAAGACGCCGGAGGTCCTCGAGGGCAAGCGGGTCCTGATCCTGGGCATCGGCAATTCGGCCACCGACATCGCGGTCGAGTCCTCCCGGATCGCCGACCGGACGATCCTCGCGATGCGTCGCGGCGCCTGGATCGTCCCGAAATACCTGTTCGGGGTGCCGACCGACCGCCTGACCACCTTCAAGCCGTTCACCCGGGTCCCCCTCGGAATCCAGAGCACGATGCTGAAGGCGCTGCTGAGGCTCTCCCAGGGACGGGTCAGCGATGCCGGCCTGCCCGAGCCCGACCACGAGCCGCTCCATGCCCATCCGACCGTCTCGGACGACCTGATCAGCCGGCTCGGTCACGGCGACATCCAGGTCAAGCCGAATATCGAGCGCTTCGACGGGGGGACCGTCTTCTTCGAGGACGGGACCTCCGAAGAGGTGGACCTGGTCATCTACTGCACCGGCTACCGAATCACCTTCCCCTTCTTCGACGACTCCGTGGTCGATCCGTCGGACAACCGAATGGACCTCTACAAGCGGGTCGTCTCGCTCGACCATCCCGGCCTCTACTTCATCGGGCTGGTCCAGCCGCTGGGAGCGATCATGCCCCTGGCCGAGGCCCAATCGGCCTGGGCTGCCGACCTGATCTCCGGCGAGAGCGGGCTACCCGATCGGGCCGCGATGGCCCGTGACGTGGCGCTCACCCAGTCGGAGATGGAGCGCCGCTACGTCGCTTCGAAGCGACACACGATCCAGGTCGACTTCGAGGACTACCTGCGGGAGATCTCGCGGGAGCGCCGCGAGTCGCGCGCACGCATTCCGGCAACGGCCTGACGCCTCCGGCTGCCGGAGCCGTCCGGGCAATCGATCGATCCGCCCGGACCGGAGTGAGGGCCGCCACGACGGGGCCAAAGCGGAAGCTTGTCCCGCCGGCTGCCTCCGTCGTCATCGCCGCCGGTGGCCTCGGCCCCCGGGTCGTGCGTCTTGGCTGCCCAGAGGACGAGCCAGATCATGCCGATCGCCGGCACCTTGAGGACGACTGCGAGAAAGAAGATTGGCCACGTCTCTGCCATCGCGCGAGTGTAGCCGATACCTGACCCGCCCGGGCGGATTTCCGCGCACTGCCTGTCCCTTCGGACCCGTCAACCCGTTCTTGCCCCTGGACGAGTCCAGTCAGGCGGGGGCCGGGCAGCGACTCCCGCCAGGCCCGTCCAAACCGCTCGTCCCTGCCCGACCCCCTGCCATGAACTCGCAGGTGGTTCAGGGGTTAACCCCGTCTACTCGCTGACTCCCCCTGCGCGTGGGTGGCGCCGGCGGGGGTGGCTGGTGACAGGACCCGCGCGGGCAGGGCGGTCGTGGCGGTCTGGATGAACCGGGGAAGGGGGCGGATCCCCGTCCCGGAGCCGTGTCTGTAAGATCGGCGACCGTGCCGAACACGAACCAACTCGTACGCAAGGGACGCAAGCGCCCGAAGAAGAAGGTTGCCACCCCGGGCCTCAAGTCCGGCCAGGGCAACAAGAAGAAGGTCGCCGCGCCCCAGCGGAGAGGCGTCTGCACCCGGGTCGCGACCGTGACCCCGAAGAAGCCGAACTCGGCACTCAGGAAGATCGCTCGTGTCCGGCTCGCCCACGGCATGGAAGTCACGGCCTACATCCCGGGCGAGGGCCACAACCTTCAGGAGCACTCCGTCGTCCTGATCAGGGGCGGACGGGTCAAGGACCTTCCGGGCGTTCGTTACAAGGTCGTCCGCGGGACGCTCGATGCGGCCGGAGTATCCGACCGCAAGCAGGCCCGCTCCCGTTACGGCGTCAAGGCGAGCTGATGGCCCGCCGCAACGCCGCGACGATCCGGCCTCTCGAGGCCGATACCGAGTTCCGCAGCCGTCTGGTCCAGCAGGTGATCAACAAGGTGATGCGCGACGGCAAGAAGTCGCTTGCCGAGAAGATCACCTACGACGCCCTGGCCCTCGTCGGCGAGCGGTCGGGCGAGGACCCGGTCGTCGTCCTCAAGGAAGCGATCGACGAGCTCACCCCGCAGCTCGAAGTCCGGTCCCGCCGGGTCGGCGGTGCCACCTACCAGGTACCGGTCGAAGTGCCGGACCGCCGCGCCCGCACCCTGGCCGTCCGGTGGCTGGTCGACTTCGCCCGCAGCCGCGGCGAGTACTCGATGTCCGAGCGGCTCGCGAACGAGATTCTCGATGCGAAGCGGCAGCAGGGCAACGCCTGGAAGCGGAAGGACGACATCTTCCGTATGGCGCAGGCCAACAAGGCCTTCGCCCACTACCGCTGGTAGCCAGCGAGCCATCCACCAAGTAGTTCCGCTCCCATTCCGCGGGAGCCTGCGGCGGGAACGAGTGGCCCTTCATTCGAAGCGATCGCCCCGAACCGGATCCGGCAGGTGGGGGCCGGGCAGCGACTCCCGCCAGGCCCGTCCGAACCGCTCGTCCCTGCCCGACCCCCTGCCATGAACTCGCAGGTGGTTCAGGTGTTCACCCCGTCTACCAGCTGACTCACCTTGCGCGTGGGTGGCGGCGGCGGGGGACCCCCACGACGAGCGGGGAGTCGAGGAGTGGGGGTGGCCGCCGACAGGACCCGCGCGCCAGAGTGGTCGGTCTTGGGGTCCGGCGACAGGGCCCGCCCGTCAAGGTGGGAGATCCTGCGCAGGATGCGAAGGAGTTCAGCCGGAGGGGGTGAGTGGGGGGAGGGGGTAGGACCCTTGGCGCAGGTTCGAGTAGTCGGATGGGAGCTTCCAGTGGCTGCCGAGCCACCGCTCGAACGAGGGCGGATTCGCCGGGGCCCTGGCCGCGTTGGGGTAGCTGGTCAGCTCGGAGACCAGGACCCTGCCCCCGGACCGGATCAGGTCGACCCGGAGGAAGTCGTTCCCTTCCGAAAGCGCATCTGCGACCGCGAGCATCCCCTCGAGGTCGTCCGGCCTCGCTGGAGGTTCGGGGTGGCGGGCCGATTCCTCCCTCACGCCTTCGAGATGGGTCCAGTCGCGACCGAAGAAGTCGGAGAGGTATTTGGCGTTCATCCCGGCCGGAGGGATGACGTTCCCGGTGATCACCAGGATCACCTCGCACCGGCCATCGAAGCAGTACATCCGGTAGTCGACCGGCAGCCCGCCACCTTCGCCCGGCAGGAACTCCTCGGCGAGGACCCGGGGGCGCACGTCCCGGTAGCCCCATTCGCCGAACATCCAGTAGTACGAGAAGGGGAGATGCATATCGAGGAAGGTCGAGACTGAGTCCGGGTCTGCCGCCGACGGCCGGACCGAGGCCCTGGTCCAGGCATTGTCCAGCCTTGCCGCCGGTACCCGGGCCTTCGGGTTAGCCCCCTCCCAGGCGATCACGCAGGCGCCGCTCCCGTGGGTCGCCTTGATCGCGACTTCGTTCGGCAGGTCCGGCCAGGGCAGCTCGGATGCGCTTGGCGCCTCGGCCAGCGTGACCGGGACGAATTCCAGGCCGACCGTTCGCCTCGCGTACTCCCGGGCCTCGAGCTTGTCGCCGAAGACGGCCAGGATCGGCCGTCGGTCACGGGCCATCTTGTACCGGATCTTCTCGTTGAGCCCCTGTGCCTTCCTGCTGCTCACCAGGAGCCAGAGGTTGGCCGGCCCGAGCAGGAACCTGAGCCTGCCGGAGCGCCGGGCTGCCCAGAGGATCTGCGACAGGCCGAGCCTTCGGGCCAGGCCCTTCACCACTACTTCCCGGACCCCCGTGTCGGCCTTCCGGCCCCAGCCTGCGGCCGGCGTCGCCTGGTCGTGGGCGCCCCCGGCCTGATCGCCCGGAGCGTGTCCCGGTCGAGGGCCATCAGGGCGATCGCCCCGAGCACGATCACAAGGCCCCCGACCAGCTCCAGCCAGAGCCCGGCCGCGGCCGTCCCGGTCGCGTCGAGGTTGCCGGCGCCGGGGGTGTCGTAGAGGCCCGTCTCGCCGGCATCGGGCAGGTCGACGAGCAGGAAGACGAGCAAGATCGCGATACCCATCCCGAGCAGCGGCACGAGGGCCTGCCTGGATCCGGCCAGGATGGCCCAGAGGAGGGCTCCGACCGCACCCAGGGAGGCGATGACCACGAACGGACCGTGCTTGCCGAAGAGGGTGACGGTCTCGATCGTCAGGCCGAACTGGTCTTCGAGGGCGTAGGCCGCGACGAACTGGGAGGCGATCGCCACCATGGCCCCGAGCAGAACCGTGACCGCAGCGAGACGGGCCGACGAGGTACCGGTCGGCTTCACCCCGTTCCCTCGACAGTCACTGGCCGCCGGCGACGTCGTCTCCGGGTGGTCCTGCGGGAGGCCGGGGCCGGGGCGGCGGCAATCAGGGCACCGCAGCAGACGAGACCGAGACCGGCTGCCAGCTCGAGCCAGAAGCCGGCCAGGAGCACCGGCTCCGCCCCGGAGTAGGCGGCGGCCACGTTCGAGGCGTCGGTTCCGGCCGGGAGGTCAATCAGGAGTGCGACCGCGACCGAAAGCAGACCGGCACCGGCAACCACGAACCCGGCCCGTCGCCTGCCGGCAGCGCCGAGGAAGGTGGCGACGAGAGCTGCGAGTGCTGCCGCGACCAGCAGGAAGGAGTGTTCGTCGATCGGGGTCCGGCCGTCGGTCGTCGGGGCCGAGACGACGTCGAGGATCCCGGCATATCCGGGCTGGCCGATCTCGACTGCCCGGTAGTCGATGAACTGGGACCAGCCGAGCAGGACGGCCGATGCCGCGCTCACGGCGACGATCGCCCTGGCCGGAGTTACGACCCGATCGAGCCGGGTGACCAGCCGGCCGATCCCGCCGCCGGCGGTCGCGAGGAGCCGGCCGGTGGCCCTGGCCAGCCAGCCGAGCGCCAGCCCGACCTGCCTGAAGAGTTCGGCGATCGCCGCGCCGACCGGGGCGAGCGCGGCCAGGCCGGCCACGAGCAGACCGCCGATGAAGGCGAAGGCCCGGGCCAGCTCGCGGCCGGTCGCCCGGATTCCGGCGACGAGCGGGTTGCCGCGTGGCCTTTCCCTCCGTTTCCTGACCGGCGAGCGCCTGGCCCGTTTATGTCTCGCTTCGCGGGCCTCTCGGCGCTGGCGCTCGGTGAGGACCGGCCTCCGGCCCGGCGCAGCCGACTTCCTCGCCGGCCGACCCTCGTCGGGTCGATCGCCTCCCTCTTTGCCGTCGGGGTACATCCGACCGCGAACCCTAGCCGGGCACGGGGCCGGCCTATTCGCCCGGATCCTGGTTGATGCCCCGGTAGCCCTCTACGACCTCGCGGGGGCTGGCGGCCCGATCGGCCTTCCGGCCGAGAAAGGAGGTCCCGGCTGCGGCATCCCAGGCCCCGGGCCTTGAAATCAGGAACCGGTCGAGCAGCAGGGCCGGCAGGGCGAGGATCCGGGCGATCCTCGCCAGCCAGATGCCGATCCGGTCGGGGCGGGAGTGGAGACTCTTCGCAAAGTATTCCGAGGACCAGGAGAGGGCCATTCCGGGACCCTGGATCACCTTCATCCCGATCTCCTCGAAATCCCGGTAGATCATCCGGTGCCCGATCGGAGTGAAGCGAAAGAAGTCGTATCGCCCTTCATGCACCTGCTGGATGAAGGGTGCTTCGGAATAGACCAGCCCACCGGGCTCGAGGACCCGGGCCGTCTCGGTCACCAGTTGCCACGGGTCGGCGACGTGCTCGATCACCCACTGGGAGATCACTCCGTCCACCGCACCGTCGCCGATCGGAAGCCTAAGCCCGTCGGCCAGCAGGTCGACGTTCGGACCGGGGTAGACATCCGTCTCGATCAACTCGATTCCGTCGAGCGCGGCGATCCGCTCGACTCCCTCGCTTCGCCTGCCGCCCCCGATGACCAGGATCCGGACCGGCCGTCGTCCGGATTCGAGCAGCAGCCGGGCGAACTCCTCCACACCGTCGACCGAGCCGTGAGTCCGGTGGCCCCTGGTTGCCCACCCGATCGGTCCGCCCCTGATCGAAGGGCCCCGTCGGCCGACCCGGCGGGCGTCCGCAGGGATGTCCTCGACCCTGAAGGGACTTCCCGCATCGTGGGGCAGCAGGACGGGTATCCCGTCGACCACCGGGTACTCGAAGGTCCGACTCTCGTTGACCAGGACTCCTCCAGCGGCTTCCAGCGGCTCCCCGGTAGCCGGACACCTGAGCACCGGCAACAGCTTCTCGAGCGGCCTCCGTGGCCTGGTGTCGGCTCCGCCCATGGGACGATCCTACCCGCCGCCGCGACGGGCTTCGGTCCCGATTTCCTCTGCTATATTCGGGATCGCTCGGGTATGCCCCGCTCGCTGCGGGGCATTTTTTTTGCCCGATCGGGGCCCCGCAGACCGGGGTGACCCGGATCCCCGGAAAGAGAAGGACGAAAGAAGAAGATGGCGCGCGCATTCCCACTCGAGAAGACCCGGAACATCGGGATCATGGCCCACATCGACGCGGGCAAGACGACGACCACCGAGCGGATCCTCTACTACACCGGCCGCACCCACAAGATCGGCGAGGTCCACGAGGGTGCCGCCACGATGGACTGGATGGAGCAGGAGCAGGAGCGCGGCATCACGATCACCTCGGCCGCGACGGCCTGCGAGTGGCTCGGCCACCGGATCAACATCATCGACACCCCGGGACACGTCGACTTCACGGTCGAGGTGGAGCGCTCGCTCCGGGTGCTCGACGGCGCCGTCGCCGTGTTCGACTCGGTCGCCGGTGTCGAGCCGCAGTCCGAGACGGTCTGGCGCCAGGCCGACAAGTACGGCGTTCCCCGGATCGCCTACATCAACAAGATGGACCGCACCGGGGCCGACTTCTACCGCTCGGTCGAGACGATCCGGGACCGGCTCGGCGCCAACCCCGTCCCGATCCAGCTCCCGATCGGGGCCGAGGAGGCGTTCGCCGGGATCGTCGACCTGGTCAAGATGAAGGCCCTCGTCTACAAGGACGACATGGGGACCGAGTTCGACGAGACCGAGATCCCCGAAGACATGAAGGACCAGGCCGACGAGTACCGGGCGGCCCTGCTCGAGGCGGTCGCCGACCAGGACGACGAGCTGATGGAGGCCGTGCTCGAGGACCAGGAGATCTCCGGGGAGCAGCTGATGAAGGCGCTCAAGGCGGCGACGCTCTCGCTCGCCGTGACCCCGGTGCTCTGCGGATCCTCGTTCAAGAACAAGGGCGTCCAGCCACTGCTCGACTACATCGTCGCCCTGCTGCCCTCGCCGCTCGAGGTCCCGCCGGTGACCGGCCTGCTGCCGCTCGCAAAGGGGGCCGAGGAACAGGAGGAGGGCGAACGCCCGGCCGACGACTCCGGCCCGTTCGCGGCACTCGCCTTCAAGGTGATGTCCGATCCGTACGTCGGCAAGCTGACCTACTTCCGGGTCTACTCCGGACAGCTCGAGGCCGGAGGCCGGGTGCTCAACGTGACGACCGGCAAGACCGAGCGGATCGGCCGGCTGCTGATGATGCACGCCAACTCCCGCGAGGAGATCGAGCGGGTCTACGCCGGCGACATCTGCGCCGGGGTCGGCCTCAAGGACACCGGCACCGGCGACACGCTCGCCGCCCCGGACGCCCCGATCGAGCTCGAGAGCATGGACTTCCCCGAGACGGTGATCGCGGTCGCGATCGAGCCGAAGACCAAGTCCGACCA
The DNA here is from genome assembly GCA_032119635.1 of Solirubrobacterales bacterium. Lineage (GTDB taxonomy): Bacteria > Actinomycetota > Thermoleophilia > Solirubrobacterales > 70-9 > 67-14. Next base: position 12,174 of record JAUMBO010000185.1, read on the forward strand.
GGAGAAGCTCTCGACCGCTCTTGCCAGGCTGGCCGACGAGGACCCGACCTTCAAGGTCGAGACCGACGAGGAGACCGGCCAGACCCTGATCCACGGGATGGGCGAGCTCCACCTCGAGGTGCTGGTCGACCGGATGATCCGCGAGTTCAACGTCGAGGCCAACGTCGGCAAGCCGCAGGTCGCCTACCGCGAGACGATCCGCAAGCGGGTCGACAAGGTGAACGCCAAGTTCGCCCGCCAGACCGGTGGGCGCGGCCAGTACGGCCATGCCGTGATCAACGTCGAGCCGGCCCCGGACGAGGGCTTCGTGTTCGACAACAAGATCAAGGGCGGGGTGATTCCGAGCGAGTACATCCCGGCAGTCAAGCAGGGGATTGAGGAGGCTCTCGAGAACGGCGTCAAGGCCGGATACCCGATGGTCGACGTCCGGGTCGAGCTGGTGGATGGTTCCTACCACGACGTCGACTCCTCCGAGATGGCCTTCAAGATCGCCGGTTCGATGGCGATCCAGGAGGGTGCCCGGAAGGCTAGCCCGACCCTGCTCGAGCCGATCATGGCGGTCGAGGTGATCACGCCGGAGGACTTCCTCGGCGACGTAATCGGCGACCTCTCGAGGCGGCGCGGTAAGGTCCAGGGCCAGGAGCAGCGCGGAAATGCGCTGGCGGTCCAGGCGTTCGTACCGCTCAGCGAGATGTTCGGTTACGCGACCGACCTGAGGTCTTCGACTCAGGGCCGGGCGACTTACACGATGCAGTTCGAGCGCTACGAAGAGGTTCCGGCGAACATCGCCGAGGAGATCTCCTCGGCGAGGTCCGGTGACAAGGCGGGGGCAGAAGCCTAGGCCCGGACCCCGCGAATGCCGGGAATGGCTATATTTCCCCGGTTGCCCATTTGCCCAGTCAGAAGAGAAGTAACGAAAGAAAGGTTGAAGTAGAGCGATGTCCAAGGAGAAGTTCGAGCGAGACAAGCCGCACGTAAACGTCGGCACCATCGGTCACGTCGACCACGGCAAGACCACGCTCACTGCTGCCATCACAAACACGCTCTCGAACAAGGGCGACACCGAAGCCAAGAGCTTCGAGGAGATCGACAACGCCCCGGAGGAGAAGGAGCGCGGCATCACGATCGCGACCTCCCACGTCGAGTACGAGACCGACGGGCGCCATTACGCCCACGTCGACTGCCCGGGTCACGCCGACTACGTGAAGAACATGATCACCGGCGCCGCCCAGATGGACGGCGCGATCCTGGTCGTCTCGGCGGCCGACGGCGTCATGCCCCAGACCCGTGAGCACATCCTGCTCGCCCGTCAGGTCAACGTGCCGCACGTCGTGGTCTTCCTCAACAAGGTCGACCAGGTCGACGACGAGGAGCTGATCGAGCTGGTCGAGGAGGAAGTCCGCGACCTGCTGACCGAGTACGGCTTCGACGGCGAGAACACGCCAATCGTCAAGGGCTCGGCCCTCAAGGCGCTCGAAGGCGACGAAGAGGCCCAGGCCCAGATTGTCGCCCTCGGCGAGGCGCTCGATTCCTACATCCCGGAGCCCGAGCGCGAGCTCGACAAGCCCTTCCTGATGCCGATCGAGGACATCTTCTCGATCACCGGCCGTGGCACCGTTGCCACCGGCAGGATCGAGCAGGGCAAGGTCAACACCGGCGACGAAGTCGAGATCGTGGGCATCAAGGACACCACGACGACCACGATCACCGGGGTCGAGATGTTCCGCAAGATCCTCGACGAGGGCCTTGCCGGCGACAACGTCGGCTGCCTGCTCCGGGGAACCAAGCGCG
>JAUMBO010000186.1:0-7087 GCA_032119635.1 Solirubrobacterales bacterium
AGGAAGTGCGCAGGGGTGCTGGTCGAGGGGAGGCCCCAGGACGGCTGGGCCGTGGTCGGCGTCGGGATCAACCTGACGATCGAGCCCGAAGAGTTCCCGCCGGAGATCCGCGACCGGGCGACCTCGGTCGGCTCCGGTGCGACGCTCGACCGGGCGACCGAGGCGCTGAACGGCGCGCTGACCCGGTGGCTCGCCGCACCGGATCCGGAGGTCCTGGCCGAGCTGGAACGGCGCGACCACCTGGCCGGCCGGGAGGTGAGTTGGGAAGGTGGGACAGGGACGGCCTCGGGCATCGCCCTGGACGGCTCGCTCATCGTCACCTCTCCCGACGGTACGTCCCACCACCTCCACGCCGGCGAAGTGCACTTGACCCCAGCCTAGAACGATTACCGGGTGGGTTCCGGGTCAGCTGGGTGCTTCGTCTTCTTCGTCGGACGCACCCTCGGAGTGAGGTTCGGGAGGCCCCTCGTCCATCGGTCCCTCGACTTCCTGTTCCGGTTCAGCGCCTGAACCGCTCTTCGTGGCCTGGTTGGCTCGGCCGTTTCCTCTGGGCCCGTCGCCATTCCCGTTCTCGCCCCCGCCCTTCTTCTTCCGGCGGCGGCGTTTGCGGCCGCCCTTGGGAAAGTTCCTGAGGAGCTCGCGGGCCACGGCCGAGGGCTTTCGCGCGGTCCGCATCCGCGCCCCCCGCAGGACCTCTTCCCCCTCCGGGGTATGGGCGACGGCTGCGGCGAGCAGCGAGATCTGGAGGCGGCGGTCCTGATTCTTGATCGCCTGGACCAGCTTACGGGCGTTCCGGCCGTGGGCCTTGCCGGAAGAGTTGACCAGCAGGCCGAGAAGTCGCTTGGTCTCGGCCCACCGCTGGACCGCGTACTCCTCGTGGAGCTCACGGGTGTAGGAGGCGAGTCGCCAGACCCAGGCCTGGGCCTGGTCCCGGCGGCCGATCTTCCGGTCGACGAGGCACTGGAGCAGGACCTTCGTCCCGGCCCGCTTGTCCTCACGGCCCCACGTGCCGACGAAGTCGACCGCGTCGTCGAAGGCCTCGGCATCTTCGAGTGCCCCGATTTCGGCAAGTGCCTTCAGCTTGAGCTGGAGGTTCCGGTTTCGCTGGACGCAGGTCAGCAGGTACCGCTTGCGAAGCTCGCGGGTGCTCTCCTGCTGGAGCATCGCCTTCGCCTTGCGCCAACCCTGGGTGGTCACCTTCGAGCCCGCCAGGGCGGCCCAGGCATGCTGTTCGGCGTGGTCGAGGTTTTCGACTGCGACCCGCCAGAGGTCGCGTTCGAGGACTTCGATCCGGCGCTCGGGATCCTCGGAGACCGGGACGATCCGCTTGTCGACCCTGACCAGGCGGCCCCGTCCCCTGCGGACCGGTCCGACCACGATCGCCCCTCCACGGTAGATGTCCCGGTCGAGCAGGCTGTGGAGGGTGACGATCGTCTCGTCGTGCGTGGTCGCCGGGTGGACGAAGTCGACCACGATGCCGGCTTCCTTGTCGGGAGCCCGGCGGGTGACCCGGCCGACCCGTTGCTGGTAGACCCGCTTCGAGGCGGTCGGGGCCAGGTGCATGCAGACCGTGGCCCGGGGCGAGTTCCAGCCCTCGGCGAGCAGCATCGCGTTGCAGAGGACGTCCACCTCGCCGCGCTCGAAGGCGGCGAGCGTTTCGGTCAGCTCCCGCTTCGGCGTCTCGCCCGAGACGGCCCGGGCGTTGATGCCGGCCTCCTGGAAGGCAGCGGCGACGTTCTTCGCGTGTTCGACCCCGGCCGTGTAGACGACCCCGGGAGCCTTCCTGAACCGGGTCTTGTAGAAGTCGGCGATCGCCAGGTTGAAGGGGGCCTGGTCGAGCAGTGCGGCCAGCTCCTCCTGGTCGAAGTCCTGGTCGACCTCGCCCTTCCGGAGCGGCACCTTGGCGATCGTCCTCACCCCCGGGCCGGGCGGGATCCTCAGGCACCGAAGCGGCGAGATCACCCCGCGCCGTGCCGCCTGGGCCAGGTCGAAGCGGGAGGTCTGGGTCGGGAAGAGGTCGGTCACGTGGCGGGCGATCAGGGCGCCCGTCGCGGTCATCCCGACGAAGGTCGGCCCGGGCCAGGCCCGGATGCAGGCGCTCGTCTTCTCGCCCAGCGCGGTGTGGGCCTCGTCGCAGATCACGACCGTGTAGGCGTCGGAGATCCGGCCGGCGTTCCGGACGAACCATTGGTAGGTCTCGACGGTCACCGGCCCGTCGGCCTCGTCCCGGCCGTCGAGCAGGGGCGGCCGGAGACGCTCCTTGTAGCCGCGATCGGAGATTTCGCCGATGAACTGCTCGACCAGGTTGCGGCGGTGGGTCAGGATCAGGACGCCGCCGGTCCGGGTCGCATCGATGAAGCCGACCGCGGCGACGGTCTTGCCGGCCCCGGTCGCGTGCTCGAACCAGAACCTGCGCGAGGCGCCGGGATCCTCGGTCGCCTCGGTGACGATTTCCTCTTCCTCGACGGCCTCGGCCCAGTCGCCGGCCTCCTCCTCCTCGGCGGCCTCGACGTCTTCGATCTCGCCTTCTTCGTCTTCCTCGTCCGCCGGCTCACCGTCGAGCTCGTCTTCGAGCACGTCGCCCACCGGGACCTCTTCGACTGTCGCTTCCTCCTCCGGGGGAAGTTCGGCCACCGGGATCCCTCCCGAGACCTCCTGTTCGGCAATCAGCTCGGCCAGGGTGCCGGAGAGGGCGTCGACCTGGTGGGGGTTGAGCTGGGCTCCGTCGCGCAGGGTCGGTGGTTCATCCGAGATCAGTCGTTCGAGCCCGAGCAGCAGGGAGAAGTTTCGCCGCCACTCGATCGACGGTTCGGTTGCCCCGGCCTCGATCTCGGCCAGGGCGGCGTCGAGCGCCAGTCGCCGGGCGCTCCCGGGGACCAGCGACTCGGGCCCCTGTCCTTCGAGCAGGAAGGGTTCCCGGGCGAATTCGGATGCCCGCTCTATCTGTTCCCTGGTGGGGACCGCCGCGGAGGCGGTCGGTGTCGAGGCAGTGGCCACGTGAGCCTTTGGGTTGAACCCGTTGAAGAGTCCTTCTGGTTCAGAAAGGTTTGCGCCGAAGGCCAGAGGAAGGGGCGAGAGGCCAACTCCCAAAAACCTTCGTGAGGGACGCCGACTACCGGCGTACGTCCCGCATAATACAGAAATCGGCTCTTTCAGACGAAAAAGCGCAACTCGGCCGGTCGGGCGGGGGGCCGGGGCCGGGTTGCTGCTGGCGGCCGCACTCTCGTCACTTGCCCTCGTCGCCTGTGGGGAGTCGGGGTCGAGCTACTTCGAGGCACCGGACCCGCCCGACTATGAGTCCGTCCTCGCCGATTCGCCGCCCAGGTTGGCCGCGATCCACGCCCAGGGCGGGGAGATCCTCGGCGGCGGGGTCGACGCCTTCGACAGGAGGCTCGCCTCGCTGGAGGGCTATCCGGTGGTGGTCAACGTCTGGGCCTCCTGGTGTGGGCCGTGCCGCGAGGAGTTCCCTCTCTTCATGGAGGAGTCGGCCGAGTGGGGCAGGGAGGTCGCCTTCCTCGGGGTCGACTCCCAGGACGACCCCGATGCGGCCCGGACCTTCCTCGGGGAGTTCCGGGTTCCGTACCCGAGCTACTCCGACCCCGACGAGAAGGTCGCAAGGTCGATCGGGGCCGGGGCCGGCCTGCCGATGACCATCTTCTTCGCCCGCTCCGGCGAGCGGCAGGTGGTCAAGTACGGGCCGTATCGCTCGGCCGGTGATTTCCGCCGGGACCTGGCACGTGTCTTCCCGCCGGCCGGCGAGGCATGACGGGGCGGTTAGGGTGAACCCGTGGAAGTAACCGACCCGACAGTCGTCTTCTTGCTGATCGCCCTCGGACTGGCCGGTATAGGGATCGAGATCCTCACTCCGGGCGGCATCCTCCCGGCCCTGGTCGGGGTGATCGCGATGATCATCGGGGTGATCGGCCTGCTGGACATCGGCTCTATAACGGCGGGCATCGCCTTCCTCTTCCTTGCGGTCGGTTTTTTCATCGCAGCCGTGTCGTTCCGGGACTACCGGGTCCTCTCGGTGCTCGGGGTGGTTTCCCTGGTCGCGGCCGGGATCTTCATGTTCAACCGGTCGACCGAACCGACCTCGATCCCGATCGTGGTGATCGGGGCGATGGTGGTCGGCGGCTTCGTGATGTTCGTGATCGAGCGGGCCAACCTGGCCAAGTCGGAGCCGATCCGCTCCGGTCCCGAGAACCTGATCGGGACCCGGGCCGAGGTCCGCGAGAGCCTTTCCCCGGTTGGCCAGGTGTTTGCCGATGGCGGTCTCTGGCGAGCCCGGATCGAAGGCGGGGAGGGCAGGATCGGGTTTGGCGAGGAGGTCGAGATCGTGGCGATCGAGGGCCTGACACTGCTGGTTCGTCACAATGGTGGAGAGTTGTCCGATCGAGCAGACGAAGCCGAGGTGGACCGACCGGCCGAAGAGGTTGCCGATCGGAGTCCTGCCCGGCCGTCGGAAGGAGACGAAGGCTGATGGAAGTCGTTGGCGCCCTGGTGATCATCCTCGCGATCTTCGCCCTGATCGTGCTGTTCTCGGCGATCAAGATCCTGCGTGAATACGAACGCGGCGTAATCTTCCGGCTCGGCCGGCTGATCGACCAGAAGGGTCCGGGGCTGATCCTCCTGATCCCGTTCATCGACCGGATGGTCAAGATCGACCTCCGGACCGTCACCCTGAACATCCCGCCGCAGGAGGTGATCACCCGCGACAACGTGCCCACCTCGGTCAATGCCGTCTGTTACTTCCGGGTGGTCGACTCGAACCGGGCGGTCACCGAGGTCGAGAACTACCTGATGGCGACCTCGCAGATCTCCCAAACGTCGCTCCGGGCCGTGCTCGGCAAGGCCGAGCTGGATGAGATCCTCGCCGAGCGCGAGCGGCTCAACGAGGCGCTCCAGAAGATCATCGACGAGCAGACCGAGCCGTGGGGCGTCAAGGTCACCACGGTCGAGATCAAGGATGTCGAGATCCCGGCCGACATGCAGAAGGCGATGGCAAGGCAGGCCGAGGCCGAGCGCGAGCGGCGGGCCAAGATCATCAACTCCGAGGGCGAGTACCAGGCGGCCGAGAAGCTGAGCCAGGCGGCCGACATCATCAGCATCAACCCGGCCTCGCTCCAGCTCCGCTACCTCCAGACCCTGCTCGAGATCGGCAGCAACCAGAACACCACCGTGGTCTTCCCGCTGCCGATGGACCTGCTGGAGGCCTTCCAGGCGAACAGCCCCAAGGCTTCCGGGGGTCAACCCGGCCCGTCCGCCTGACAGGGGTGGGTTCGCCGGAGATACGGATCGACCAGCTGACCGGCTCGCGGGTCCTGGTCACCCCGGACCGGACGCTTCGGCCGGACGACTTCGTTCACGACGGCTGGCATCCGGGCGACGGGTCGGGCTGTCCCTTCTGCGAGGGGTCCGAGCAGGAGACCCCGCCCGAGGTGGCGGCCAACCGCCCGGATGGCTCGAGCGCCGATGCCCCCGGCTGGGTGACCCGGACCTTTCCCAACCTCTACCCGGCGCTCGTTCCCCCCGAAGGAGGAGCCGGGAGGGCCGGCGAGGTCGACTCGGCCTTCGCGAGCGCCCAGGACCCCCTGCTGGCCTCAGCCCGGGCAGCCGGCAACGACCTCTTCTCCTCCCGGGTCGCGACCGGCCACCACGAGGTGATCGTCAACGCGCCCGAGCACCTCGCCTCGATTACGGCCCTCTCCCCGGAGCGGCTCGGGACCGTGATCGGGACCTGGCGCGAGCGGATGCGGGCCCATCCGGACGCGGCGTACGTTCAGCTGATCCTCAACCAGGGCCCGGATGCCGGCGGCTCGATCGAGCACAGCCACGCCCAGATCGGTGCCGCCCCATTCGTGCCGGCTGCCGTTGCCCGTGAACGGGAGCGGTTCGCCTCCTACCGGGAGCGGACCGCCGGGGCCAGCCTGCTCGAGGACGTCCTGCGGGAAGAGATCCGCCGCGACGAGCGCCTGGTCGCGATCGACGACGAGGTCGCCCTGATCTGCCCCTGGGCTTCGCGCTGGCCGTACGAGATGCGGATCATCCCTAGGAAGGTGAGTCCCCGGTTCGAGGAGGACGAGGGCGGCGCGGCGATGCTCCACCGGGCGCTCGGGGCGGTCGCCTCGATCTTCGGTCAGACACCCCAGCTCAATCTCTGGGTCAGGACGGCCCCGCGGGGGATCGACGACTTCCACTGGCACCTCGACCTCGCCCCCCGGCTCGAGCCCAACTCCTCGTTCGAGATGGCGACTGGGGTCGACGTAAACGTGGTTTCACCCGAGGTGGCCGCTGCCGGGCTCCGCGAAGCGATCGCGTAGGGTCGGCCGGTGACCCTCGACCCGAAACCGGTACCCAGGTTCGTCGCCGACGCCTGTCGCTACGGCATCCCGGACGGCCGGTTCGCCCGGCGGCTCTCCGAGTCCTTCATCGAGGCCTGCGCCGCGATCGACGACCTGCCGGAGGGGACGGCCATGCCGACCGAGATCGTCTGGTATCCCGAGCGGACCTTCTCGGGCCGGGCTTACTCCCCGGCAACGGCCTACGGAGAGGCAGTCCTCGAAGGGGGCGGGGATTCCGTCCGGATCGAGTTCTTCGGCTACGTCTCCTATCTCCAGCCCGAGGACGGCGACCCGCACGACTTCACCTCGACCGCCGACTTCACCGACGTGACGGCGGCCGACAATCCCGACTGGAAGGTCGACCTGAACGACGAGGTGATCGGCGAGTGGAACGGCGAGCGGGGGCGCCATGCCGACATGACCCTGGTCTGGGGCCGGATCCTGATCGAGGGCTCCTACGCCGTGTCGGCCGAGATCGCCGAGATCACGGTCGATCAGGATCCGGTCTTCGGCGACCGGTTCACCCTTGTCGCACCCGACGCCTTGAAGAACTTCGGCGACGATGCCTTCCTCGAGGTGAGGGTCTGGACCGAGCGGGGCCGGGAGCTCGCGGTCGAGAGCCTCTACGAGGAGCCCGAGTCCGAGCCGGACGAGCAACCCGGCGAAGAGCCCGGGAAGGGCTGAACGACGGGGCCTCCGGTACCTCCCGTCTGATTACATCGACCCATGAGCGAAGAGAGTCTGAC
>JAUMBO010000187.1:0-9883 GCA_032119635.1 Solirubrobacterales bacterium
CGCCGCCTCGCTCGCCGGCTTCCCCCTCTCGACGACCCAGGTGATGAATGGAGGCGTGATCGGATCGGGGATCGACCGGGGCCTCTCGGCCCGCCGCTGGGGTCTGGCCCGGGCGGTGACCAGGGCGTGGATACTCACCTTCCCGGCCACCGCAGCGATCGGGGCGATGGCCTATGGACTCTCGAGCCTCGTCGGGGGAGGATTGACCGGCGGCCTGGTGATCGTCCTGGTGGCGATCGGGGCGACCGCCCTGCTGGTCGGGCGGAGTCGTCCCTGGCGAGTCTCCCGGTCGGGCCGCGGGGCGTCGGAAGGATGACCGGGAGAGCCTTCGGTGCCGGTACGATCGCACCGTGACTGCGGCTCGAAACATCGCGATCATCGTCCTGCTGGCCGCTGCGGTGACGTTGCTCCCGGGTGGAGGCAGGGTCACCGATGCCGTCTTCCAGGCCCTCTCGCTCGGTTTCCTGACCGTGCTCGCACTCGCCGCCTATCGCTTCCTCCGGGCCGGTGAGCTGACCCTGCTCGGTATGGAGGATTCCCGCCGGGCGATCTTCGCCGGGGCGATCGGACTCCTGGTGCTCGCGATCGCCGGGACGGAGACGCTCTGGGGGTCGGGCCTCACGACTCTTCTCTGGATCCTGATGGTGGGAGCCTCGCTGGTCGCCCTCTGGCAGGTCTGGGTAGCCGAGAAGGCGGCCTGACCCTCCGGCTTCTCAGCTGGAACCTGTTCCACGGGAGGGACGCACCGCCCGGTGAGTTCGATCGGGGCTTCGGCTGGCTGTTCGGCGGCCGGCCCGAGGAGCACGGGGACCACGTACTGCTCAACCGGCCGCTCGGGTTCGAGTTCGGGGCGGTCCTCGACTCGATCGAGTGGGACGTCGCCCTGCTCCAGGAGGTGCCGCCTCGCTGGGAGGACCGGCTCGCCAATGCGACCGGTTCGACTGCTCACTTCGTGCCCACGGCCCGCAACTGGATGAGTCCCCTGGCCGGCCCCGTCTGGTCCCGCAGGCCCCACCTCGCAGGCAGCTGGGAGGGAGGCGGCAACATGGTCCTGGTCCGGGACCGGTCCGGGCTCGGGGTGTCCGGTTCGGACCATGCGGTCCTGACCCGTCTCCCCGAACGGCGGGTAGTCCAGTCGATCCGAATCGAGGACGGACCCGACCTCTACAACCTCCACGCCTCGACCGGTACCGAGCGCGCGGCGAAGGACGTACTCGCCGCTGCCCGGTTCGCCGAAGACCGCTCCGGCGACTGTCCCTTCGTGCTCGGGGGAGACCTGAACTGCCGGCCCGCCGCCGGCCATCCCTTCGCCGAGCTGTCGGTCCGATTCGGCCTCTCCGAGCCCCCTCCCGGGATGACTGGATCGATCGACCACCTGCTCGCCCGTGGTCTGGATGTGATCGAGCCGCCCCGGGCCCTTCCGCCTGGGCATCGTGAGGTGGTCGACGGCCGGTCCGGCCTCCTGGTCAGGCTCTCCGACCACGCGCCGGTGGTCGGTCTGTTCGGGGACTGAAACCGGTCGGTTTACCGTTCGGTCCCGATTTGGTTCGGGATTCCCTGCACCCGTCGCGCCCGCCCTGACTGGACGAGCGAGAGCGTTCGGCCATGTTTGAGTCGAGGCGGCCATCGGCGGTCGACCAGAGGGCTGGAAGGAGGAAACGGGCGGCCGGATCGGTTTCGCTCGAGCTGGTCGGGGCCCTGCCCGTAGTCGCACTCGGACTGCTGGTCGCTCTCCAGATGGCAGTTGCCGGGTACGTGTTCTGGTCGGCCGGGACCGCGGCCCGGGCCGGTGCCCGGGCGGTCCTGACCGGTGGCGCTCCCGACGGAGCCGCGAGGCGGGCCCTGCCGGGGATCCTGGCCGGTCGCTCGAAGGTATCCCGAAAGAACGGGGTGACGGTCTCGGTCCGGCTGCCGAAGCTGCTGCCCGGCATGCCCGACGCCTGGCTCGAGGGGTCGAGTGATCTCGGCCGCTGAACGAACCTCGAGGCGGGTGGCCGGGAGGTCGGGCGGCCAGGCCACGGTCGAGGCCGTGGCCGGCTTCGCGATCCTGCTCCTGGCCGGCGCGGTCGCCCTCCAGCTCCTCCTGACCGGCTACAGCCACCAGCTGGCCGAGGGTGCCGCCCACGCTGGCGCGGTCGCCCTGGCGCGTGGGGAGGCGGTCGGCCGGGCGGTCGAGCGCTCACTGCCCGCCTGGGCCGTGTCTCGCCACCGGCTCCACCGGTCACCGGGAAGGATCCTGGTCCGGATCAGGCCTCCGGCTCCCGACCAGAGGCTCGCACGACTGCTCGAAGTCTCTTCGACAGCCTGGGCACGGGGGCCACTGCGGTGAGCGGGAGCGCCGCTCCCACTCCGGTCGTCCTTCTGACTGCCGCGGATCGGGATGTGCCTCTTTCCCGGCTCGCCCGGGAGCAGATGGCGAAGATCCCCGGGCACGGGCTTCCGCGCTGCCTGGTCGAGGTCGGCCTGGGCAAGGGGCCGAGGCCGACCATCGTCCACTCGGCGGCGGCCTCCGAACTTTCCTCGAGGATCGGTCTCGCCGCCCCGGAGGTGCTCGCGGTGGGGAGGGGAGGCGACTGCGTCGTCTCGGTGCCCACGGGCCTGGAAAGGGAGGTCCTCGACCGGGTCCTGGCGATCGCCGGGGAGGGGAGTGGGCTGGTGATCGCGGCGGCGCCGACCGAGTACCTGGCGGTCCGGCGGGCCCTCGACAGTGAGGGGACCGAACTGGCGCTGTTTCGGTCGGACCGGTCCGACCCCGTCGCCGAGCTGGCTGGCCGGGAGGCCGAGCGGGCCGGGTTCCAGGTGCGGCAGGAGGTCGTCGAAGGGCGGGGTCCGTTCCTCCGGAGGCGCAGGTCCGAGGCCGGTCAGGCGACCCCGCTCGTCCTCGGTTCGGCCCTGGTCGCGATCGTTGCCGCGATCGGCCTTGCCTCGATCGCCGGGGCCGGGACCGGGAAGGCGAGGGCCCAGCGGGCCGTCGACCTCGCCGCCCTGTCGGCCGCCCGCTCGATGCGCGACGACCTGCCGAGGCTGCTCGCTCCCGCGACCCTGCCCAACGGCCTGCCCAATCCGGCGCACATGCCGAAGCCGGTCTACCTCTCGAGGGCAAGGGCGGCCGCTGTCGCCGTTGCCGTCTCGAATGGCGGTTCACCGGCCACCGTCTCGGTCCGGTTTCCGGACGTGGCCTCCTTCGCTCCCTTGACCGGCCGGGTCCGGATGCCGGTCCGCGGTCCGGACGGACCGGCCGGGAAGGTCTGGGCCGAGGCCCGGGTCGGACTCGCCGGGGCGGCGGGATCGGACCTGGCCTTCGCCACCGGGGGCGGGTACTCCGGCCCGCTCGCGCTCCGGCAGGGCCACGGGATGAGACCGGACGTGGCGGCGGCCTTCGACCGGATGGCCCGGGCGGCGGCCAGGGACGGCGTGACGCTTGCGATCAATTCGGGGTACCGCTCCGATGCCGAGCAGGCCGCGCTGTTCGCCGCCAACCCGGATCCCCGCTGGGTCGCCCCTCCCGGGCAGTCCCTCCATCGCTGCGCCACGGAGCTGGACCTCGGCCCACCCTCTGCCTACGGCTGGCTGGCCGCCAACGCCGGCAGGTTCGGCTTCCTCAAGAGGTACTCCTGGGAGCCCTGGCACTTCGGCTTCGTCGCCGGGCCGGAGCCCTGCTCGAGTGCGGCCAACGCGGCCGGTCTGGTTCGGGAAGGTGGCAGGGGGAGCGCCGTCCTGGTGCCGGCCTTCGTGCCCTCCCGCTACCGTCGGGCGGTCCTTGCCGCTTCACTCGAAACCGGTGTCCCGGCGGCGCTTCTGGCCGCCCAGCTCAAGTCGGAATCGAACTTCGACCGTTTCGCTGTCTCGCCTGCCGGGGCGCTCGGCATCGCCCAGTTCATGCCGTCGACCGCAGCGTCGAGGGGGCTCACCGATCCGTTCGACCCCTTCGCCTCGATCAGGGCCCAGGCAGACCTGATGGCCGAGTTGATCGCCGAGTTCGGCAGCGCCCGGCTCGCCCTCGCCGCCTACAACGCCGGACCGGGTGCGGTCGCGGCCTGTGGCTGCGTGCCGTCCTACCCCGAGACGATCGCCTACGTCGCCCGGGTCCTGTCCCTGGCCGGCGGCGCCACCGGCTCGATCGGCTTCCCGATGGAGATCGAACTGATCGATTGAGCAGGCCGCCTGACCGACCGCGGAGCGACTACCCTCGTTCCATGGACCTGATCGAAATAAAGGATCCGGAGTCGATCGGTGACCTGATCGGGACCCAGGTCGGCCCGACCGAATGGCGCGAGGTGACCCAGGAGATGATCGACGCCTTTGCCAGGCTGAGCGGCGACCACCAGTGGATCCACGTCGACGTCGAGCGGGCCGGGCGGGAGAGCCCGTTCGGTACCACGATCGCCCACGGAAACCTGACCCTGTCGATGATCGACGGCTTTCGGGAGGGCCTGATCTCGGTCGACCCCGACGCCTTCCAGCTCGGGGTCAACCTCGGCTGGAACAGGGTCCGCTTCCCGGCCCCCGTCCCGGCCGGCTCGAGGATCCGGGCCTCGGCCGAACTGATCGGCTACGAGGAGCGCGATGGCGGCTGGATCGAGAGCGTGACCAGGTTCACGATCGAGGTCGAGGGCGGGGAGAAGCCCTGCTGCGTTGCCGACAGCGTGACCCGGCTCCTCCGGGCCGCGACCGACTGAGTACCGCTCGGCCCTACCGGCCTTCGAACCGGACTTCGTCGCCTTCGAAGAAGGCCTTCACCGCACGGGCCAGATCCTCGGTCGCCATCGCCTCGGCGATCGCGTGCCGCTCGTACTGGAGGTGTTCGGTCAGGGTGTGATCGAGGCTCGTTCCGGCCAGTTGCTTTGCCATCCGGACGTAGTAGGGCGACTTGGCCCCCAGCTTGCGGGCCTTCTCGATCGCCCGGTCCATCAACCGCTCCGGCTCGACCACCTCGGCGACGATCCCCTCGGCCAGTGCTGCCTCGGGGGTCAGGTTCGGGTCGTTGAGCAGGATCTCGATCGCCCGCGACGGCCCGACGACCCGTGGCAGGAAGTAGGTCATGCCCCCGTCCGGCGAAGCACCGATCCGCCCGTATGCGCAGGCGAGGAAGGCGTCCTCGGAGCAGATTCGGGTGTCGCAGGCCAGCGCGAGCGAGAACCCGGCGCCGGCGGCCGGACCGTTGATCGCGGCGATCACCGGGTAAGGGATCCGAACCAGGTCGACGATCCCCCGGTGGAGCGTCTCGGCGCCGTCTCGCACCGCGGCGACGATGTCGACCTCGGGATCCTCGACCCCGCGCCGGAACCAGTTGACGTCACCACCGGCGCAGAACGCGGCACCGGCTCCGGTGATCACCAGTGCCCGGAGGTCGGCCTGGTCGGCGAGCCACCCGAAGATCGACGGAAGCTCCGAGATCATCGCCGGATCCATCGCGTTGTAGGCCTCGGGCCGGTCGAGGGTGAGGATTCCGATCCCGTCCCGCTCGGTGAACGACATCGTCGAGAGTTCGGGTGGCGGGGCGGAGTGGGGCATGACCGGCGCCGGAAGCCTACCCGGTCCCCGTGACTGCCTAACCTTCCCCCTGTGGCAATGGGGCGTGAGGAGTCGAAACGAAATGGGTGAGCCCGGAACCGGACCGGAAACGCGGGAGCGCAGGCTGGTCGCGGAGCGACGGGCACTGCCGGACGAGCCGGGGATCTACCTGTTCCGTGACTCGGCCGACGAGGTGATCTACGTCGGCAAGGCCCGATCGATCCGGAAGCGGGTCGCATCCCACTTCTCGGGAGGGAACCCGGGAATGACCTCCGAGATCGACTCGATCGAGTGCCTGGTCACCGAGACCGAGTCCGAGGCGCTGATCGCCGAACAGAACTTCATCAAGCGCTACCGGCCCCGTTTCAACGTCCGGCTCCGGGACGACAAGTCGTACCCGTACATCGCCGTCTCGCTCGACGAGGAGTTCCCACGGGTCTACTTCACCAGGGAGCGCCACCGGGCCGGCCGGGCCTACTTCGGCCCCTTCTCGTCGGCTCGCCGGGTCCGGGAGACCCTCGACCTGCTGGGTCGCCTGTTCCAGTTCCGGACCTGCGACGGACCGGAACCGGGCCGTCGGTCGGGCAGTCCCTGTCTCGACTACTACATCGAGCGTTGCGGGGCCCCCTGCGTCGGCTACGTCGACAGGGAGACCTACCGTGAGTCGATCGATCGCGTGCTCGACTTCCTCTCGGGACGCTACGGCCGGATCGAGGAAGAGCTGGAACGCCAGATGGAGGAGGCCTCGGCGAGCCAGGACTTCGAGCGGGCCGCGACCTACCGCGACCGGCTCTCTTCGGTCCGTTCCCTGTTCGAGCGGCAGCGGGTCTCGGGGACGCCGGTCGCCTCGGCCGACCTGATCGGTGTGGCGACCGAGGGGGGCGAGGCGAACGCCCAGGTCTTCCAGGTCCGGGACGGGGTGCTCCTCGAAAGGCAGGGCTTCTACCTCGAGGTCCCCCAGGGTGCCGGCGAGGGCGACGTCGCGGCCGGTTTCCTGGAGCGGTTCTACGCCACCTCCCCGGCGATGCCGAGGACCGTACTGGTCGGTCCGGAGCTGGCCGAGCGGACCGCCGAGCTGGCCGAGCGCCTGGCCGACCGGCGTGACGGCCCCCCGGTCGACCTTCGGGTTGCCGAGCGGGGTGAGATGAGACGGCTGCGCGAGATGGCCGAGCGAAACGCCCGGCTGGCCCTGGGTCAGGAGCAGCTGCGACGGGAGTTCGGCCGCAGGCGCAAGGCCGAGGCCCTTGCGGGGCTGGCGGAGGCGCTCGGGATGGAGGATCCGCCGGTCCGGATCGAAGGCTTCGACATCTCGAACTTGGGGGGGCAGGACACCGTCGCCTCGATGGTCGTCTTCGAGGGCGGCACCCCGAAGAAGGCCGACTACCGGCGGTTCAAGGTCGAGGGCCGGACCGGACCCGACGACTACGCCTCGCTAGGCCAGGTACTGGCCCGCCGGATGGCGCAGTTCGAAGGCCAGGCCGAACTCTCGCCCAACGATCCCGATCGGGACGCCAGCTTCGCCTCCCTGCCGGGCCTGATCCTGATCGACGGTGGCAAGGGCCAGCTCTCTTCCGGCCTCAAGTCGCTCGAAGGCTTCATCGAACGCGGCGTCACGGTGATCGGGCTGGCCAAGCGCCAGGAAGAGGTCTTCCTTCCGGGTCAGCGGCATCCGGCCCCGATCGCTCCCGACTCCGAGGCCTCGCTCCTCCTCCAACGGGTCCGGGACGAGGCTCACCGGTTCGCCCTCGGGCACCATCGCGGCCGTCGCAGCAAGCGGATGACCGAATCGGTCCTCGACGGAATCCGGGGGGTCGGCCCGGAGCGAAAGCGCCTGCTGCTCCGCCACTTCGGCTCGGCCGACCGACTCGCCGGGGCGAGCAGGCAGGAGATCGAAGCGGTCCCCGGCCTGCCCGGTAGGGTGGCTCGCGAGATCTATGAACAACTCCACAGGGTCTGAATCGGAGGCGACGGCGGCAGGGGTGCCTTCGGTGGGGGACGCCGAGGTGGATCCCGCCCCGGACACCGGCGTCGACCTCGTGGTGATCACCGGACACTCGGGTGCCGGGAAGTCGGAGGCGATCGCGGCCTTCGAGGACAGCGGCTACTTCTGCGTGGACAACCTGCCGCCCCAGATGATCGAGGCGCTGGGCGAGCTTTTCGCCCTGCCGGGGAGTTCGGTCGAGCGGGCAGCGGTCGTTTCGGATGCCCGGAGCGGCGAGTACTTCGACCTGCTGGTCGAGGTCCTCGACCGCCTCGAGGACGGCGGCATCAAGCCCCGGCTGCTCTTCCTCGAGGCGCAGGAGGAAGTCCTGACCGACCGGTACAAGGAGACCAGGAGGCGCCACCCGCTCGCCCCCGAGGGCAGGGTGCTCGAAGGGATCAGGGCTGAGCGGGAGCTGCTCTCCCCGCTACGCAACCGGGCCGACCTCGTGCTCGATACCTCCGACCTCGGTGCCCACGCCCTCCGGACGAAGATCGTCGACGAGATGATCGGTCGTCGGGACGAGGGCCGGCTCGCGGTCAGCCTGCTGACCTTCGGGTTCAAGAACGGCCCTCCCCGGGACGCCGACATCACCCTCGACGTCCGCTTCCTGCCCAACCCGTACTACGACCCCGAGCTCCGGCCGAAGACCGGCCTCGAACCCGAGATCCGCGACTACGTCGAGGCGGGGACGGACGCCGGTGAGTTCTACGGCCGGCTGATGCCCCTGCTCGAGTTCCTGATCCCGGCCTACGTGGCCGAGGGCAAGAGCCACCTGACGATCGCAATCGGCTGCACCGGAGGTCGGCATCGCTCGGTGACGGTCGCCGAGCGGATCTGGAGCGACCTTGCGATGCGTGACGACGTCGTGGTCAGCGTCAGCCACAGGGACCTGGATTGAGCACACCCGACCGGCCGGTCGTTCGGGCGAGTGGCCTCCGGAAGAGCTTCGGCCGGAAGGTCGCCCTCGACGGGCTCGATCTCGAGGTCGGGGCGGGGGAGATCGTCGCCGTCCTCGGGCCGAACGGTGCCGGCAAGACGACCCTGATGTCGGTGCTGGAAGGGCTGCTGGCGCGGGACGGGGGCGAGGTCGAGGTTCTCGGTGTCGATCCCGGGGGGGCAGGTTCGGAGTGGCGTGAGCGGATCGGGATCGTGCTGCAGGAGACCGCGATCGAACCACTGCTGACGGTTCGGGAGTCGCTCGAGCTCTACGCCGGCTACTACCGGGACCCCTACCCGGTCGCGGAGGTGATCGAACTGGTCGGGCTGGGCGACTCCGACGGGGTCAGGGCGGGCCGCCTCTCGGGAGGGCAGCGACGGAGGCTCGACGTGGGAATCGCGATGTGCGGGGCACCGGAGCTGCTCTTCCTCGACGAGCCGACGACCGGATTCGACCCGGCTGCCCGCCGCAGCGCCTGGGAGATGATCGCCGGACTCCGCCGGCAGGCGACGACCGTCCTCCTGACCACCCACTACATGGAGGAGGCCGCCGCGCTCGCCGACCGGGTCGTGATCGTCAGCCAGGGGAAGGTGCTGGCCGTCGGCCCCCCGGCCACGCTCGGGGCCGACCGCGGCATGCCGACGGTGATCTCGTTCGGCCTGCCCACCGGTCACGGGGCGAACGAGCTCCCGAGCCCGGAGGGCGGAGCGATCGTGAGCGATGGCCAGGGCCGGTTCACCCTCCGCACCGAACGCCCCACCGCTGACCTGGCCGCGCTCACCGGATGGGCCGGGGCCAGAGGGATCGAGCTGGAAGACCTCGCCGTCAGTCCGCCGACCCTGGAGGACGTCTACCTGGAGATCACGGGATGAGCCGCGTCACCCGGGCCGCGGGCCTCGTCTCCCACGAGTTCAGGTACTGCCAGAAGGTCTTCTGGCGCAACCCGGGCTCGGTCTTCTTCACCGTGCTCTTTCCGGTCCTCCTGCTGATCATCTTTGCGACCATCTTCGGTGACGATCCGATCGAGACCCTCGGTGGGCTGCCGACCGACCGCTACTACGTCCCCGCGATCGTCACCCTTGCCGTCATCTCGGCCACCTTCACCAGCCTGGCCATGAATCTGACCATCGCCCGCGAGGAGGGGCTCCTCGAACGGGGCCGTGGTACACCCCAGCCGGCCTGGGTCTTCATCGCCGGCCGGGTCGGCAACTCGATCGTCGTCTCGGCCCTGATGGTCGTCGTGATCACCCTGTTCGGCCTCGCCCTGTTCGGCTCGCCGGTCCCGTGGGGTTCGATCGGCCAGGTGATCCTCGTGGTCCTAGCCGGGGCGGCCGTCTTCAGCGTGCTCGGTATCGCGATCACGGCGATCGTTCCCTCGAGGGAGGCCGCTCCGGCCCTGGTCAACCTGATCGTCCTGCCGCTCTACTTCCTCTCCGGGATCTTCATCC
>JAUMBO010000188.1:0-34131 GCA_032119635.1 Solirubrobacterales bacterium
GGCCTTGGCTGGCCCAGGGGGATGGCGTTCGGGAGGGGGCCGAGCCGATCGACGGTCCGGCGCTCACGACGGCGCGGTCCTGGGCCCGTGACCTCGGGGTCCACCTGGTCGCCGGTAGCTTCACCGAGAGTCGTCCGGACGGCACCCGGACCAATACGTGCACGGCGATAGACCCGGACGGGGAGGTGGTCGCGACCTACCGCAAGCTCCACCTGTTCGACGTCGACGTCGACGGGGTCGAATACCGGGAGTCCGACCACGAAGAGGCCGGCTCCGAGGTCGTCACCTTCGAGATCGGGAGCCGCGTGATCGGCCTTGCGATCTGTTACGACCTCCGGTTCCCGGAACTGTTCCGGGCCCTGGCCGAGAGGGGTGCGACCGTGATCTGCCTGCCTGCCGCCTTCACCCCGAAGACCGGACGCGACCACTGGGAGGTCCTCGTCCGGGCCCGGGCGATCGAGAACCAGTGTTTCTTCGTCGCGGCCGACCAGTTCGGGGAGGCCGAGCCGGGATTCAGTTTCTGGGGCCATTCGGTGATCGCCGATCCCTGGGGTCGCCTGCTGGCTGAGCTCGAGGAAGGCGCCGGGTACGTCGCGGCAGGACTCGACTTCGATCAGCTCGACCGGGTGAGGGACGAGCTCCCGGCCCTCCGGCACCGCCGGACTGACATCTTTCCGACCCTCTCCGGCGAGGTGGCGTGATGGCCAGCGAGGTCGCACTCGAGCGGAGGCGCCAGATCCTCGATGCCGCGGTGCGGGTCTTCGCCCGCGAGGGTTTCCACGCGACCAGGGTCAGCGACATCGCCGACGAGGCAGACGTCGCCTACGGACTCGTCTACCACTACTTCCCCTCGAAGGAAAAGGTCCTCGACGAACTGTTCACTGAGCGGTGGTCGTTGCTCCTGGTGGCGATCGAGGAGGCCGACAAGAGTGGCGACGATCCCCGCGACAAGCTCCGCTCGGTGGCCCGCTTCATCATCGAGTCCTACCGTTACGACCCCGATCTGATGAAGGTGATCATCGTCGAGGTGACCAGGGCGGCCAACTCGTTCGGCCGGACCCACCTCGACGACATCGACGCCGCCTTCCGGCTGATCGAGCGGATCATCACCGAGGGTCAGAGCACCGGCTACTTCCGGAAGGAGGTAGATCCTTACTTCGCCTCGATGACCTTCTACGGCGTGATCGAGCAGCTCCTGACCGGCTGGATCTTCGGCATCCTGCCAACCGGTGAAGCAGAGTTTGAGTCGGCGGACGAGGAGGTTGTCGGAATGGTTTGTGACGGGCTTGAAAGCAGGTAGCCGGAACGGTGCCGGGCACCTCGAACCGGGCCACGGCGGGTAATCTGTCCGGAGATGGAGCATGACCTCGTAAGACGCGTCGCCTGGAGCGCGATCCTGACCGCGTTCGGAGCGCTGGCCAGCATCCTGGCTACCCGTGTTGCAGCGATCGCCTACCGACGGATCTTCAACGAGGAACCACCGGACTGATGGCGGCGCCCGGAGACCCCAACCGGCCCGACTCCGAGAAGACGATCGGCGAACTCGTACTCGAGGTCACCGAGCAGACCGCAGTCCTGATTCGGGAAGAGATCGAGCTGGCCAAGGCCGAGGTCTCGGAGAAGATCTCCACGCTCGGCCGGAGTTCGGCCGTCGCCGTGGCAGCCGGCGTTTTCGCCTTCCTCGCCGTGATCCTCCTGATGCATGCCTTCGCCCTCGGGCTGAACTCGCTCTTCTTCCCCGACGAGCCGTGGGCCGGGTACCTGATCGAGGGCATCCTCTTCATTGCGATCGCGGTCGGGGCCGGGCTGTTCGCCAAACGGACCTTCGAGCAGACCGGACCTCCGGTTCCGACCGAGGCGATCGAGGAAGCCCAGGAGATCAGGGCCACCCTCCTGCCCGGAGAGGAGGAGGCGTGAGCAACCCGACCCCTGGACCGGATGAAACTCCTATACCCCGTACGGGAGGCGATCCCACCCGTCCCGTGAACGACGGCGAGGCCGTCGCGAGGCCGGTCACCGGCACACCGCCCCCCCGCCCGGGACGGTCCTCTGCCGAGATCCGTGCCGACATGGACGCGAGACGGGCACAGCTCAGCCGTTCGGTCGATTCGCTCCGGGGCAAGGTCGTCGAGGTGACAGACTGGCGGAGCCAGGTCCGCCGCCACCGACGCGAGATCGTGACTGCCGCCGTGGTTACTGGCTTCGTGGTCGGCGGACTGCTCGCCCTCAGGCGTCGCTAGACCCGCCCGACCCGGGCGGTCCGGTCCTCCTGAACAGATCGTCGGTCAGCGAGGCGACCCGGTCGAGGAAGAGGATCCCCTCGAGATGGTCGAGCTCGTGGAGCAGGCACCTCGCCTCGATGCTCCGGACTTCGATCTCCCCGTTTCCGGTCTCGATCACGGCCCGTCGCGGTCGCCGGACGTTCGCGGTCAGGTCGGGCAGGCTGAGGCAGCCCTCCCGGCCGACCTTCGAACCCTCCGACACCTCGACCACCCGGGGGTTGACCATCACGATCAGGCCGTGGGGGTCCTTCGCGTGCGGGTGACCGGTCACGTCTACCACGGCAACCCGGGCCGGAACCCCGATCTGGGGGGCGGCCAGCCCGACACAGCGCTCGTTCGCCCGCATCGTGTCGACCAGGTCAGCGACCAGCTGGTCCACTTCGGACGTCTGGGCGGGGGCTGCGACCTGCTTGAGGATCGGGTGCGGGTAGGTGATCACCTCGCGTACGGCCATGGTCTCGATCCTTCGGGCGCGGCCCCGTCGGGGCCGCGAACCGTCAGATCACCTCGACTTCGAGCTCCGTCAGGGATGCCTCGACACCGGTCGATGCGGCCATCCCGGCCAGCGCCTGCTCGAGTTCGGCCGCGTCTCCGGGGATCGCGACCTCCATCATCAGGGTGTAGAGGTGGCCTTCGCCCGACTCGGTCCGCCGGGCTTTGAGGTCGGTGATGTCGATCTCCCGTTCGGCCATCAGCTGGGCCGCGTCGTGGACGATCCCGGGCCGGTCGGACCCGTAGACGGTGACCACGTGGGTCGGCTCCGGACCCCGGCCGGGTTCGCTCACCTCGCAGACGGTCACGGCGTCGAGTCCGAGGCCCCGACCGGCCTCGTCGAGCCTCACCCGGAGCGGATCGACAGCTGTCCCGTCGGGCACCGAGACGATCAGCATTACGGCGAACTGGCCGTGGAGCCTCGACATCTGTGAGTCGTCGATGTTGCCGCCGTCCTCGAACAGGACGGCGGTCAGGCCGGCGACTATCCCCGGCCGGTCGCGGCCGATGGCCGTGACCGCGAGGTTCACCGTCCAGACCCTACGTTCTCTGCGGGGGCGATCCCGAGGGCGAGCAGGCCTGGTCCGCCGTGGATTCCAAGGATCGTCGACATTTCGTCCATGAAGACGCCCTCGGTTCCGAACACCTCGCGGCAATGCTCGGCCAGCTCTTCCATCCTCTCCGGTGCCTGGACGTGCTGGGCCAGCCAGACGTACTCGGTTCCGTCCGCGGCCCTTTCGGTAGCGATGTCCTTGATCCGCTGGATGCCCTTGTTCATCGTCCTGACCCTTTCGACGGGGTAGACGGTTTCGTCCAGGGTGATGATCGGCTTGATCTTCAGGGCCCCGCCGATCCAGGCCTGTGCCCCACCGATCCGGCCACCTTTCTGGAGGTAGTCGAGCGTTTCGACCAGGATCCAGTTCCGCTGGCTGCCGACGACTGCTTCGGCTCGCTCGATTGCGCCCTGTACTCCGAGCCCCTCCCGAATTGCGTTCGAGGCGGCGAGCACTGTCAATCCCAGGGCACCGGCCGTCGCCTTCGAGTCGACGAGGTGGATCCGCTCGCCGCCGCGCCCTTCGGCCTCCAGCTGTTCGGCTGCCTGCCGGGCTGCTTCGAGAGTCCCCGAAATCGCATCCGAGAGGTGGACCGAGACGATCTCCTTCCCCTGGTCCAGCAGTGGCCCGTACACCTCGATGAAGTCACCGATCGAGGGCTGGGAAGTCCCGGACGGGGTCGGGCTGTCGATCACCTCCTGGTAGAACCGGCCGAGATCCTCGATCTCGTTCTCGCGCTGCTCGTTGCCGTTGACGACCGTGTAGAGGTTGACCACCGAAACATCGAGGCGTTCGCGGTCGCGTTCGTTGAGCGAAGCGGTCGAATCGGTGACGAGGGCGATTCCGCCGCTGTTTTCTCCGTCGGTCACCGGCCGTTTGTATCAGAAGGATGCCGGCTCGACCCCCGGGGCTACGATTCCCCTGTGACCGGAGACGAGCGCGAAGCGAGACCGGGCGAAGGTCGATCCGGGTCCGGGCAATCCGCCAGGACGGTCCTGTTCAGGTGTCCGGCCCCCACCGACTTCGTCTGCCCCTGCGGAAAGGTTGCCCGGAGGCTGAAGCGGGCCGGGGTCGAGTTCGAGACCCGCAAGGTCGCTTTGTCCCGTCGCCACAGGCCCGAGATTCGGGAGCTGACCGGCCAGGAACGGGTTCCGGTCCTGGTCCACGGGGACGAAGTGGTACACGACTCCCGCAGGATCACCGAATACGTGGAGCGCGAGTTCGGGACTCGGTAACCTTTCCCTGGATGTCGAGTTCGACCGAGATACCCGAGTCGGCGATCACTCTCACCGACGCTGCGGCGGAGAAGATCCGCGAGCTGCTCGGCGAGGATCCCGAGGCTGCCGAACAGGCGCTCCGCGTCGCGGTTCGCGGCGGTGGCTGCTCCGGCTTCCAGTACGCCCTCGCCTTCGACGAGAAGAAGGAGGACGATCACGTCTTCGAGGAACAGGGGGTCGCCGTCGTGGTCGACAAGGTCAGCATGCAGTTCGTGTTCGGCTCCGAGGTCGACTACGTCGAAGGGCTGACCGGTGCCGGCTTCCAGGTCAACAACCCGAACGTGGTTGCCGCCTGTGGCTGTGGCTCTTCCTTCCAGGTGAAGGAAGAATCGGACGAATCCGTCCCGGCCTGACCCCCGCCCGAGCCGGGCACCTCTCTTTTTCGGGACCTGCCCCCCAAAGTACGCGAGTCCTGTCGGCGGCCCGTCGACCAGCCTCTCTGGCGCGGGTCCTGTCGGCGGCTACCCCCACTCCTCGACTCACCGCTCGTCGTGGGGGTCCCCCGCCGCCGCCACCCGCGCGTGGGGAGTCTGGGGTCAGGGGAGAAGGGATCGAACCACAGAAGAGTTCATGGCAGGGGGTCGGGCAGGGACGAGCGGTTCGGACGGGCCTGGCGGGAGTCGCTGCCCGGCCCCCGCCTGCCGGATCCGGTTCGGTTCGTTCAGTCCGGTCGACGGGCCGGAAGGGGGGAAGAGGGTGCTGTCGTGATCGAGACAGGACCCGCGCGCCTAGGGGAGAGGTCCCTCACGGTTCCGCGCTCACCACCGCCCGACAGGACCCGCGCGCCAGTGAGGCCGGTCGACGGGCCACTCGTTACTCGCAGGGGCCGACTCGACTTGAGTCAGCGACAGAGAGGCTGGTGAGGGGCGGTCTAGTTCCGCTCGATGTCGAGCGGTGGGCTCTGGGCCGGCAGGTCACCCGCCTCGGGGATGTCCGGCATCTCCGGTTGCTCGACCCCGAGTAGTTCGGCCAGCTCGCCCGAAGCGAACATCTCCTCGACGATGTCGCAGCCGCCGACCAGATCGCCCTTGACGTAGAGCTGGGGGAAGGTCTCCCAGTCGGAGAGCTCGGTCGTCACCTCGCGTAGCGGCTGCAGGGCGGGGAGGACGTCGATCGCCCCGTACTCGATCCCCATCCGGTCGAGGATCTGGACGGTCCTCAGGGAGAACCCGCACCGGGGCTCGGTCGGGGTGCCCTTCATCAGCAGGAGGACGGGGTTCTCGGAGATGAGCGCCTGGAGGCGTTCGGTCAGTTCGGCGTCGGCCATTCGGCGATTGTAGGAAATCGGGCGAAGGCAGTCCGCCCGGCCGGCCCTCAGACCGGGTCGTCGGGCTTCAGGGCCGTGATCGAAAGGGCGTGGATCGTCCCGTCGTCGAACCGGCTCCTCACCGCGGCCTTGACCAGGCGGTGCTGTTCGAGCCGGGAGAGTCCCTCGAACTGCGAGGCCCGGACGACGGCCCGGAGGTGATCCCCGGTCCCGGTCTCGTCGAGCACGGCGACCTCGGACCCGGGCAGGGCCGCTTCGATCATCGCCTTGATCTCTTCGAGGTCGGCGGCCACGGCGTCAGTCCCCCGACCCGTCCCTGCCCGAAGCGGCAAGCAGTTCCTCGCGCGAAGCGAACTTGACCCGCGGCCTGCCGTGAGGCTCGCCTCGTCCGACCTCGGCCTCGTCGATCTTCTCCCAGCCCGAGAAGCTGACCTGGTGGACCTCCCGCTCGGCAAGGACCCGCTCGATCGAGTCGGCCGAGGGATCGGAGGGCGAGAGCAGCTTTCCGGCGGCAACGTCCTCGACCAGCTTCCCGACGGTCTCGGTCGCGCACTTCTTGTTCGTCCCGATCACCCCGGACGGACCTCGCTTGATCCAGCCGGCGGTGTAGTGGCCGGTCCTGACCGGGCCGTCTCCACCCTCGGTCACCCTGCCGGCCTGGTTGGGAATGGTCCCGGAGGTCGAGTCGAACGGTACCTCGGCCAGCGGCGCACCCCGGTAGCCGACCGACCGGATCACGATCTCGCACGGGATCTCCTCCCGCTCGCCGGTATCCCGGGCCCTGAGTGCCCCGTCCTCTTCGACCAGTTCGTTTCGGCCCAGCACGACTCCCTCGACCCCGTCCTCCCCGAGGATCTCGACCGGGGAGAGCAGGAAGCGGAGCGAGACCGTCTTCGGCTTGGTGCCGGGAGTCCGCTTCGCGTATCCCTGGACGGTCTCGACGTTCACCCGGGCCGTCTTGTCGGCCTCCCCGGACTCGATCCAGGCCCGGCTGACCGGGTCGAGCTCGACCTCGACCGGATCGGCGACCACCTCGGCCTCCTCGAGTTCGCCCAGCTCGATCACTTCGGGATTGGTGAAGGCGGCCTGGGCCGGGCCACGCCGCCCGACCACGACGATCTCCTCGACCGTGCTGGCGTCGAGGACGTCGATCGCGTGGTCGGCGATGTCGGTCTTGCGGAGCTCGGCGTCGTCGAGGGCGAGCATCCGGGCCGCGTCGAGGGCGACGTTGCCGTTGCCGATCACCACGACCCTCCTGGCTCGGTCGAGTCCGAAGTCCCGGTTGGCAAAATCGGGGTGGGCGTTGTACCAGCCGACCAGGTCCGAGGCCGGGTGACAGCCGGGCAGGTCCTCACCGGGAATGCCGAGCTCCCGGTCGGCCTCCGCTCCGAAGGTGTAGAGGATCGCGTGGTAGTGCCGCTCGAGCTCCTCGATGGTCAGGTCCTGACCCACCTCGACGTTGCCGAAGAACCGGAAGCCCTCCAGCCCGGCCGTTCGCTCGTAGACCCGGGTCACGGCCTTGATCTTCGGATGGTCCGGGGCCACCCCGCCGCGAACCAGGCCGTAAGGGGTCGGGAGCCGGTCGAACAGGTCGACCTGGGAGTGCAGGCCCTCCTCCCGCAGGATCCGGTCGGCCGCGTAGAACCCGGCCGGACCGGCTCCGATGATCGCCACCCGGAGTGGCTCTGCTTCTGTTCCCGGCCCCTGGCTCACGCTGCGATCGAGTCTAGACCGGGCGGTGTGCGTTCGCCTCGATCTCGGCCGCGAACTGTGGCCAGAGCTGTTCCGGCATGTCGTGGGCCATTCCCTCATAGACCCGGAGCCGGGCGTTCGGGATCGCCGCGGCGGTCCGGCGGCCGCCGCGGGGCAGGACGAGCCGGTCGTCCGCCCCGTGGATCACCAGGGTCGGTGCCGAGACGTTGGCAAGGGCCTTCGTGCGCTCGCGCTGGGTCCCTACCGCGTGGAGTTGTCGGGCCGTTCCCTCCGGATGGATGCCGCGGTACCAGGCCAGGGTCGCCAGCCGGTGGAGCCGTTCGGGATCCGGGGGCAGGGAGGTGGAGCCGAGCGTCCGGGCGAGCATCTCGACGTGGGCAATGAAGCCTTCGAGGTCGAGCGGCCTCGGTCTGAGCAGGGCCACGCCCTGCTTCGGGGCCGGCAGGGCATCGATCCGGTTTCCGGTCCTGGCCATGATCGAGCAGAGCGAGGCGAGGCGGTCAGGGTGGCGGATCGCGAAGGTCTGGACGATCATCCCGCCCATCGAGAAGCCGGCGACGTGGGCCCGGTCGATGCCGAGGTGGTCGAGCAGGGCGACCAGGTCGTCGGACATCTCCTCGAGTCCGTACCTCACGCCGCGTCGCAGTCCGAGGAAGAGCGAGGCAGACTCCGGGGTGCCGAGGTGGTCGAGCACCGTGGACGCCCCGGAATCCCGGTTCTCCATCCGGATCACCCGGAAGCCCCGGTCGAGCAGCATCTGGCAGAGCGGTTCGTCCCAGTAGATCATCTGGGTCCCCAGCCCCGGGACGAGGACGAGCGGAGGATCGTCGGGGTGGCCGAACTCCTGGTAGGCGATCTCGACTTCACCCGCCGTCCCGGCCGGCGCGTGGGAAACCTCGGGAAACGGCGGCGCGCCGCTCTCTTTCTGTGGGAAAGTCATCATCCGTTCTGGCACCGTACAGGGGGAGCGGGAGAGCCTCCACTATTCTCAGCCGGGTGCGGATCGCGCTCGTCACGCCGTATTCCTGGTCCTACGCCGGGGGGGTCAACCGACACGTCGAGTCCCTCGCCGAGCAGTTGCTGGCCGAGGGCCACTACGTGCGGGTGATCGCCCCCTGGGACCCCCCGGACAGGCTCTCGACCCTGCTCCACCGCTCGCCCGCCGAACAGGTAGAGCTTCCCGATTACCTGGTCCCGGTGGGCCGCACGGTCGGGATCGCCTCGAACGGATCGGTCTCCAACATCTCGGTCTTCCCGGAGGCGATCAGGGCCACCAGGCGCGAGATCGAGCAGGGAGGCTTCGACGTCGTCCACATCCACGAACCGATCACCCCGGTCAATGCCTGGGATACCTGCCACTCGAGCGGGCTTCCGGTGGTCGGCACCTTCCATGCCTACTCGACCAAGCCGGTTCCGAACTGGCTGGCGAACCTGTCCGGTGCCCGCCGCACCCTGAACAGGCTCTCGGCCAGGATCGCGGTCTCGGAAGCCGCCGCCTGGACAGGCCGCCGGTGGTTCGGGGGCCGGTACGAGATCATCCCGAACGGGGTCGACCTCGACCTGCCGGGCGAGCACCGGCGTGAGCCCTCCCCCGAACTGCAAATCCTTTTCGTGGGCCGCTCGGAGGAGCGGAAGGGCCTCCCGGTCCTGTTGAGGGCCTTCGAAGCCCTGGTCGCGACCGTGCCGGCCCGGCTGGCGATAGCCGGTTCGGAGCCCGAGGAGGTCAGGAGGCTGCTCACCGATCCCGGAGTCGAGCGTCACCTCGACCTCCATGGGCGGGTCGAGCGGAGTGAGCTCGGTCGCCTGCTTGCCACCTCGGACCTGCTCTGTGCGCCCTCACTCTCCGGGGAGAGCTTCGGCATGGTGCTGACCGAGGCTTTCGCGGCCGGGACCCCGGTGGTCGCTTCCGGGATCGCCGGATATCGGGACGTGGTCGAGGACGGGGTGGACGGCGTCCTCGTTCCGCCCGGAGACCCCCAGGCGCTGGCCGAGGAGCTCCAGCGCTCCTTCGAGGAGCCGGACAGGCTCGAGGCGATGGGTCGCGCCGCCCGTGAATCTTCGAAGCGTTTCGCCTGGCCCTCAGTAGCCCGCCGGGTCGTCTCGGTCTACGAGAAGGCGACCGAGGTCGCTATGCCGAGCGGGGCCGCGGCCCGGTTCAGGCGTCGGATAGGGGCCGATCCGGCCGACGGCCTGCCCCGCACGTCGGCCAGGAAGCTGCCCTCGATCGACCCCGTCCTGCCGGGGGCGAGCCGCTGGACCGGCGCCAGGAAGGCCACCCTCGGGGTGGTCGGGATCGTCGCCGTGGCCCTGACTTTGATCGCGGCCGAGCGAATCGGCGTCGACCAGGTCGCCGGGGCGATCGTTCGTTCCGACCTCTCCTGGGTCTTCGTCGCCCTTGCCCTGATGGCAGCTTCCCTGTTCGTGCGGGCCGAGGCGTGGCAGTTGATCACCAAGGCAGCGATGCCGGCAAGCGGCCTCAAGCGCCGGGACTTCGCCTCGGCGACGATGATCGGGGTCCTGATGTCGGCAACCCTGCCGGCGAGGCTCGGTGAGCCGGCCAGAGCGGTGGCACTCGCCCGCCATACCGGGCAGGTTCGCCAGTCGCTCCCCGTCGTGGTCGGCACCATCGTCTCCCAGGCGATGCTCAACCTGCTGGCTCTGCTCGTGCTCGGAATCGTGATCGTCGCCTCGACCGACCTGTTCGCCGGCAGCTCGAAGACCCTGCTCACCTTCAGCCTCGTTCCGGTGGCGTTGCTCGCCGCCGTGGCTCTCCTGCCGGCGCTGGTCAGGCGGGGCAACGGCGATGGACGGCTGGCTCGCGTGCAGGCCGCGATCCACTCGGTGCTGCTCCAGGTACGGTCGGGACTCTCGATCTTCCGCCACCCCCGCTACGGAATCCCGGCCGCATTGATCCAACTGGTCGCCTGGGCGATTCAGGTCGCCTCCTGCTGGGCGCTCCTGATCGCCCTGGGCCTCGACCTGGACCGCGCCCTGGCCGCATCGGCCGCCGTCCTCTTCGCGGTCAACGTGACTGCCGTCATTCCGGCCACCCCGTCGAACATCGGCATCTTCCAGCTCGCCGTGATCACCGTGCTGACCACCGGATTCGGGGTCTCGGCCGCCGATGCCCTCGCTTACGGCGTGATCCTCCAGGCGGTCGAGTTCGCGACCGCGGTGATCCTCGGGGTACCGGCCCTGCTCCGCGAGGGTCTCTCCTGGGGCGACCTCAAGGTCCAGGCGATGGCCGCCTCCCCGGTCGAGCTCGAACCGAGCCGGAGCCGGGGCGAGGCGACGCGCGGCTCGACTGCCTAGGCCCGCTCAGCCAGGAGTACCGACTCCGCCGGGAAGCTCCTCTTCTACTTCGTCGTCGGGGATCGCGCTCCGGTCCGAGCCCGCGATCACCTCGTCGGGCGCCGTCTCCTCCGGCACGAAACCCGACTTCATCCCGAAGTAGACCGCCTGGGGGTGGTGGGCGATGATCGCCACGGTCGACTGCTCGGGCGTCACGGCGTAACCCTCGGAGAGCGACATCCCGATCTGCTCGAGGTCGAGCAGGCGCCAGACCTTTTCGTGCTCGGACTGGTCCGGGCAGGCCGGATAGCCCCACGAGTAGCGCCGCCCCTCGGCCTCGCCGATGCCGAGGTCCCGCCGGACCTTCGAATGGAGCCACTCGGCCGTCCCTTCGGCGGCCTGGACGCCGAGTCCATGCGTGTAGAGCTGCTCGGCGAACTCGCCCTCCGCCTCGAGCCGCTCGAGCAGCTCGGTCACCTCGGCTCCGACGGTCACCCCCTGGAGGGCGACCACATCGCGTGGGCCTCCTTCGTCGAGCGGCCGGAAGAAGTCGGCCAGACAGATCCTGTCGTGCCCCGGCTGGCGGGGGAAGGAGAGTCGTTCGAGCTCCCGCGACGGATCGACCGGGTCGAAGACGACCAGTTCGTTGCCGTCCGAGGCGCAGGGGAAGTAGCCCAGCCGGGCCTTCGGCCGGAGGTAGTCCTGTTCGGCCCACATCTTTTCCAGCCGGGGCCGGAACTCCTCCGAGAGGAGTCGCTCCCACTCCTCGCCCTTCACCCCTCGGCC
The DNA here is from genome assembly GCA_032119635.1 of Solirubrobacterales bacterium. GTDB lineage: Bacteria > Actinomycetota > Thermoleophilia > Solirubrobacterales > 70-9 > 67-14. The sequence continues at coordinate 11,663 of JAUMBO010000188.1, forward strand.
ACCCCAGTGGAGCTTGAACAGGACGTGGAGGTCGAGGTGGGGGAAGACGTCGTCCAGCTCGACCGGCACGTCCCTCACCCCGAGGAACGGCGGCTCCGGAACCGGAGCATCGGTCCGGACGGCCGACCTGACCGAGTCGTCGTCGACGCCCGGCCCGTCAGTGCCGGCATCCGGCTGGGCTCTGAGCCCGGCGGCGGCCTCCCTCGTCCCGGTGAGGAGCTCCTCCCGGGCGGCCGGATCCATCAGGGCATCCATCGTGTCCAGGCCCTGGAAGGCGTCCTTGCAGTAGAAGACCCCCGGTTCGTAGATCTCGTCCGACTCCTTGCCGTGCGGGTAGAGCGCCCGGCGGCCGAAGTCGCGGTTGATCGCGGCGCCGCCGATCAGGACCGGGTACTCGAGTCCCCGGTCATGCAGCTCCCGGATGCAGATCGGCATCTGCTTCGAGGTCGAGACGAGCAGGGCCGAGAGGCCGATCGCGTCGGCATCGTGCTCGCGGGCCGCATCGATGATCTGTTCGACCGGGACCTGCTTGCCCAGGTCGATCACGGTGTAGCCGTTGTTGGTCAGGATCGTGTTGACCAGTGACTTGCCGATGTCGTGGACGTCACCGAATACGGTCGCGATCACGACCTTGCCCTTGGTGTGGCCATCGATCCTGTCGAGGTAGTTCTCGAGCCGGGCGACGGCACGCTTCATCACTTCGGCCGACTGGAGGACGAACGGGAGGATCAGCTCGCCGGCCCCGAACAGGTCGCCGACCTCCTTCATCGCCGGCAGCAGCACCTCGTTCAGGGTCGGGACGGCACCGATCTTCTCGACCGAGCGGTCGATCCAGTCCTCGACCCCGTCCTTCTTGCGCCTCAGGATGTGCCAGTGGAGGGCTTCCTCGGGTGTCATCCCCTCGGTCGGGTCCTCCTCCTCGTCCGCCTCCCCTTCGACCCCCTTCGACTCGAAGTGGGCGACGAAACGCTCGAGCGCCTCGGGTGAACGGTTGAAGACGAGCTCGTCGGTCAGTTCGCGCTCGGCATCGGGGATCTCGCTGTAAGGGGTGATGTGGTTGGGGTTGACCATCGCGAGGTCGAGGCCGGCCTCGACGGCGTGGTGGAGGAAGACCGAGTTGAGTACGGCCCTCGCCTGGGGAGACACCCCGAAGGAGACGTTCGAGACCCCGAGCGAGGTCTTGACGCCAGGCAGCCGCTCCTTGATCAGCCTGATCCCATCCAGGGTCGCGACCGCCGAATCGCGCCACTCCTCGTCGCCGGTGGTCAGGGTGAAGGTGAGTGCATCGAAGATCAGGGCCTCCCGCTCGAGCCCGTGCTCGTCGCAGGCGATCGAGACGATCCGCTCGGCGATCTCGAGCTTCCGCTCGGCGGTCCGGGCCATGCCCTCCTCGTCGATCGTCAGGGCGATCACGGCAGCACCGTGGCTGAGCGCCAGCGGGACGACCTCGTCCATCCGGTCGCGGCCGGCCTCGAGGTTGATCGAGTTGACGATCGCCCGCCCCGGGGTCTGCTCCAGGGCGGCCCGGATCACGTCGGGCTCGGTCGAATCGACCTGGATCGGGGCCGGCTGGGTCAGCGAGATCCGCTTGACGGTCTCCCGCATCTGTTCGGCCTCATCCGGCCGCTCGACCAGGGCGACGCAGACGTCGAGCACGTGGGCCCCGCCGTTGACCTGGTCCTCGGCGATGCCGACCAGGGAGTCGTAGTCGTCGGCAAGCAGCAGCTCCTTGGCCCGGCGCGAACCCTGCGAGTTGACCCGCTCCCCGACCAGCGAGGGTCGTGGCTCCTGGACCAGGTCGGTTGCGGTCATCATCGAGGAGACCTTCGGTCGGCCGGGGGCGGGGCGCGAGGCGGGCTCGAGGCCGGCCACCCTCTCGGCGATCGCGGCGATGTGCTCGGGAGTCGTTCCGCAGCACCCTCCGACGATCCCGACCCCGTATTTCTCGACGAACTCACCGAGGATCTCGGCCAACGGCTCGGGTTTTTCGGGGAAGATCGTTTCGCCGTTCGGTCCCTGCTCCGGCAGGCCGGCGTTCGGGATGCAGTGGACCGGGACCGGGCAATGCTCGCCCAGGTACCGGATCGCGTCGCGCATGTCCTCGGGGCCGGTCGAGCAGTTCAGTCCGATCACGTCGACCGCGAGCGAGCCGATCGTCGTCAGGACGGCCGAGATATCGGTCCCGAGCAGCATCTTGCCGCCGTTGGGGAGCAGCGAGACGGAGACCTGGATCGGTACCTCGCGACCAGTCTCGACGAATGCCTCGCGGACCCCGAACACGGCCGCCTTCACCTCGAGGATGTCCTGGGCCGTCTCGATGATCACCAAGTCGATGCCGCCTCCGAGCAGGCCGATCGCCTGCTCCCTGAAGACCTCGGCCAGCTCCCCGAACTGGATCCCGCCGAGGGTCGGGTCGTCGGACGCCGGGAGGAAGCCGGTCGGACCGATCGATCCGGCGACGAAGTGCTCTTCGCCGGCCGCCTTCCGCGCAATCTCGGCCGCCTGGCGGTTTATCTCGAGCGTCCGGTCGCCGAGGCCCCACTCCTCGAGCTTCAGCCGGGAGGCCTGGAAGGTGTCGGTCTCGACCACCTCGGCACCGGCCTCCAGCATCGAGCGGTGCACGCCCTCGATCACGTCCGGGCGGTGGAGGACGAGGGCCTCGTGACACTTGCCCTCGAGTCCCCCGTAGTCCTCGGGGGTCAGGTCGAACTCCTCGAGGGTGGCGCCCATCCCGCCGTCGAAGACGATGATCCTTTCGCTGCACGCCTGAATGAAGTCCCGCCCGGCCATCGAACCATTTTACGGGTGCGTCTAGAATCGCTGCTTCCCTTGGCACTCGAGGAATTCCTTTTCTCCCTCTCAGATGCGCTCCGGTGGCCGGTGCTCATCTTCGCCGTGCTCGGACTCGGCTGGTCGATCGTCGAGGTGGGGATGCTGCTTGCCGAGATCTGGCGCCGGAGGCTGAGGAGCTTCTTCGGCCTCGAACAGGCGGTCGCCCAGGCTGGCGACCTGATGGCCAGGGGCGATGCGGCAGGGGCCGCGTCGGAGCTCGTCTCGGTCTCCTGGAACGGCTCGATGGCCGAGGCGATGCGTTCGATCGTGGCCTACCGCGGCCTCCCCGATGCCGACAACCGGATCGCCAAGAGCCTGGCCGACTACGACTACCGTTCGATGAAGAGGCTCGAGCGGACCCGGATCCTCGTTCGGATGGGTCCGGCCCTCGGCTTGATGGGAACCCTGATCCCGCTTTCCCCGGCACTCGCCGGCCTCGCCGAGGGCAACGTCGAGCAGCTAACCGAGAACCTCCGGGTCGCCTTCGGCATCACCGTGGTCGGCCTGCTGACCGGTGCGATCGCTTTCGCCGTGTCGCTGATCCGCGACCGGATCTACGCACAGGACTTCTCCGATGTCGAGTTCGCGGCCGCTGAGCTGACCGGCAGTGAGGATGGCCAGGCACTCACACCCGCTCCGGTCGGCGACGCCGGCAGCACCTCCGTCTCGCTGGGGAACCCGTGAGGCGGATCGGGTACCAGGTGACTGCGCGCGCCCGGACCCGTGAGGATCGGGCCGGCGATCCGCTGGACGGCCTGGTCAACCTGTTCGACATCGGGATCGTCCTCTCGGTCGCCTTCCTGCTGGCGGCGCTCTCGTCGCTCGACCTGACCTCGGTCCTCACCGATCCCGAGCAGGCCAGGAGCGGGGACCGGGTCCCGGCCGACTCGGTCGTGGTCGAGAAGCAGGACGAGGTCGAGACGATCGTGATCGAGCCCGGCCAGGAAGTGGCCGGGCGGGGCAAGGCCGTGGGGACCGTCTACGAGCTCGAAGACGGCCGCACGGTGATCGTCCGGCCGGGCGACCCACCGCCCGGTCAGGCACCCTGAGCGACGCCGCCGGCCCCTAGAGGCCGAGCCGCTTCCGGATCCCGCGGGCCGTGACCATTCGGGTGATCCGGGTGATCACTGAACGGCGCTCAGCCGTGTACGGGTACCAGAAGGGCTCCGGGAGGCTGGGGAACCTCGCCGTGACGATCGCCTCCGAGCGACAGTACTTCCGGATTCCGGCGGCCCCGTTCCTCCACCCGATGCCCGACTCCTTCCAGCCGCCCATCGGGATGCCCGGGGTGAGCGCGTTGAACAGGACGTCGTTGACGTTGACCGCCCCGCACTCGATCCGCCGGGCGACGGCCTCGGCTTGCCTGCGCGGTCCGAAGACCGTGGCCGAGAGGCCGTACCGGGTGTCGTTGGCCAGCTTGACGGCTTCTTCCTCGTCGGCGACCGGCATCACCCCGACCACTGGGCCGAAGGTCTCCTCCCGCATCACCCTCATCGAGTGATCGACGTCCACCAGGACGGTCGGCTCGTAGTAGTCGCCCTCGCCCTCGCGGCGCGAGCCACCGGTCAGGGGCCTGGCCCCGTCGCGGACCGCATCTTCGACCTGGCTCTCGACGATTCCGGTCTGGTTCGGCGAGGTCATCGCTCCGACGTCGGAGCCGTAGTCGGGCCCGTCCGAACCCTGCTCGAGCTGGTCGACCTTCTCGACCAGCTTCTCGACGAACGGCCCATAGGCCGCCTGCTCTACGTAGATTCGCTCGACCGACATACAGATCTGGCCCGAATTCATCATCCCGCCCCAGGCCGCCGCCTGGGCCGCCCGGTCGAGGTCGGCTCCGTCGAGCACGATCATCGGATCCTTGCCGCCGAGCTCGAGGCTGACCGGGGTAAGGGTGTCGGCCGCCCGCTTCATCACCAGACGACCGGTCCGGTCCGAGCCGGTGAATCCGATGAAGTCGGCCTCGTCGATAAGGGCGCTTGCCGGCTCGGCCTTGCCGTTCACCACCGCCATCACTTCCGGGCCGCCGATTTCGTCACGCCAGGCATCGACGATCATCCCGAGGGTGAGCGGGGTGAACTCGGAAGGCTTCATCACCACGCTCGCCCCGGCCATCAGGGCCGGGATCGCGTCACCGAGCGAGAGGATCAGGGGGAAGTTCCAGGGGCTGATCAGTCCGACCACCGGGTAGGGCGTGTACCGCACCCGGAGCTTCCGGCTGAAGGTGACCAGCGAGTGGGGCCGGACCTTCTCCTCGCCGATCCATCGGCCCGCCCGGGAGCCGTAGAAGTTGATCTGGTCGGCTACGTAGAAGCCTTCGTTCGAGGCGTCGGCCCGGACCTTCCCGGTCTCTGCCTGCATCGAATCGGTGACCCGCTCGGAGTTGTCGATCAGCCAGTCGCGGAGCAGATCGAGGGCCTTCCTGCGCCCCGGGATGCCGAGCGCCTCCCACTCGGCCTGACTGGCCCTGACCCTGGCGACCACCGCCGCGACCTCGGCCGGGGAATCCTCGTGGACCCGGGCGATCTCCCGGCCCGTGGCCGGGTCGACGACCGGGAAGTCCAGGCTGCCGGCGGCCGGCGCGACCCCCTCGGTCGGGGCTGCCTTCTGCTCGGTTTCGGGATTCACCATTCGCCTCCCATCGGCTCGGTCATGAAGCTCACCCGGGCACGATATACCGGCCCGGCGGGAGGGAGCTCAGGCGCCGGGCGCCAGGCGGTAGAGGTAGCCGTCGAGCGAGGTGACCAGGACGGTCCGGTCGGCCCGTTCGCCGAAGGAGGTGACCAGAGGGATCTCGATCGACGTCTGGCGCAGGCCGGTCGGTCGATCGGGGGCGCCGGGCAGCGAAAGCAGGCGGTCCCGGGTGAAGTCGGCGAAGAGATACCGACCCTCGAGCGTCGCGAGCCGGTCGTCCCGAACGACCAGGCCACCGGTCACCGAGCTGTAGCTGGGATGGGCGAGGGCCACGACCGGCTCGATCGGATCGACCGGCTCGGGGCCGTTGCCCGGATAGGGCTCGAAGCCCTCGAAGTAGCTCCATCCGAAGTTGCCGCCCCGGGCTTCCGAGAGCGGCAGCGAGTTGATCTCCTCCCAGGCATTCTGGCCCACATCGGCGATGTTGATCCGGGGTTCGCTCCGGGTCCTCAGGTCGAAGGACCACCGGAACGGATTGCGAAGGCCGTAGGCGAAGATCGCCGGCCGACCGGTGCCACCGACGAAGGGATTGGACCGCGGAACCGAATAGGGCCGGCCGTTCGAGCGCCTCGGGTCGATCCTCAGCAGCTTGCCGAGCAGCGAATTGCGATCCTGGGCGTTTCCATCGGGATCGCCGCCGCCGCCACCGTCTCCCGTGCTGATGTAGAGCAGGTTGCCGAGGAAGTGCATCTGGCCACCGTTGTGGTTGTCGTGGGTCGGGTGGGGGATGGTTAGGACCGGCCGCCTGCTTCCCCGCGCTGCGCGGCGGGCGGTCAGGCGACGGAACTCGTCGATCTGGATGTTCCCGGCCCGGTTCGTGTAGTAGACGTAGAAGTTCCGGCTCTTTCCGTAGTCGGGCGGAAAGGCGATCGAGAGCAGGCCCTGTTCGCCCCCGTATTCGACCAGCCCGGTCAGGTCGAGGAAGGGGCGCGTGAGTTTTTGACCCTGCGCCACGAGCATCACCCGGCCCGGCTGCTCGACCACGAAGGAGAGACGGCCGAAGCCGGGAGCCGACTTGACTTCGACCGGCTGGTCGAACCGGGCCACCCGGACGGCTCGCGGAGCCGCTTCCCGGACCGATCGCCCGGCGCTCGTCGCCCGTTCGGCACTCGCGGGCGAACCGTCGCCCTGGGGTACTGCGCAGGCCGAGCCGGCAACAGCTCCGAGGGCGGCGAGAACGGCCGTCGAGGCCAGGCCGGCCCTCAGGGTCCGGACCGGCCCGTTACCCGGAGTCCCGTACGGAATCCTCTTCTTCGATCTCGACTCGTCGCTCAACTTCTGGTGACACCGGCACCACTTCCCCCTTCCCGTTGACCCGGGTCAGGAGAGGTCGGTTGGTGATCCTCACATCGAACAACCCCTCCGGGGCCCGGCCGGAGCGGTCCACGGCACTCACCTCGGGCGAGAGGCCTGCATCGACGACCCAGGAGAGCGGCTGGTCTCCCGGCTGGACGGCGGTCAGCCGCCAGATCATGGTGGCCGACTGGCCCGGGGCGATGGTCCCGAACTGGAAGGTCCGCCTGCTCGAGGTCGCGGCCCCGCCGCGTCCGACCGTCCCGGCCAGCTTCGGGTAGCCCTCCTCGATCACCCAGACCGGCCGCTGCGGTGCGGCCACGCCGTCCTGGGGGAGCCGATAGGCGAAGGCCAGGGTGGAGTCCCGGCCGGGAAGGTCGATCGAGACGTTGATGTCGGGAACGGCGGAATCGCCCGTGTTCTCGACCTCGAGGACCATTTCGTAGGTCTCGGCCACCCGCTGATCGAGCGGGAAAGTGGCCGAAGCCACCTCGACCTCGTACTCGCCGGCAGGCTGGTCCGGGAACTGGTCCGGGTTGCCGCTCCCGGAGCAGCCTACGGCCCCGGCCGAGAGGCCGAGCATCGCCAGCGCCGCGATGGCCGACCGGATCCCTTTTCTGCGTGACGAGCGCAACCCGAGTCGAACATTACAGATGGCCTGCGCGGCGGCTCCGGGGCCGGATCATCCCCTAGACTCCCAGCCAAGGAGGGGCTTCCCGGTGGGGGAGGCCGGAGGCGAGGAGATGGTCAGAGCAGCAGCAGACAGGGCTTTTGCCCCGGCTCGCGATTTCTTCACCGAGATCGGTGAACTCGTGTTGCTGACCGGGCGCACGATCGGCTCGGCCGTGCGGGCGCCCTACCCCTACGGCAACGAGTTCATCGGCCAGTTCCTGTTCGCGCTCCAGCTCTGCTGGTTTCCCCTCCTGATCTCGACCGTCGCCTTCGGATTCGGTGCCCCGGGCCTCCAGGCGGCCAACTTCCTCTCCCTGTTCGGGGCCCTGGACCGACTCGGCGGGTTCTTCGTCCTCGCCTCGATCCGGGAGTTCGCCCCGTTCGTGACGGCGGTCGTCGTCGCCGGCGTCGCCGGAACCGCGATCACTGCCGATCTCGGGGCCCGGAAGATCCGCGAGGAGCTCGACGCCCTCCAGGTGCTCGGGGTCGATCCGATCAAGAACCTGGTCGTCCCCCGGTTCCTCGCCCTGATGCTGGTCACCGGCCTGTTCGACATCTTCGCCCTGCTGTTCGGTATCGCAGGAGGCATCGGGGCCGAGCTCCTCTACCAGCAGCCGCTCGGCGGCTTCTTCGGCACCCTGTTCGCCAATGCCTCGACCCTCGAGCTCGGCGCCTCCGTGCTCAAGTGCACCCTGTTCGGGGCGATCATCGCGATCGTCTGTTGTTACAAGGGGATGACCGCGACCGGTGGAGCGGCCGGGGTCGGCCGGGCGGTCAACGAGGCGGTCGTGATCTCGCTGCTCGGCGTGTTCGCCTTCAACTACGTCTTCACCCAGACCCTGCTGGCCACCAACCCGTCGCTCCAGACGATCAAGTAGATGGGGAGTGCCTGGCTGACAGTTCCGCGCGACTGGATCGAGTCCCTCGGCGAGATCACCAGGTTCAGCGGCATGGTGCTCGGCCAGGTCTTCTCGGGCCGAGTGTTCAGGTATTTCGGCGAGGCGCTCAGCCAGGCCGGGATCCTGATCCTCGGCTCGACCGCCGTGATCTTCGGCCTGGTCTTCACGATCGGCCTTACCTGCGGCGTCGAGGGCGCCTTCTTCAACCGCTCGGTCGGTGCCCCGGCCTACGCCGGCGTCTTCGCCGCCTGGTGCAACCTCCGCGAGGCGATCCCGTACGCCTTCGGCTACATGCTCTCGGCCAAGGTCGGGACCGGGATCGTCGCCGAGCTGGGCGCGATGAGGATCTCGGACGAGATCGACGCCCTCGAGGTGATGGGCGTTCCCCCGGTGACCTTCCTCGCCGCGACGCGGATGCTGGGCGCCTTCATGACCCTCCCCTTCATGTACATCGCGGCGATCGGGGTCGGCTACATCGCCTCCTACATCGTCGTGGTCGAGCAGATCGGGGACGTCTCGGCCGGTGGCTACCTGCTGATCTTCTGGATGTTCCAGAACCCGCCCGACGTGATGTTCTCCCTGCTCAAGGCGATGGCAATGGCCGTCGTGATCGTCCTGGTCGGGTGTTATTACGGCTATACGGCCTCGGGCGGCCCGGTCGGCGTAGGTACGGCGACCGCAAAGAGCATGGTGCTAAACATTGTCATGGTCCACATCATCGGGATGCTGGGCACGCTGGTGATCTGGGGTGCCAACCCGAGGGCCCCGATAGGAGGGTGAGGTCAATGGACGGCGAGCGACCGGAAGAGACAGGCGAGCAGGCCCAGCCAGAGCTCGCACCCGAGATCGAGGCGGCCCTCGACGACCTCGGCCCTGCCGAGGAAGTCGCGACCGAGATCGAGGAGTACGACGAGACCGCGGCGGCGGAGGCCGGACCGGACATCGTGGTAGGGACCGAACCCGCGCCGGCCAATGGCGACCAGTTCGTCGCCTCCGACGGCGCGGTGCTGGGCCAGGACTTCGTGATTCCCGGGGTCGGCCCGGACGACGTCGATCCGTACCGGTGGCACACCGGCATCAAGCGCGACCATGGCGGGACCAACGCGATCGAGGTGATCGACCTGGTCAAGCAGTTCGGCCGGACCAGGATCCTCAACGGGCTGAACCTCGGCCTGCCCGACGACCAGATCTCGATGGTCCTGGGTCCTTCCGGCACCGGAAAGAGCGTCCTGATCAAGCACATCGTCGGCCTGCTCTACCCGGATTCCGGCGACGTGATCGTCAAGGGAGAGTCGATCCCGGCCCTCTCGGACGACGAGCTTTTCGAGATCCGGAAGAAGTTCGGCCTGCTGTTCCAGGACGGCGCACTGTTCGGCTCGATGAACATCTACGACAACGTCGCCTTCCCGCTCCGCCAGCACACCGACAAGGGGGAGGATGAGATCGAGTCGATCGTGACCCGGAGACTCCGGGAGGTCGGCCTCGGCGAGGCTCACTTCAAGATGCCGAACGAGCTCTCGGGCGGGATGCGCAAGCGAGCCGGGTTCGCCCGGGCACTCGTCCTCGACCCCGAGATCGTGATGTTCGACGAGCCCGACTCCGGCCTCGACCCGGTCCGTACGGCCCTGCTCTGCGAACTGATCAAAGAGGTCCATGCGGAGAGCGGCGGCTGCTACCTGGTGATCAGCCACGACCTTGGCACGGCGAGGCGAATCGCCGACTTCATCGCCGTCCTCTGGAAGGGGCGGATCGTCGAGAGCGGTCCGAAGGAGGAACTGTTCGAGTCCGAGAACGAGTTCGTCCATCAGTTCCTGGGGGCTGACGTAACCGGCCCGCTCGCGATGGATTGAGGCTCCGGGAGCTTCCAGGCTCGGCCGCCCAGGCCCTCGCCGGGCGGCCGTGGCCCTTCCTCGCGCTGGCGGCAGTGGCCGCCGTCCTCGCCCTGGTCGCCCTGGCCAGGGCTCCGGTCCAGCCGGTCGAGGATGCCCTTCTCGACCGTGACACCGAGGCGTGGGCGGCGACCGAGCGGGCCGAGCGCGAGTTCGGCCGTGACCCAGTCACGGTCGTCGCCTCCGGCGACATCGACCTGATCCTCGACCCGGCCGGACTCGACCGCCTCAGCGTCCTCGAGACCTGCCTTGCCGGCGGTATAGAGCGCGGCAGGGGGGAGCTCTTCCCGCTCTGCCGGAGGCTCTCCGAGCTCGACCCGACGGTCGTCTTCACCGGGCCGGCCACCTTCCTCGGCCGGGCGGTCTCCGGGCTCGGTGGGGTGTACCGGGAACAGCTCCGGAGGCTCCAGAGCCTTCCCCGGAGTCCGGAGCGGGCCGCCGAGCGGCGGGCCCTGCTGGAGCAACTGGCCCAAGTGGTTGCCCAGTACGGGCTGATCGCACCGCCGACCCTCTCCGACCGGGCCTTCGTCGACCAGGTCGTGTTCGGCAGTGGTGCAGGGCCCGACCGGCCGAAGCCCCGGCTCTCCTACCTCTTCCCGGGGCCCGACTCGGCCCAGGTCGTGATCCGGCTCGACCGGGACCTCGGTCCCGAACGAGAGGCCGAGGCGATCGAGCTCTTCCAGCGGGTGGCGGCCCACCCCGATGTCGCGATCGAGGACGTCGAGTACCTGGTCACCGGCTCTCCGGTGGTGCTGGGGGACCTCGACGGTCCAGTCCGGCTGGGGATCGGGATCGTGACCGTGGTCGCCCTGCTGCTCATGGCCCTCGCCCTGCTGGTCATATTCCGCTCGGCCTGGCGCCTCCTGCCCCTCCTGCTCTCGGCAGTCGCGGTGACGATCACGGCCGGGCTGTTCGTGGTGGTCGGCGGCCGTCTCTCGATCGCCGCCCTGGCCGCCGTCCCGATCCTGGTCGGCCTCTCGGTCGACTACGCGGTCCAGATCCAGGCCCGTTTCGACGAAGCGAAGGACCGCGCCGCGCCGGATGTCCCGGCCCCCGAGCTGGCCCGGATGGCGGCCGGTCCCGGGCTGCCCGTCCTGGTGACGGCCTCGCTGGCGACCGCAGCCGGCTTCCTCGCGATGGCGATCTCGGGTTATCCGCTCGTCCGCGAGCTGGGCCTGCTGCTCGGCCTCGGCCTGCCGGCCTGCCTGCTGCTGGTCGGATTCTCCGGTTACCCGATGCTGGCGCTGCGGGAATCCTCCGAGGCCCGAGTTCCCGACCCGGTCGGCGGAGGTCGGTGGTCCTTCGCGATCCCCCGCAGGGGCGCCCGGGCAGCCGTGGGCACTGCACTCCTCGCTCCGGGGCGGGTCCTGTTCGTCTCGGCCCTGATCGCGGCCTGTGGCTGGGTGATCGGCACCCAGGCCGTGACCGCGACCGCGATCGCCGAACTCCTGCCTGGCCGCAGCGGGGCGATGGCCGACTACCGCGAGGTCGAGCGGGTCACCGGGGCGTCGGGAGAGGTGGACCTGATGGTCAGGGCCCCCGACGTGGCCGATCCGGAAGTGGTCGAGTGGATGGCTGCGGTCCGGACGGAGATCCTCCGACAGGCGAACTACCTGCGGCCGTCCGCGGGAGGGGGAGAGGTCGAGTCCTGCCGCGGGGCCGAACTCTGCCCCGGTCCCTCGATTCCGGACTTCGTCCCGATCGGTACCGCAGGCCTCGATTCCGACGGCGTCCGGCAGGGGCTTGCCGAGCTGCCACCGGAGGAGCTGGCCTCGATCATCCCGGGCGGGATCTCGGCCAGGGGTGAGCAGGGGGTCACCAGGGTGCCGTTCGCGCTCCGTTCACCCTCGGTCGAAGGCCAGCAGGCATCGATCGAGTCGATCGCCGACGCGATCGGACCGGACTCGCCCGTCGGCCCGCCGCCGGCCGGGGTGACGGCCGAGGTCGCCGGGGTCCCGGCAGTGGTCGCCGAGTCCCTCGACCGGCTCTCCGGTGAGCGGTACCTGCTCCTGCTGATCGCCCTGGCCGCGGTGGCACTGGTCCTGCTGGTCGCCGGTCGCTCCCTGCTCGTGGTCGGCTCGGTGATGGTGCCGGTGCTGGTAGCGGTCGGCTGGTCCTCGCTCCTGCCGGCGACGCTCGGGATCCCCCTGAACCCGCTCTCTGCCGTCCTCTCCCTGATGGTGGTCGCCATCGCAACGGAGTTCGGGGTGATCCTCGGTGCCCGGTACAGGGAGGAGCTGGCCACGGGTGCCCGGGAGGTCCCGGCGATGAGGGCCGCATACGGGCGCACGGGGATGGCGGTGGCCGTTTCCGCGATCACGGCGATCGCCGGTTTCGCCGCCCTCGGAGCGAGCGACATCCCGGTGGTTCGTGAGTTCGGCCTGGTTGCCGTGCTGGATCTCGCCGTGGCCGTGGCCGGCGTGGTGCTGGTCCTCCCGGCCGCCCTGATCCTCTTCGGGAGGGGGAAGCGATGAAGCGCCGCCGGGATAAGCCCGACTTCGGCGTACGCCGGACCTCGTTCGTCGCCCTGCTCGGCGTGCTGATCGCGGCGGCGGCCGGGATCGTGATCATCAATTTGCTCGCCGGCCAGGAATCGAAGACGGTCGGGCTGGGCGACTACCGGATCGGGGAGAAGGTCGACCCCTTTGCGATTCCCGACGTCCGCTCCGAGCTCGACGGCGATGCGAACATCGACCAGGGCGATGCCTGCTCGGTCGAGGTCGACGGTGCGATCCGGATCTGCGACTACTTCTCCCGTCCACTGGTCATCTCGTTCTGGTTCACCCGTGGGGCTGCCCGGTGCGTCGAGGTTCAGGACTACTTCGACCGGGTCGCGGCGAGGTACGGGGACCGGGTCGGGATGCTCTCGGTCAACGTGCTCGATGACCGGGACCGGGTCGAAGAGATCGTCGCCGAGCGGGGCTGGGAGGTGACGGTCGGACACGACCGCGACGGCGCGGTGTCCAATCTCTTCCAGGTCGGCGGCTGCCCGACTTTCCTGTTCGTCGCCCGGGGCGGGACCCTGGTCAGGGCCGAGGCGGGCGAGACCGACTTCCGGCGTCTAGATGCGCAGGTACGCTCGTTCCTCGATGGCCAGGAAAAGGAAGAAGAAGGGTAGGCGCCGGCCGGAGTCCGGCCCGACCCAGCCCCGTCGGGACAGGGAAGAGCGGGCCGGCGATAGTCGTCCGCCGGCGCCGTGGGGCAACTTCCCGCTGACCCAGCTCGCCGTGCTTGCCGGGCTGGTCCTGATCGGCATCGGCCTGTTCAGGGGGGACCCGGCGCTCCTGCTCGGCGGGCTGCTGCTCGGCTCGCTGGGCGGTTTGGAGCTGTCGCTCAGGGAGCACTTCGCCGGCTTCCGCTCTCACACGACCCTGCTGGCCGGGGTCGGCGCGGTGGCGGTCGCGCTGTTTGGCTGGTTCGGGGCAGGTCTTCCGTTCGCCGTCAGCCTGGGGCTGGCCGCGGCAGCCTTCGCAGGGCTCTTCTACCTGCTGAGGCGGACCTTCATCAGGGCCAGCGGCGGCCTTCCCTACCGGATCCGGTAGGGCGGCGGACTAGCCGCCGAGACGCTCGACCAGGAGCAACCGCTGCCGCTCGGTCAGGGTCCCGATCCGCTTGTTTTCGCTCAGGCCGAGCGAGCCGAGGAGCTTGCGGGTCCTGGTCCGGCCCCAGCGCTGCTGGGCGGTGAGTAGCTCCGAGAGGTTCATCGTCTCGGCCTCCCACGGGACCTCGGCAATCACCGTCGCCACGTCGACCTCCCGCGCCGCTATCGAGCGCTTGAGTGCGGCTCGGGCGAGCCTGACCTCATTCGCCCGGGCGAGGGCCCTGAGGTGCTGGGGAGGCGTCGCTGCCTTGTCGTCGATGTCGATTTTGGCAGCGGCGGATACGTTCACGTCTCGTCCTCCCGGAAGGGTTCGAATTTCAGATTTGGGGATCGGAGTTCCCGGCCGATTCTCCGGGACCCTTTACCTCCCTGCCGGCCAAGTTGCCCCTCAAACTGGCCGACGCGGGGAAGCTATAACGGACGATACAACTCGTCAACGACTCGGCTCACCGGTTTTGCGCTAAGAGCAGCAACTTCCTTTCGGGCCTCCCGGTCGGCGGTGACGGTCGCCTCGGTCGGGTCCGTCGACACCGTCCAGCGAACCCTGGGAAGGGGACGACCGGGAAGGATCAGTCGGCCAGGAGGCCGTCGAAATCCGGGATCACCTGCTCGAAGATCGCGAGTGCCCGGTCGAGCTGCTCACGCTCGTGGGTCGCCATGAGCGACGTCCTGAGCAGCGCCCCACCAGGCGGAACGGCCGGGTGGAGGGCGACGTTCGTGTAGAGCCCGGCGTCGAACAGGGCCTTCCAGAGCAGCACGGCCTTCCAGTCGTCGCCGACCACCACCGGTACGACCGGGGTGGTGGCCACCTGCCCGTCGGGCAGGGTTCCCGGCTCGACCACTCGCAGGCCGAGGGCCTTCAGACCCTCCCTCAGGTAGTCGGCGTTGGCCAGCAGTCGCTCGAACATCGCCGGACCCTCGGCCCGGATGATTCGGAGTGCCTCCAGGGCTGCACCGACCGCGGCCGGAACGCCAGAGGCGCTGAAGATGAAGGACCGGGCCGAGATCTTCATGTACTCCACGACCTCCGCGTCTGCCGCGATGAAGCCGCCACAGCTTGCCAGGCTCTTCGAGAAGGTGCCCATCCGGAGGTCGACCTCGTCCTCGAGGCCGAACAGCTCCGTCGCCCCGGCACCGCGGGCGCCGAGGACGCCGACACCGTGGGCCTCGTCGACCATGATCCGGGCGCCGTACCCCTTCGCCAGCTCGACGACCCGGGGTAGATCGCAGACGTCGCCCTCCATCGAGTAGACGCCGTCGACGACCACCAGGATGCCGCCACCGTCCCCCTGGGCGCGCTGGAGCATCTTCTCCAGCTTCTCCATCTGGTTGTGCCGGAACGGCCGGAGCTTCGCGCCTGAGAGCTTGCAGCCGTCGAGCAGCGAGGCGTGGTCGCCGGAGTCACAGATCACCGTGTCGCCTGGGCCGAGGATCGCCTGCAGGCAGCCGACGTTCGACTGGTAGCCGGTCGAGAAGACGACCGCGGCCTCTGTCCCCATCCAGTCGGCCAGCTCGTTCTCGAGCTCGACGTGGAGCGGAGTGGTGCCGTTCAGCAGCCTCGACCCGGTAACCCCGGTCCCGTACTGCTCGAGGGCCCGGGCCGAAGCCTGCTTGACCCGTTCGTCCCCGGTCAAGCCCAGGTAGTTGTTCGAGCCGAGCATGATCGTCTCCCGGCCTTCCATCTCGACCACCGGGCCGGCCTGGGAGGTGAGCAGCCTGAAATAGGGATTCAGGTCGGCGGCATTGGCCGCCTCGAGCTGCTCCCGTCGTTCGTGGTTGAAGACCTTCTCGAACAGGTCTAGAGGGGCGACCCCGGTCTCGCTCATGCCCCAAGTCTGCCAAATCGCGATGATTCCGGCCCGGATTGGCGCCCTTGGCATAATCGGAGCACCTCGTCCACGCCGATCCAGTCGTATTCCGGGATCGGCCTTCCCCCCTGCGAAGGCGACCCGGGGCGAGGCCTCCCGGCCCGGGATCGACCCGGCCAGCGGGAAGAAGAAAACGAGTTGAACGCAGCCGACGAGGGCATATTCGCTTCAGATCTGGTCCGGGAGTTCCGGAACGGACCCCGGGCCGTGGACGGGATCTCGCTGGCCGTCGAGCCGGGCGAGATCTACGGGTTCCTCGGTCCCAACGGGGCGGGCAAGTCGACCACGGTCCACATCCTGACCACCCTGCTGCCTCCCACCTCGGGGACCGCCCGGGTCGGTGGTCACGACGTGGTCTCCGACGGGCCCGGGGTGAGGGGGGTGATCGGCGCCGCGCTCCAGGAGGCGGCACTCGACCCTCATCTGACCGCCCGTGAGCACATGCGTCTCCAGACCGCCCTCCAGGGCCTGCCCCACGGTGTCAGGGAGAGCCGGGGCGAGGAACTGATCGAGCGGGTCGGTCTCGAGGAGGCCGCCGACCGGAAGGTCGGTGGCTACTCGGGCGGGATGAAGCGACGTCTCGACCTGGCGCTGGCACTCGTCCACTGGCCGCGGGTCCTCTTCCTCGATGAGCCGACGACCGGCCTCGACCCCCAGAGCCGGACCGCCCTCTGGGAGGAGGTCGAGCGCCTCTCCCGCGAAGACGGGGTGACGGTGTTCCTGACCACCCAGTACCTGGAGGAGGCCGACCAGCTCGCCGACCGGGTGGGGATCATCGATTCGGGACGGATAGTCGCCGAGGGAACGCCGGCCGAGCTGAAGAGCGAGATCGGAAGGCCGAGCGTCGAGGTGACGACCGCCGACCCCGGACGGAGCGAGGCTGCCGCCGAGGTGCTGGAGAGGTTCGGCACGAGGCTCCCTGCGGGACGGGGAGCGGTCGAGGTGCGGCTCGACCGGGGGGTGGACGAGCTCGGCGCGATCGTCCGGGAGCTCGATGCGGCCGGAATCGCCCTCGCCAGCCTGGTGCTCAACGAACCGACGCTCGACGACGTGTTCCTGGCCAAGACCGGCCACCACCTCGAGGGCGAGGCCGATTCCAGGGAGGAGCCGGGAGGTGAGCCGCGGTGACCGGCGCCACGGCGACGATCGGCTCGGGGGCGGTGCTCGGCCTTCAGATTCGGGCGATGGCGGTCCGCTCGGTGATTCGGCTCCTGAGGCAGCCCCAGGCGATCGTCCCGAGCCTGGTCTTCCCGCTCTTCCTACTGGCGGTGAACGTTGGCGGGCTCGATTCGGCGACCGAGCTGCCCGGCTTCCCCACGGATTCGTACCTGACCTTCGCCCTCGCCTTCACCTTCATCCAGTCGGCGATCTTCTCGACCATGAACGCCGGCCAGGGGCTGGCCCAGGACATCGAAAACGGTTTCTTCGACCGGCTGGTCCTGACCCCGATGCGACCCTCCGCCCTGATGGTCGGCCAGCTGATCGGCCTGGTGATGCTCGGGGTGCTTCAGGCGATCCTCTACCTGGCGGTCGGACTTGCCTTCGGGGCCGACTTCGCGGCCGGCCCGGCCGGGGTGGTGGTGCTGTTCGCCCTGGTCGTCGTGATCTCGCTCGGGTTCGGTGGGATCGGTCTGATCATGGCGCTCAGGACCGGCTCGGGCGAGGCCGTCCAGGGGATGTTCCCGTTGATGTTCGTGCTTCTCTTCTTCAGTTCGATGGCGCTGCCCCGGGACCTGATCGAGACCGACTGGTTCCGGACCGTCACCGACATCAACCCGGTCAGCTACCTGATCGAGGCACTCCGGTCCCTGATGGTCACCGGGTGGGATCCCGAGGTCCTGCTGCTCGGGTTCGGGATTGCGATCGCTCTCGCCCTGGCCACGATCTCGATCTCGGCAAGACTCCTCTCGGGGAGGATGGACCGGTGACGGGCGGGACCGAGTCGGGGCCGCTCAGGTATCTCTCCTCGGCCTCCGGGGTCGCCTGGAGGTACCTGCACAACCTCTACACCCGACCCTCGATGTTCATCCCCTCGCTCGTCTTCCCGCTCTTCTTCCTGGCCGCCTTCGCCGGTGGCCTCTCGGTGGTCGGCGACGCCCCCAACTTCGACTACTACGATTTCACGGCCTTCCAGTTCTGCTTCATCCTGCTCCAGGCCTCGACCCTCGCCGGGGTCTTCGCCGGGTTCTCGATCGCCGGCGACTTCGAGATGGGGATGGGGCGGAGGCTCATGCTGGCCACCCGTCGCCGCAGCTCGATCGTCCTCGGCTACGGGATCGGGGCCGCGGCCCGGCTCGGCGTCACCTGGACGATCGTGACCGGGGTCGCCCTGGCCGGCGGTATGGAGGTCGCGGGAGGCGGATTGAACCTGGCCGGCATCTACGGCCTCGCGCTGCTCTCCAACGTGGCCGCACTGCTCTTCTCGGCCGGGATCGCACTCCGGTTCCGCTCCCTGCAGGCCGGCCCCCTGATGCAGCTGCCGGTATTCATCATCCTCTTCCTCGCCCCGGTCTACGTGCCGCAGGAACTCCTGACCGGCTGGATCGAGCCGATCGCCAGCGTCAACCCGATCACCGCCCTGCTGAGCGCGGCGAGGAGCCTGATGGCCGGCGAGCCGACCGGGGTTTTCGGGGCCTACCTGGTCGTGTTCGGTCTGATCGCCCTGATGGGCTTCTGGGCGATCCGCGGTCTCCGCCAGGCCGAAGCTGCGGGCTAGGTCGGGTCGCCCCGTCCGGGCTGGTAGCTTGCGGCCCGTGTCCGGGGTCACCGTCAGGCCGGTAGCTGGTCGCCGCGACCTCAGGCGGTTCATCGAGGTCCCGTTCGCGGTCAATCGCGACAACCCCGAGTGGGTGCCGCCGCTGGTCTTCGAACGGAAGGCCTTCCTCGACCGCAGGAAGAACCCGTACTTCGACCACGCCGAGGTCGAGCTCTTCCTCGCCGAGCGCGATGGCCGGGCGGTCGGCACGATCAGTGCCCAGATCGACCACAACTGGGATGCCTACCACGGCGGCAACGACGGTCAGTTCGGCTTCTTCGAGTGCGAGGACGACTCCGAGGCGGCGAAGGCACTTTTCGACGCAGCCACCGGGTGGCTGGCGGAGCGAGGCAGGGAGCGGGCACTCGGGCCGATGGACTTCACCACCAACGACGAGCTGGGGGTGATGATCGAGGGCTTCGACTACCGGCCGGTCATTCTCGAGCGGTGGAACCCCCCTTATTACTCCCGACTGTTCGAGGAGAACGGTTTCTCCAAGGAGATCGACCTGCTGATGTGGCACCTCGAGATGGGCAAGCTGAAGGAAGGCCTCGCCTTCCACCCGGCAATCCACGAGGCGGCCCAGAAGAGCCTCGACGAGAACGGGATCACGATCCGGAAGATGAGGCGATCGGACATGGAGGCCGAGATTGCCCGCTTCCACCAGGTCTACAACGAGGCCTGGGGGGACAACTGGGGCTTCGTGCCGCTCACCGACGACGAGGTCAAGTTCCACGCGAAGGCGCTTCGGCTGATCCTCGACGAGGACTGGGCGATGATCGCCGAGAAGGACGACGGCACGGTGGTCGGCGCGGCCCTGACCCTGCCGGACGTCAACCAGGTCCTGATCCGGATGGGTGGCCGCCTGTTCCCTTTCGGCTGGCTGAAGTTCCTGACTGGCCGCAGGAAGATCGACACGGTCCGGATCCTGGCCCTAGGGGTCAAGAAGGCTTACCAGCAGACCGGGGTGGCGGCCGCCCTCTACGTGAGGCACATGGACACCACGAGACCCGACGGGATCATGAAGGGCGAGGCCGGCTGGATCCTCGAGACCAACGAACCGATGAACCGGGCGCTCGAGGGGATGGGCGGGGTGGTGCGCAAGAAGTTCCGTATTTACGGAAAAGCGGTGGGAGGGGAGCGGCCTTCGGCCAACGGGTGACCTGCTCCCGTCGCTAGTCTGGAAAGCCGTGAAGGGCGGAGCGCAGATGCCGATGGACGAGGTCGAGGACCTCGACGGAGAGATCGTCTCCGAGGAGGACCTGGGAAGTACCGGCCCGGTCGATCCGGCTTCCGTCCCCGAACGCTACGAAGCACCCGGCGCCCCGGCCGAACCGATCCGGGGCGAGGTGACGACGGCCGCGCTGGCGGTCGCCGGTGGAGCGCTGGCCGGGGCGGCCACGGTCGCCGCGGTCAGGGCGGTCGGCTCGGTGGCAAGTGGAGGCAGGAAGAGCCGCCGCAGGGGACTGAGGCGCAGGCCGCGGGCCTCGGAAGTGCTGGCGAGCCGTTCCTTCCTGGTCGACATCCACATGCTCGACCGCTAGCCCGTACCGGGCTGCTACCGGATCACTCGATCCCGGTCTCGACGCACTCGCCGGGCAGGTAGTCGTTGCTCAGCGCCTCGACCGCCCGCTGGCCCTCTGCGAGTACCCCGTTCTCGAAGGCCCAGTTGATGAACCGCTGCCACTCGACCGAGCTGAGGTAGCCATACGGCCTGGAGCCACCCTCCCCGGCGAGTAGCGGCAGGGTCGTCTCGACCTGGGCCCGGGTCACCTTGCGGTCGCGGGCGAGGGCCGGGTTGGCGTCCAGCACTGCAGCCGTCGCCAGCCCCGGACGCGCGACCGCCAGCTCGGTCCCCCTGGCGAGGGCCGCGAGGAAGAGGCAGACCCCGGTTGGGTCCTCGGCCAGTCGGGAGCGGTCGGCGACCAGCACGAGCTCGTCGTAGGAGGGGACGCCCAACCGGTCGACCGGCTTGATCGTCGGCTTGCGGCCCTCCTGCCTGAGTGTCACTCCCTCGATGTTCCAGAATGGTCCCAGGGTCGCATCGGCCCGTCCGCCGATGATCGAGGGAACGAGGCCCTGTCCGACCCCGACGGTCCGGACGGAGTCGGCCGGAACGGCGGCCCGCTCGAGGATCGTCTCCAGGTAGGCCTTCTGGTACGGGATGCCGGCCGTACTCACCGTCTTTCCCTTCAGGTCTGCGGTCGATCTGATCTTCGATCCGGGCAACCAGATCATCGAGGTCAGCGGCCGTCCGACGAGCGAGGCCACCGCGACCACGTCGCTGCCCTTCTCCCTGGCCAGCAGGACCTCGGGCTGGTAGGAGATCGCCAGGTCGACCTCCCCGGCGGCGACCAGCTTCAGGGGCAGAGCCGGATCGGTCGGCTCCTGCAGGTCGACCTCGAGTCCGGCGTCGTCGAAGAAGCCTTCGTCCCTGGCGACGAGGAACCCGGCGTGGTCCGGGTTGGCGTACCAGTCGAGGGCGACCGAGAAAGGGGTCCGTTCGGGGTTCGCCGGGTCGACCGTCCCGGACTTTTCCGAGCAGGCGGTCACGGTGGCCGCGGCGAGCACGACTGCGAGGGCCAGGAGCAGCCCCCGGAGCGGAACCGGGGTGCGATCGGAAGATCCGTGGTTCATCCGGCCCGCACTCTACCCACGGCCGGGGAGATCTCCCCGTACCGCGGTGCGAAAGTCATCGCCACCGGATGGACAGCCGCTCCAGGGCGGCAACCAGGCCGAATAGGAGCAGGGCCAGGGCCGAGAGCAGGAAGACCGAGGCGAACAGGCGGGCGGTCTCGAGCTGGGCGTTGTCCTGGAGCATCAGGTATCCGAGTCCGCTGCTGGCCCCGACCCACTCGCCGAAGACGGCCCCGATCACTGCCACGGCGACCGCGATCTTGGCGCCGGAGAACAGGTAGGGGAGGGCGGCCGGAAGTTCGACGTCGGCCAGGATCCGCCACCGCCCGGCATCGAGCGAGCGCATCATGTCGATCAGGTCCCGCGGGACCGAGCGCAGCCCGTCCAGCGTGTTGACCGCGATCGGGAAGAAGCAGATCAGGGCGATCACGGCCAGTTTCGGTCCGATCCCGTACCCGAACCAGACGACCAGGATCGGGGCGATCACGATCACCGGGATCGTCTGGGAGGCGACCACGACCGGGTACGCGGCCCGTCGGAGGGGTTCGTTCAGGTGGAGCAGGACGGCGGCACCCACCCCGATCACCAGGGCGAGGGCGAAACCGACCACCACCTCGGTCAGGGTGACCAGTGCGTTCTCGGCCAGGATGGCCCGGTCCTCGAAGAGCGCGGTGGCGATCTCGGAGGGCGACGGAACGAGCAGTGGGTCGAGGCCGAGGGTGTCGGCGAGGAAGCCGGTCTCGGCCGCGACCTGCCAGGCGACGAGGAAGAGCAGGACGAGGGCGAGCGGGGCGAGGATCCGGGTCGGCGTCAACCCACCGGCCTCCCGGCGGCGGTCGAGAGCAGCGCGGCGAGCTCTTCCCGGGCCTGGCCGAAGTCCGGGCTGCCGGCCGCCTCTACCGGCCCCATTCCGTGCCGTTCGGGTGCCTCCCGGATGCCGATCACCCGTCCCGGGCGGTCCGAGAGCACGAGCACGCGGCTGCCCAGGTAAAGAGCCTCGTCGAGGTCGTGCGTGACCAGGACGGTCGAGCGCTCCTCACCGGCAAGGATCGGGGCGACCCACTCCTGGAGGTCCCGCCTGGTCAGCCCGTCGAGCGAGGCGAACGGCTCGTCGAGCAGCAGCACCGACTTGCCGGCCAGCAGGGTCCGCGCGAAGGCGACCCGTTGTCTCATTCCGCCCGAGAGCTCGGCCGGCCTCGCCCCCTCGAATCCCGTCAGGCCGAGGCGCTCGAAGACCGGCCGGGCCGCCTCCCGGGCCGCCCGGCGGCTCGCGCCACGATTCCGGATCGCCAGCCCGGCGTTGTCGAGGGCCGGGAACCAGGGCAGGAGGCA
>JAUMBO010000189.1:0-6624 GCA_032119635.1 Solirubrobacterales bacterium
CGCATCCCAGATCCCTGCCAGCCCGGTCCCCTCCAGGGCGGAGGCGGTGAGGACCGGCGTCTCCCACCCCGGGGTCGAGGGCGGCAGCATGTGGAGGGCCTGGCGGAAGTCCCCCCTCGCCCGGTTAGCCGCGTTTACCCGGTCGCCGTCTGCCTTGTTGACCACCACCACGTCGGCCACCTCCATCAGGCCCCGCTTGATCCCCTGGAGCTCGTCGCCGGTACCGGGAACGAGCAGCAGGCAGAGGGTGTCGACCAGGTCGGCCATCTCGGCCTCAGACTGGCCGACCCCGACCGACTCGACCAGGACCACGTCGTAGCCTGCCGCCTCGCAGAGGAGTATCGCCTCGCGGGTCCGCCGGGCGACCCCGCCCAGAACCCCGCCCGAAGGCGAGGGCCGGATGAAGGCATCCTCGGAGGCAGAGAGGCTCTGCATCCGGGTCTTGTCGCCGAGGATCGAACCGCCGGTCCGGGTGCTCGACGGATCAATGGTCAAAACGGCGACCTTCTTGCCCCGCTCGATCAGCCAGAGGCCGAGCGCCTCGATCGCGGTCGACTTTCCGGCCCCGGGCACGCCGGTCAGCCCGACCCGGGCTGCCCCGCCGGTCTTCGGCAACAGGTCGGCAATCAGGGACTGGGCGTCCGGCGCATCCTCGGGCCGGGTGCTCTCGGCCAAGGTGATCGCCCGAGAGAGCGAGCCGCGGTCCCCGGCGAGGACTCCCTTCTCCAGCTCGGCCAGGTCCACCGATCCGGCCATCAGGCCGTCTTCAGGTCGAGGCCGCGCCGCTCGGCGAGGAGATCGAGCAGCTCACCGGCCGCCTCGCCGACCACGGTGCCGGGCGGGAAGATCAGGTCGGCCCCGGCTTCGCGGAGCGGCTCGAAGTCGACCGGGGGGATCACCCCGCCGGCGACGATCGCGACGTCGGGCCGATCGAGCTCGTCGAGCGCTGCCCGGAGCTGGGGGACGAGGGTCATGTGGCCGGCTGCCAGGGTGCTGACCCCGACCGCGTGGACGTCGGCCTCGATCGCCTGGCGGGCGACCTCCTCGGGGGTCTGGAAGAGCGGGCCGATGTCCACGTCGAAGCCGAGGTCTGCGAAGGCGGTCGCAATCACCTTCTGGCCGCGGTCGTGCCCGTCCTGGCCGATCTTGGCGACCAGGATCCGGGGCCGGCGGCCCTCGGCCTTTTCGAACTGGACGACCCTCTCTTTTACGTTCGTGAAGGAATCAGAATCCACACCGATCTCCTCCTGGTAGACACCGCCGATCGACTTGATCTCGGCCTGATGGCGACCGTACTCCTTCTCCAGAGCATCGCTTATCTCGCCGACGGTCGCATACGTCCTCGCAGCCTCGACGGCCAGCTCGAGCAGGTTGCCCTCGCCGGTCTCGGCGGCCCGGGTCAGGGCAGCGAGCGCCCGGTCCACCTCCCCCTGGTCGCGCTCCTCGCGGAGTCGTTCGAGCTTTGCCACCTGGGCGTTCCGGACCTCGTCGTTGTCGATCTTCAGGACGTCGACCCAGGTGTCGCCTTCCGGCTGGAAGAGGTTCACCCCGACGACCGGCTGGGCACCGGAGTCGATCCTCGCCTGGGTCCGGGCTGCCGCCTCCTCGATCCGGAGCTTCGGGATGCCGGCGTTGATCGCCTCGGTCATCCCACCGGCTTCGTCGATCTCGGCCATGTGGTCGAGCGCCTTGCGGGCGAGCCGGTCGGTCAGGTACTCGACGTAGTAGGAGCCGGCCCAGGGGTCGATCGTCCGGGTCGTCCCGGACTCGTACTGGAGGAAGAGCTGGGTGTTGCGAGCGATCCGGGCCGAGAAGTCGGTCGGCAGGCCGAGCGCCTCGTCGAGCGAGTTCGAGTGGAGCGACTGGGTATGGCCCTGGGTCGCGGCCATCGCCTCGACGCAGGTCCGGATGACGTTGTTGTAGGGGTCCTGCGCGGCGAGCGACCAGCCCGAGGTCTGGCAGTGGGTCCGAAGCGACATCGAGCGGGCATCCTTCGGGTCGAACTGGCGCATCAACCGGGACCAGAGCAGACGGCCGGCCCGCATCTTCGCCACCTCCATGAAGAAGTTCATCCCGATCGCCCAGAAGAAGGAGAGCCGGGGCGCGAACTCGTCGACGTCCTGGCCGGCGGCGAGCGAGGCCTTCACGTACTCGATCCCGTCGGCCAGGGTGTAGCCGAGCTCGAGGTCGGCGGTCGCCCCTGCCTCCTGCATGTGGTACCCGGAGATCGAGATCGAGTTGAAGCGGGGCATCTCCTTCGAGGTGTAGGCGATGATGTCCGAGACGATCCGCATCGAGGGGCGGGGCGGGTAGATGTAGGTGTTCCGGACCATGAACTCCTTGAGGATGTCGTTCTGGATCGTCCCCGTGAGCAGGTCATGGGGAACGCCCTGCTCCTCGCCGGCGACGATGAAGAGCGCCATGACCGGGAGGACGGCCCCGTTCATCGTCATCGAGACCGACATCTGGTCGAGTGGGATGCCGTCGAAGAGGGTCCGCATGTCGTAGATCGAATCGATCGCGACCCCGGCCATGCCGACGTCGGCCATCACCCTCGGGTTGTCGGAGTCGTAACCGCGGTGGGTCGCCAGGTCGAAGGCGATCGAGAGGCCACGCTGGCCGGCGGCGAGGTTGCGGCGGTAGAAGGCGTTCGAGTCCTCGGCCGTGGAGAAGCCCGAGTACTGGCGGATCGTCCACGGCCGGTTGACGTACATCGTCGGGTACGGCCCGCGGAGGTAGGGCGGGAAGCCGGGCATCGTCTCGAGGAAGTCGAGGTCTTTGATCGCCTCGGAGGTGTAGCCCGGATCGAGCTCGATCCCTTCCGGGGTCTCCCACTGGTAGCCGCTGGGACCCAGTGCCTCGGAGAAGACCTCCCGGATCGCTCCCTCGGACTCGGCCTCCCGGTTCACCCCACCGAGCTCGACCCCGGTGAAGTCAGGTACCGCGCCGGGACCCGAGCCGTTGATCTCTTCGGGCCCGCTCATGTGACCCCCAGCCTCCCCAGGGCCCCGGCCAGGGTGACCTGCATGTCGACCCCGTCGCGGACCACATCGTCTGCCCCGGCCGCCTCCTCGACCCCGGGGGCCGGCCGGACCAGGTAGACGAAGGTGGCCCCGGCCCTCCGGAGCCGGGAAACGAGATCGGCGACCTGATCGGGCTCGATGTCCTTTCCGGCGCAGACGGCCGCCACCTCGAAGCCTCCCTTCGAGAAGGCCTCGGCCAGCTCCTCGTTGCCGGGCACGGCCCCACTCGGCACGGTCGTGATCCCGCCCGACTCGAAGAAGCTCTTGGCCCAGTTGGCCTGGGCCACGTGGGAGGCGATCGGGCCGGGGCAGGCGAGGAACATCTGGAGGGTCTGGCCGGTCTTTGCCTCGTGGTCGGCGGCAACCTTGCGGAGCTGCTCGAAGGGAGCTGCATCGGGACGCGGGGTCACCGCGTCGACCTCTTCCTCACTGCCATCCAGGGCGTAGATCATCTCGTCGATCCGGGCCCCGGCCCGGGCCAGGCCGATCGCCCGATCGAAGAGTCGGTCGAGGTCCTCGCCGGCCAGGGCCGAACAGTCGACCGGATCGGCCTCGGCGAGCCGTTCGGCCTCGAGCCGGGCGAGTGGCCCGGTATCGAAGGACTCGGTGCCGGTGCGATCGTCGCCCAGGATCGGGAACTCGTTGACCGCAGTCATCACCTTCTCCCGGTGGAGGAGCTCCTCCTCGAACCGGTCGGCCTGGTCGATCAGGGTGGCCTGGATGGCGCCGGAGCGGATCACCTCGACCATCCCGCCGGCACCCTCGATCTCCTGGAAGCGCTCCCAGGCTGCGTTTGCGAGCTGACCGGTCAGCGACTCGCCGTACCAGGAGCCGGCCAGGGGATCGGCCGTCCGGCCGACCGATGCCTCGTCCTGGACGATCGTCTGGGTGTTCCGGGCAATCCGCCGGCCCAGGTCCCCGGGCCGGCCGAGCGGCCGATCGAACGGGGTCACGGAAACCCCGTCGGCCCCGGCAGCGCCGGCGGCGAAAGTGGCGGCCGTGGTCCGCAGCATGTTGACCCAGGGATCGACCCAGGTGAGCATCCGGCCCGAGGTGCGGGCGTAGGTAGCCGAGTGACGGGACTCGGGCTCGACCCCGCACTCTTCCAGCACCCGGAACCAGAGTCTCCGGATCGCCCGGAACTTGGCCATCTCGAGGAACTGGTCGCTCCCGGCCTGGAGGGTGAACTCGAGCGTCCGGGCGACGGCGGCCGGCTCGAGCCCTTCGGCGTCACCGGCCCTCAGGTGTTCGAGCGCCGTCGAGAGGGCGATCGCGAGCTCCCAGGCCGGGGTCGCGCCGGCTCGTACGTAAGGAGAGGTATCGACCCCAAGTGCCCGGACGGCCGGGTAGGTGCGGGCCGACTCGAGGGCGAGCCGGGCCGCGTAGGCGAGGCCCTCCTCGGCCGAGTACGGGAGTTGGCCCTCGCCGGCCAGGGTGCCGAGCGGATCGGCCCGGAAGGAACCGAGAGCCGCCTCTGGTTCGATCCCCCGCTGCTCCCAGATCGCGGCCAGGAAGGATGCCGCCGGGAGGAAGGCGGAGCCGGCATCCAGCGCGACCCGGGCGACGTCGAGCAGAACGCCATCGAGTACCTCCGAGAGGTCTGACATGGTCGAGAGCGCGATCCCGGAATCACCACGGCCGGAGCGGAAGGCCGGGTCCTCGGGGGCGGCCGCGATGCGGGCGGCCCGGTCGAAGAGGACGGTCACCTCGGTAGCCCCACCGAGCAGGTCCTCGAGGATCTCGGCGTTCGCCCGGGACCGCTCCGGGTCACCGTTCTCCTGGCGCACCTGCCAGGGGCGACCGGCCCGGATCCCGCGCACGAACGGCTCGCGGGACGGGAGGCCGGCCGGATCCGGGGCGAGGGCGTCGGCCGAGGTGTAGAGCCACTTGGCTTCGACCCCATCGCCTAGCCGGGTCACAGCCTCGCCCGAAGGGTCTCCACCGGTCGCCTTCTCCAGCCACTCCTCGTAGCTGACGGGATCGAATCCCGGGGCCAGGGGCTCGCTCATCCCACACCCCTGGCGGGGGTCGCTGTTTCGGCTTCGGGCAGGGAAAACATCGGCCCCTCAGGGTATCTGGCAGGGCCATTTCCGGCACTTTGCATCCCCGGCCGGGCCGGGCCGGTCTAACCTGACCCGGGTTGTCGGACGAGAAGACGGGAAAACCGAGGAAGAACCGGATCCGGGAGAAGGAGCAAGCCTCCCGCTTCACGCTGCCGCCGGATGCCTTCAAGTTCAGCCGGGTCAAGGACAACCCCGTTCGCGCGATCCTTCAGCGATTCGCGCTGGCCAGCCTGTTGATCCTGTTCATCGCCCTGATTACCTACATCGGGCGGGACGGCTACACCGACAGCCAGAGCAGCGCGCCGCTCACCTTCATCGACGCGCTCTACTACGCGACGGTCAGCGTGACCACGACCGGCTACGGGGACATCGTCCCGGCGACCCAGAGCGCCCGCCTGATCAACGTCTTCGTCGTCACCCCGGCGAGGATCCTGTTCATCGTCCTGCTGGTAGGGACTACGCTTCAGGTCCTCGCCGAGAGGTCGAGGTTCCTGTACCGACTGAGGAACTGGCAGAAGAAATTGGACCAGCACACGATCATCTGTGGATTCGGAGTCAAGGGCCGAGCGGCGCTCGACTACCTGCGGCGGTATTCGCCCGCGATGGATGCGGTCGCGATCGACGACCGCGATGACGCCCTGAGCCAGGCGAATGCCGAAGGGCTGACCGGAATTCGGGGATCCTCTTTCGACCCGGCGATCCTCCAGGCGGCCGAAGTCGGGCGGGCGAAGACCGTGGTGGTGGCGCTCGACTCCGACGATCACGCCGTGCTGACGATCCTCAGGGTCCGGGAGCAGAACACCGAGGCAACCGTGGTCGCGGCCTGCCGGGAGCAGACCAACGCAGAGATGCTGAAGAGCGCCGGAGCCGATCAGATAGTCGTCTCCTCTTCATCGGCCGGTCGACTTCTCGGAATGGCGGCCGAGGCACCGGACGCAGCCGAGGTGGTCAACGACCTGCTGACCTTCGGGGCTGGGCTGGACATCGACGAATGGACGGTGACCGAGGCCGGCTCGGACCCGCAGCGAGAGGCGGGCGACACGATCGTCGCGATAATCCGGGGTGAAGATCTGATCCGGCCCGGCGAGCCGGGTTGCCTGCCCACCCAGGCCGGCGACCGGGTGGTCTACGTCGCCCGGCGGGATCCCGCCTCGGGCGACGACGGCGCGGCCTGAACCTTCCTCCCCTGCCGGGCGTAGTCGTCAGGCGGTCCGGCCCGGAGATCCCGACCCGGTCAGTCCAGCAGGGTGATCGACTCGATCTTCTGGTCTTCGAGAGGCTTGTCGTGGCCGTCGGTCGGGGAGGTCTCGATCTCCATGACGACGTCCATCCCTTCGGTCACCTCGCCGAAGACGGTGTGCTTGCCGTCCAGCCATTCGGCAGTCGGGGTGGTTACGACGAAGAACTGGGAGCCGTTCGTGTTCGGGCCGGCGTTCGCCATCGCCAGGGCTCCGCGGATCACCTTGTGGGGGTTGAACTCGTCCTCGAACTGGTAGCCGGGACCCCCGGTGCCGGTACCTTCCGGGCAGCCGCCCTGG